>PKUM01000246.1 GCA_002868855.1 Chromatiales bacterium | reverse complement strand
CCGTAGTGGTCCATCAGCTGGGCGAATCGCGGATCGGCGGGTAATTCGGACGTCGCGCGATACGCGGCCCGGCCGATTAGCCGCCGCCCGGTTCGGGTTTCGGGCAGGAAAAGCGCCGCAATCTCGCGATGTCCCCGCGCCGGCACTCATTCCCTATCTTTTTGTCAGGGGTTAATGGGAACATCAGCAGGTTGGCTTGAGGGGCGCGGCGATGTACAGATTCAGGCTAAATGCGATTGATCTGGGGAACTTTCGCAACGATGCCCTTGGTGGCGTGACCGCCGCCATAGTCGCACTGCCGTTGGCAATCGCGTTCGGCGTCGCCTCGGGTGCAGGCCCGGTAGCGGGGCTCTACGGCGCCATCTGTGTGGGGCTGTTTGCCTCCCTGTTCGGCGGCACGCCGGCACAGATATCGGGCCCGACCGGACCGATGACGATTGTATCGGCCTCCGTTTTCACGATGTACGCGGGAGAGCCGGCGGTCGCTTTTACCGTTGTGATGATGGCCGGAGCGTTCCAGATCCTGTTCGGAATGCTGCGCCTTGGCCGGTTTGTAAACCTGATGCCGTACCCGGTCATATCCGGGTTTATGACCGGGATCGGTTGCATCCTGATCATCATGCAGCTCGAGCCGCTGCTCGGGTACTCGAGCCCCACCAGCGTGACCAACGCAATATCCGTGTTGCCCGAGCAATTGTCGAGGCCGAACTGGGATGCCGTTGTCATCGGTATCGTGTCGTTGCTCGTCTGCTTTCTCACACCAAGGCGATTCAGCCGGATTTTGCCCGCTCCGTTGCTTGCCCTGGCGGTCTCGATGATGCTTGCCCTGGGTTTCGGCGACGCCACCACGATCGGCCGGATTCCCTCGGGTCTTCCCGAATGGCGCTGGCCAGCGGTGACATTCGGCCAGCTCAACGAGATGCTGGTATCCGCGGCGGTGCTGGCGGCGCTGGGCTCCATCGACAGTCTTCTTACGTCGCTGGTCGCCGACAACGTAACACGCACATTTCACGATTCCGACAAGGAGTTGGTCGGACAGGGCATCGGTAACCTCGTTGCCGGATTCGCGGGCGGTCTGCCCGGCGCCGGCGCCACGATCCGCACGCTGACGAATGTCCATTCCGGCGGCCGCACGCCGCTTTCGGGCGTCGTCCACTCCCTGGTGTTGCTGGCGATGGTGCTCGGCCTCGGCCCGCTGGTCGCGTTCATTCCGCATGCGGCGCTGGCCGGCATCCTGATAAAGGTTGGCATTGATGTGATCGACTGGCGCTACCTGCGGCGGGTGACCCGAGCGCCCAGGGCCGAAGTTGTGTTGATGTTCGTCGTGTTGTTCCTGACGGTTTTCGTTGATGTCATCACAGCCGTCGCGACCGGCGTGATTCTGGCGAGCCTGGCATTCGTCAAGGAGTCAGCCGAAATGCAGATTGAGTCGATTCGGGCATTGTCCGACCCGGAGCATGCGCCCTTCCTGAGCGCGGAGGAGACGGAGTTGTTTCGACGCTGCCAGGGCCGGCTGTTGCTGCTGTATTTCTCAGGCCTGATGAGTTTCGGCGCAGCCAAAGAGATCACACGCCGGTTCTCCATCGTTGCCACCTACGACGTTTTAATCATCGATCTGCACGACGTGCCGCGCATGGACGGGAGCGCGACGCTGGCGCTGGAGGAAATCGTCGAACGTGCCTCGGAGGAGGGTAAACGCGTCTTGCTGGCCGGGCTCACGACCGACGTTGCCCGGCTGATGAGCAGGATGGGCGTCCTCGACAAACTCCATGATACCCATCGGTTCGCGACACGCCTGGAGGCGCTCGCCAGTGCCGCCGACGTTATCGCAGCGCAAATGAGTCAGGGGGACGAGGGCGAGGGGCATCTCGACTCGAGCGCATGACCATCGCGACAGCTCCCGCGGCGGCAGATGCGATCGGCTGAGATCCCGCCGCGTTCCCGTCATCTGGTGACGACATTGCACGATGCTGATCAACTCCGGTGCCTCGAGTCGCTGCGATCTTGCAACCGGAATTCGGCTCATTGCCGGTACCATCCCGAGCGGCGTGCTTCGAACGCGGAGCATTTCCGATCCCGCTGCCGGGTTGGCCGTTTACGCCATGCCCGGGCCTGACGGCGGAGGGGCCGGTATACCCGCGGTTCCCGGTGGTGGAGGACCGTAGCGGTTCGAGCCGGCGGTGCCGGGCAGGAATCCGCATTCGATGAGTACCCAGATCGTGCCGACGATTGGCACGAGGTTGAGCAGCGCCCACCACGCAGACTTGTCGCGGTCGTGCCAGCGTTTGATCTGAACAGCCAGCCCGATCCACATGAAAAACAGGAAGACAGCGGTCTCGAATATTGCCGGGCCGGCGGTCATCGGCCGCTCCGGCCCGAAGTCGCCGATCGCGATGTTGAATCCGGTGCCCAGCGCGATCATCACCAGCGCGACACCCCAGTACGGCAGACGGTTGATCCGCCCTTCGAACGAAAAAAGCAGCCATTTCAGATCCATTTGAAACTCCGCGGTCCCTGAGTCAGGTCGATGAGCGGCCAAGCATACACGATGCGACAGAACGCTATTCTCGCTTGCCTGGCGGTCATGTCTTCCGCCGTTGCCGTCACGTGCGATGTCGACCAGCGCCCTGACGGCGGACGTTGGCCCAGCGGAGAACCGCCAGAGTATAGCGATTATTACGTATTTCTAATGTTGCCGCATTTTGTCCTAATTGACGCTCAGTAAAAAGCAATTGCTATGGGGTAGTAGAAAGAAACGATCATGCTCAGAGTGGATGACCGGCATAAAGAGATCCTTCCTTAACCAACACGTGGAAATCGACTATTCAATCCCGGGTCAGGTAACAATGAAACTCCGATGGCAGACTGTGTTGACCGCCGCGGCGATCAATCGTTGAGCCACGTTTATTTTGCAGCGCTGGATTATTAACGCTGTTTCGACGTGATCAATCTGGCGCGAGATGGTAAGCGCGCCGCAACCTGCCTTCGGTATCATGATCAGGTCAGGCTTTTTCGCCCCATCCAGGCGGTGTGAATCTGCACACATTCTAAATTGTTCGACGAGTTCTAAAAGTGGGCTGCATTTACCTAACATCAATAACTTGTCGACCTGTTGCGATCTGGTTTGCGGAGAGCGTTGATCTCGCCGCTGCCGCAATCCGTTTTTCTAATTGAGGAGTGAGTCAATGCCCCTGCATAACCGAAAGGATCTTGGCGGCGATACCGCCGAGGAATCTGTCTACTCGTCCGCCGACCTCTCCGTCAGCATGCCGAAGTACAGAATGCCGGAAAAGGAACATAGCCCCCGGCATGCTTACCAGGTCGTGCATGATGAACTGATGCTGGACGGCAACTCGCGACAAAACCTCGCGACCTTCTGCCAGACCTGGGTCGAGCCGGAAGTCCATAAGCTGATGGACGAGTGCATCGACAAGAACATGATCGACAAGGACGAGTACCCGCAGACTGCCGAGATCGAGGCGCGTTGCGTCAACATGCTGGCCAATCTGTGGAACTCTCCGGAGAAGGGCGGCGGCGTTGGCTGTTCGACCACCGGATCCAGCGAGGCAGCGATGCTCGGCGGTATGGCTATGAAGTGGCGCTGGCGCGATAAAATGCGCGCGGCCGGCAAGTCGACGGAAAAGCCCAACATGATTACCGGGCCGGTGCAGATTTGCTGGCACAAGTTCGCCCGCTACTGGGACATCGAGCTGCGCGAAGTGCCGATGGACCGCGGCCGCTTGCTGTTGACGCCCGAAGAGGTCATCGCGCGCTGCGACGAAAACACAATCGGTGTCGTGCCCACGCTCGGCGTCACTTTTACCTGTCAGTACGAGCCGGTCAAGGCAATTTCCGATGCGCTGGACAAGCTCCAGGCGGACACCGGGCTTGATATCCCGATTCATGTCGACGGCGCCAGCGGCGGATTTCTCGCGCCGTTCTGCTCGCCGGAACTGGAGTGGGATTTCCGCCTGCCGCGGGTGAAGTCGATCAATACGTCCGGGCACAAGTTCGGGCTGTCACCGCTGGGCGTTGGCTGGGTGATCTGGCGCGAGCAGGCCGACCTGCCGGAAGACCTGGTGTTCATGGTCAACTATCTCGGCGGCAACATGGCCACGTTCGCGCTCAACTTCTCGCGCCCCGGCGGCCAGATCGTCGCGCAATATTACAACTTCCTGCGCCTCGGCATGGAGGGCTATCGCAAGATCCATACTGCCTGCTACGAGACGGCGCAGTACCTGGCCGAGGAGATCGGCAAGATGCCGCCGTTCGAGATTATTTACGGTGGCGAAATCGACTCCGGCATTCCGGCGCTGTGCTGGAAGATCAAGGAAGGCTTCGATACCCATGGCTACACGCTGTACGATCTCGCCGATCGCCTGCGCTCGCGTGGTTGGCAGGTGCCGGCGTACTCGCTGCCGGCGGATGCCCAGGACGTCGTGATTCAGCGCATTCTGGTTCGCCACGGCGTGAGCAGGGATCTTGCAAGCCTGCTGCTGGAGGATATCGAGCGCTGCCTCGATTATTTCCGTGCCCACCCGATCACGAACCCGCTGTCCGAGGCAGAGGCCGGGGGTTACCACCATTGACCGATAACGCTGGCGGGCCGCAGCTGCGGCCCGCCCGTTTCATTCGACTGGGACTCGGCGAGGTAGGGTAGATGATCGACTTTATAGTAACGACGCTGCGCAACAATCCCGAACTGGCGATTTTCCTGACGCTCGGCGTGGGCTACTGGCTGGGCCAGCTCAGGATCGGCAAGTTCCAGCTGGGTTCTGTCACGGGCGTGCTGCTTGCCGGCATCCTGATCGGGCAGCTCGACATCACGATTTCACCGCAGGTGAAGTCGATCTTTTTCATCATGTTCCTGTTCGCCGTCGGTTACGGTGTCGGACCGCAATTTGTCCGTGGCATTGCCTCCGATGGAGCTCCGCAGGCTCTTTTCGCGGTCGTGGTTACTCTGCTGTGCCTCCTGTCGGTTTACATAGCTGCCAAGATCCAGGGTTACGACGTGGGTTTTGCGGCCGGCCTGCTGGCCGGTTCGCAGACTATCTCCGCATCGATCGGGCTGGCGACGGACGCCATCAACGGACTGGGTAAGTCTGCAGCCGAAACCAAGGAACTACTCAGTCACATCCCGGTCGCCTATGCGGTGGTGTACCTGTGGGGCACGATCGGCACCGGATTGATTCTCTCGATCATCGGCCCGAAGCTCCTCGGCGTAAACATCGAAGAGGAATGCAAGCGTTACGAGGCCGAAATGCACGGCGGATTGCCGGTCGGCAGCGGCGGCACGGCATGGCGCCAGATAGAGATGCGCGCATATCAACTTAAAGACGGGATTACGCCGGTGGGCAAGTCCATTGCCGAGGCCGAGGCAGAACACAGCGAGAGCCGGATTTTTGTCGAGGGAATTCGCCGCGACGGCAAGATAATCGACTTTGACGAGACCACCGTCCTGCAGGCCGGCGACGTCGTTGCCGCCTCCGCCCGGCGCGATGTGATCGTCACGCTCGGTCACAATCATGAGGAAGTCGAGGATCGTGAGTTGCTCGACGTGCCGGCCGAATCGGTCGATCTCGTGCTGACCAGGAAGGCCTTCAATGGCAAGACGATCATGGAGCTGGCCGCTGAAAAGTTTGCGCGCGGCGTCTACCTCAGCAAGATCACCCGCGGCGCCACATCGGTGGATATACCGATTATGCCCAAGACTACCGTGCATCGCGGCGATATCCTGACGATAGTCGGTACCCGCAAGCATACCGATCGGGTTGTCGAGGCGGTGGGTTACGCCGATCGGCCGACCGATGCGACTGACATGGTCTGGGTTGGTATCGCAATCGTAATCGGCGGCCTGATTGGCGCAATTACGGTTCCGGTATCCGGTGTCCCGATCACGCTATCCACCTCCGGCGGTGCGCTGATCGCCGGCATCATACTTGGCTGGCTGCGCGGCGTGCATCCGACATTCGGCCGGGTCCCGTCCGGCGCGCTGTGGATAATGAACTCGGTGGGACTGAACGTCTTCATTGCCGTAGTCGGCATCTCCTCGGGTCCTACCTTTGTCGCGGGGCTGCAGCAGGTGGGTTTCGGTATATTTTTCTGGGGGATATTTGCAACGTCGGTTCCGATGTTGCTGGCTCCGCTGATCGGTAAATACATATTCAAGTTCGACCCGGCGATTAACCTCGGTGTTTGTGGTGGCGCGCGTACCAGCACGGCCTCGGTAGCCATGGTGGGAGACGTCGCAAAGAGCAGCGTGCCGATGCTTGGGTATACAGTTCCCTATGCCGTAGCTAACACGACCCTGACCCTATGGGGGCTTGTGATTGTCCTGCTGATAGCATGACACTGCAGATGCAAATTGCAGCGGCCGCCCGGTATTTCGGTGGGCATCAAGTAAAGTACGACTAACGACCTAAATAAACAGGAGAGCCCGATCATGATGAGTGACTTAAAACGGTGGCAGTCAACGTCAATGGCTGCGATCGCGGCGGTGTTGATCGCCGCATTCAATATGGCGGCTTGCACGACTGCTGTTGCCCGTGACACGTCTAAGGTCAACGCCGCCGAATTGCAGCGGCTCGTAGACGAGGCCCATGCCAAATACAAGGATCTGAAAGACGGCAAGAATGCCGATTACATCCCGATTCTTGCAACGATCCCGTCGGAGCTTTTCGGCGTCGCTATCGCGTTACCTGACGGTACTGTGTTCACCGCCGGCGATGTCGATTACCGCTTCGCAATCGAGTCGACCTCGAAACCGTTTACCGCCGCGTTGGTTATGCAGCAGTATGGCGGCCCCCAGGCGATCGTGGACAAGATCGGTGTCGAGCCGACCGGCCTGCCATTCAACTCGAAGCTGGCCATTGAAATCCTCGATGCACGGTCGGTCAATCCGCTGGTCAACGCCGGTGCGATTTCATCGGTGAGCATGGTCAAGGCGAGCAGCGAAGATGAGCGCTGGCAGATGGTGCTCGGCAATCTCAGCGACTTCGCCGGCGAATCGCTGCCGCTGCTGGACGAGGTGTACCAGTCAGAGTACACGACCGCCTGGGGCAACCGCGGCATCGCCAATAACCTTTATAACTACGAACGTCTGTATTCGGATGCCGAGGAGGCGCTGCGCGTTTATACCAAGCAGTGTTCGGTCGGCGTCACGACGCGGGACCTGGCAATCATGGGTGCGACACTCGCAAACGGCGGTGTCAATCCGAAGACTGGCAAGCGCCTGATCAACGAGGCGTACGTGCCGGAGTTGCTCGCGATCATGCTCACCGCCGGTTTCTACGATGGATCGGGGTACTGGTCGATGACGGCCGGCCTGCCTTCCAAGACCGGCGTTGGCGGCGGCATCGTTTCGGTGGTACCGGGCAAGATGGCGATTGCCGCGTTTTCGCCGCGGCTCGACGAGTTTGGCAACAGCGTGCGGGCGCAGAATGCAATTCGGCATATCGCCGGTCAGTTGGGTGTCGGTATCTTTGGGCCGAATCCGGACTGAGTGTTTGCCCGGACGGGGATTTGCTGTACCCATGGGAACGGCCTTCCCGTGGATCGCATTTCCCGGGTCAGCCGTTTGCGGCGATCTGTGGCCGATGCGGCACAGTCTTTGTATCGATCGCGACCGTGCGCTGTGTGCAGCCACGGTCGCACCGATCGCTACTTTATAAGTAGGGGAGATCAGCAATGTTGAGAGATTCGTCGATGGCAGGAAGCCGACCGGCATGGCGGCTTAAAGGGCGCGTCACATCCACCGGTCTGGCGGCCGCGGTTTTGTCGGCACTGGGTGTAATGAGTGTGACGACCGCGATCGCCGACGATGCCGACGACGGCATCAGGATTGGCGACCTGAGCATGAATATATACGGTTTTGTGCAGGCGGATTTTATATATGACTTCAAACGCGTCGATCCGGACTGGAACGACACGTTGCGGGTCTCCACGATTCCGACAAGCGGCGAACCCTATGGCGGTGATGGCGAGTTCGTGACGAGCGTGCGCCAGTCGCGCTTTGGTGTCAGTGCAAATTACCCGACCGACAATGGCCTGGTTACCGGTCTGCTCGAGTTCGAGTGGTTCGGTACCGGCGGTGACGCCGGCCAGACCACGCCGCGGTTGCGCCACGCCTGGGGCACCTGGAAAAACATCGGTGCTGGCCAGACCTGGTCGAACTTCATGGACGCCGACGTGTTTCCCAACACGATCGATTATTGGGGCCCGACGGGCATGATTTTCTATCGCAACCAGCAGCTGCGATATACGTTCCCGATGGGCGAGGACGAGTTCGCCATTTCGATCGAGGATCCGAGTACCGCCCTGACGGTCGGCCGCTTTCGCGATGAGGACAGTTGCTATTTGCCCGGATCACCGGAAAACAACTGCGGTTCGACGGCCAACGAGATTTTCCAGAACAAAAACGATGTTCCGGACCTGACGGCGCGCTACCGTGACAACACCGACTGGGGACACTGGCAGCTCGCCGGCATCGTGCGCAAGCTCGGCT
>PKUM01000243.1 GCA_002868855.1 Chromatiales bacterium | reverse complement strand
GGTAGTGGGTTGCGACTTACCCTCCAATCGGCCCATTACGAACCAGTCGAATTCGCTCGGCTCGACAAAGCCTTCGGTCGGCAGTCTGATATCCTCCGGGCGAAGCGGCTTGACCAGGCGCGGTGTAACGAGGATCAATAGCTCGGTTTCACCCTTGATGAAGTCCTGGCTGCGGAAAAGCGTGCCGACAATCGGTATCTCGCCGAGTCCGGGGAACTTGGTGATTACCTCGCGAAGGTTTTCGTTAATCAGGCCAGCGATACCGATCGTCTGTCCGTCACCAAGCTCTACGGTCGAAATCGCGCTGCGCTTTGTCAACGACGGAATCAGAAACGCAGAGGTGACACCGTCCTGTCGAATACCAACCGAATTGCCGGTTTGCAGTTCACTGACGCTGATGTTCAGCTTGAGATTGATGCGGCCGGAATCCAGTACCACCGGCAGGAATTTCACACCGACACCGAACTCCTTGAACTCGATCGTCACGCTGTCGTTGCCCTGCGGCACCGGTATCGGGAACTCGCCACCGGACAGAAATTCCGCCTCCTGGCCGGTCTGCGTGGTCAGCGTCGGTTCAGCAAGTATCTTGGCGAGCCCGTTTTCTTTGGCGGCATCAATGGCGAGATTGAACAGCGCATCATCCGACAGGTAACTGGCAAAGAAGCCCTTGTCTTCGATGACCATATCGTTCGGTGCAAATTCGTCAATCACCGGGCCCAACGGGGCTTCGTTGTCGAATATCGGTATTCGCAGGTCATCGGGTCCGAAAGTCGCATCCGGGAAGGCCGCCCCGCCGTTCACACCGCCCCAGGTCCATGACCCGCTCTCGAGTAGCGAGTTGAACCGCACATCGAGGCGGCGCAGTTCAGTGCGTGCGATCTCGGCGACTTTGACCTCGAGCATCACCTGTTGCACGCCACCGACATTCATCAGGTTGATGATCTGTCCGTTCATGTCCTCGGCGGCGCCTGCGCCGCTTTCCTGCTCGAATTCCGTAGTGTCGACAGCGCTGAACTGGGCGAAGTAGCCACGCGCTATCCGTAACGCCGCCTCCATGCTGGCCACGTTCGATACGTTGCCAGCCAGAATGATGTTGCGCTGCGCCGAATGAACTTCGATCTTTTCATTCGGCAACAAGTCGTGCAATTTCTTTTTCAGTGACTGCAGATCATGAGTCACCTCAACCTCAACCGCGTCGATGAGAAAATCATTCTTATCCCACAGGAAAACATTCGTTGTGCCGAGGTCTTTGCCCAGAACGTACAACTGGCTCGCGCGAAGAATAAGAATATCCGCCACATCCGGGTTACCGACCGATACTCGCGCCGCCGGCGCCGACAAATTCATCACGCGGGACTTGTAGAGCGGCACTACCACTGACAGCGGGGTCATCGTCCGGCCAAGGGCCTCCGCTTCCTGGGCACTTGCCGCCTGTACACCGCCAAGAAAAAAAGAAAGTATGAACCACGGTGCCAGATTCGTAAGGTAGGTTCGGTACATGATATTTATCCTTGGGCGTTAGCCTCCGCCAGTGGTCACGATTTGGCCTTGGTAGTCTCGACCTTGGTGCCGCGAATTACCGTGACCGTCGTCGTACTATTGACCGGTCGTCTCGGGGCGCGTTTGCGAACCACTTTCGGGGCCGGCTTGGCCACGAGCTCGGGTTCGGGCTCAATGACCTCCTCTTCCAGCGGATTGCGCAGGGTCAATTGAATTTCGCCCTCGGTGCGCGCCTTGACCAGTATTTCCGCTTCTTTGGGCGTCATCTCGAGCGTGACCGCGCGGACGATGACCGGCTCGTTCTTTTCAGTAGAGGCAGTTTGATCCACCGCCAGCACCTTGATGTTACGGAGGATGGTCTCGGTCACCGCGCGCCGGTCGTTGGTTTTCCTCGATGACAGCACATCGACGGTGTTTCCGGGTAACAGGAAGCCCGCGACGCCAATCACGTCATTGACCCGTACCGTCAACGCGCGCATGTTCTCGCTGACCAGCGCCGCAAGCGTGCTGCCGGTCTCGTGGTTGGCAAACCGATCCGCGATCAGAATCTCACCACGCGCTATCGCTACCGTTGCCACCATGCCGTTTACATTGTCGACCGACGAATAGAATCCCGATGGCGCAACGCCTTCCGGGATTTCGACATACTTCAGGTGTCGGGGCTCGACTTTTGTGCCGTACGGGATCGCCATCGCCGCAGCAACGACGTGGGTTCCCTTCCTGGCACCGTCCTCTGCAGCCGACTTGGCAGCGACCCACTTGTTAGCGGTCCAGGCCGCTCCGACGCCCATCACCAGCGACAGTGCGATTAAAATTATTCCTCTTTTCCTAGCCATGGCGTGCCTCTCCTATGCCGGCAGAACATTGCCTGCTTTTGCGGTTTCGTCCTTGAAAGAAACGAAATAATTACTCCACGCCCAGCGCATCGAATCGACGTCTATAGCGCGGACATTGTGAGCGTAAATGCTTTGATCAACGGCCATACCGATCAGGTCACGGGGATGGCAGGGAAGCAGATCTACCGCGCTGCGGCCATGCAGCTCATTGATCACAAAATCGAGAACTTCGGGGTCGAAATCGACCTCGTGCTGGAGACAAACATCCCGCCAGATCTGCTCATACTGCGTCGGCGATAGCGCTGAGAAGCGGATCTTGTATCCAATGCGACGGAGAAATGCTTCGTCACCGAGTTCCAGCGGATGGATGTTCGTAGAGAAGATCAGAACAACGTCGAATGGTACGGAAAAATGCCGCCCGGACTGGAGATGCAGAAAATCGCTTTTCTCCTCGAGCGGCACGATCCAGCGATTGAAAACCGTTCGCGGATCCACGCGCTGGCGCCCAAGGTCGTCAATGACGAAGACGCCGTTGTTAGCCTTGAGTTGAAGCGGCGCTTCGTAGGTGCGTGCCGAAGGCTCGAAATCCACTTCGAGCATCTCCGCGGTAAGCTCGCCACCGGTAACGACAGCCGGCCGCTCGCAGACCAGAAACCGCGGATCGTGACCCCGGTCCAGGATATGGTCACTGTCATCGAGGCCGAAATCCAACGTCTTGTGAATGAGCGGGTCGAAAAGCTGAATGACGTTCTCGCCCACAGCAATGGCATGCGGCACCAGTGTGGCATCGGGGAACACATTGGTGAGATGTCGCGATACAAAAGTCTTGCCGGTGCCAGGCGAACCATAGAGCAGGATCGCGCGACCGGAATTCATCGACGCGCCCAGCTGGACCACGAGAGTGTCGTCGAGCACCACGTTTGCAAAAGCTCGAGCCATCTCATCGCGCGAGACCGACCGCGCGTGAATGCTCTGGCGCCGGGCGATTCGCGAATAATGACTCAGCGGGACCGGTGCGGGACCCACGTAACCGCTGCGCAGCATTGCGTCCAGCGCGGTGCTGCGACCGCGGTCGGTCAGGGCATACAGAATTCCGGGAACATCGGGCCGGGCCGGACGAACTTCGACTCGCGCCTCACCCCGGATGAACTCGAGAATGTTCTCGACGATCGCCCCCGACAACCGCATCAAGCTGGCCAGTTCGGCCAATGACAAGGTTCCGTGATTCAACAAGTGCTTGCAAACGAGATCACCCAGAAACTCAAGCGTAAGCCCGGTGTCTCCGAGATTACGGGGCCTGGGCGCTAGTTTTCGCAGTCGTGCAATGCCGATCTGATCGGCCGGTTGGCCATGTGCCATATTGTTGTGAAGGGTCATATTGTCAACTCACGGTCGATAAGGTTTGATGGCTTATGTGCCACAAGGCGATGAGGGATCCAGCGGTAATTGCCGGCGCGTACGGAAAGCTGCCGCGGCGCATATTCCTGGGCCCGGAACCGACGCTATCGTTGATGCTGGCAATCGCGGGTTCACAAGTCCGTTGCATCGAGACCAGGGTGCCGAGACGGTGCAGCAGGATGCGCCAGGCGATGACGCCGAGCCCAAGGACTCCGCCACACATCATGGTCGCGAGTCCCGCAACCATGGCGCCTTCGGGGCCGAGAAAGGCTCCGGCCACGCCGAGCAGTTTCACATCGCCGGCACACATCGCACCCAGAATGTATAGCGGCAATAACATGCCCGCGCCGATCGCAAGACCTCCGAGTCCCGTCGCCAGGCCGGAACCACCATCGATCGCGAGCTGTAACAGCATCGCCGCGGCGAGGGCCGGCCCCAGAAGTACGTTCGGAATGCGGTGCCAGGCAATATCAGTGGCCGAACTGGCAAGCAGAGTGGTTGCCAGGATCGCTGCGTTTGCTGTAGTTAGGTCGATCATCGGAAATCACTCACCCTAAGAGATTGGAGGAGCTGAGTCCCAGGTAAGCGGCGACATCCCTGCGTCGCCGCTTACCTGTGGACCGGATGCCCTACGGCGCGCCACCAAGGGCTGTGATCAGATCGTTGATGATCCCCAGTACCGTCTGACCGAGGTTGGTAAAAGCCAGAACAACAGCGGCACTGATCAGACCAGCGGCAACCGCGTATTCCACGATGGTCAAGCCTTCTTCGTCGCGAAAAAATTTCATCATTTTTCTCTTCATCTTTATCTCTCCTTGCTGATTTTCCCTGGGCTCCAAATCTGAGCCGGTTGCCGCGGAGCCCGGCTATCCGGCGACTACCGCAGTCGGGGGAAAAGATATTTCTTTGCCAGCCCAGGAGATAGAAACATTTTGGCGGCGATACGGATTTTGTTGCGCTTTGAAGAAAACAGTGAATCCTGATGGGTGTGACCCAGTTCAAGGCGTAGGTGAATATTTAAAGCAATAGTGTGATTCGGGGCACCGACTGAGCCGCATAGGCAGACAGGAATTATGGAAAACTCCGCACTAACGCACGGCGAACGGAAGGACCGCAGGCTGGAACTGATGTGGGTCGATCTGACGGTCGGAGATTACAGTCCGGAGTCACCTCAACTGCTGACCGATACTTTCGACATTTGTCGGGTCGCGGGCGAGAGCCTGGACGACTCACGTATCCAAGCCTGGTCGCCGGCCGCAATCTGTTGTGATTACGATTATCCAGACCACCGCTCGCTTGAGAGGCTGGCCTGGCTCAAGAGCCGACTGCCCTCAGTACCGGTATTCGCAATGACGGTGCAGCATTACGAGAGCCTGGCAGTCTGGACGTTCCGGGCCGGTGCGATCGACTATCTGGTCAAGCCCGCGACAGAGCAGGATCTTCTTCGTCTTATTGACAGGATCCGCACAATTGACTCGGCCAAGCAGACTCAGGCTGCTCGAAACACACATCAGTCGGCGGATGTATTGCCTGATGCACTGCCGCGCGCGCCAAAAGGGCTGCGACAGAAACTTGCGCCAGCAGTTTTTTTTGTCAAGAAAAATTATCCGCACCGCATTTCGAGTAATACCGTCGCCCGGATATGCGGTCTGAGTGCCACCCACTTCAGTCGCGCCTTCCGTGAAGTCTACGGCGTGACATTCCAGGATTTCATCCTCCGCGTTCGGACCACGGAAGCCTGCCGGCAATTACGTACACCGGGCACGTCCATCACCGGAGTCGCCCATGCAGTGGGCTTTTCCGATGCGTCGTATTTCGGCCGTGTGTTCAAACGATATGTGGAAATGTCGCCATCGGAGTACGTTACTTTTGCCCGCGAAAGAAAGGCAGCCGCACCCGTGCCAGATACCGAATCCGAGTCTTTGTCATCCAGCCAGATCGTAAGGGCCTTTGGGACGCTGACGGCCTGATATGCGCAATTTCCCATATAGCCAAAGACTCTGATAAAGGTGTAAGGTGAAATTACTGCCAAAGGGTTTTGCAACGTGGCCCATGCAACATTGAAAACCAGTTACTCCGCTCTGACCGACAGGCTGAACCGTTTTCCGCAGGGCGCACCTCCTTCCGATCTCCTGTTCAAGATTTTGTCAATGCTGTTCAGTGAGGAAGAAGCCGGCTTGGTTTCACTGATGCCGATCAAACCATTTACCGCGGAAAAAGCCAGCCGCATCTGGAAGAAGAATCTCGCCGAAACAAAGAACATACTCGATGAGTTGGCCGACAGGGCCATTCTGGTTGATTTCGAGCAGAACGGTGAAGCAGTTTATGCGCTGCCGCCGCCAATGGCCGGCTTCTTTGAGTTCTCGCTGATGCGTGTCCGCGATGATATTGATCAAAAAGTGCTAAGCGAGCTTTTTTATGAGTACATGAACGTAGAGGAGGACTTTATCAGGGACCTGTTTACGCGCGGTGAAACGCAATTGGGGCGAACCTTCGTACACGAACCTGCTCTGTCCGATGATAATGCACTGCATGTGCTGGATTATGAACGGGCCAGCGAAGTAATCGAAACAGCGAGCCATATTGGTGTGGGACGCTGTTACTGCCGGCACAAAATGGAACATATGGGCAAGGCCTGTTCTGCGCCACAGAATATTTGCATGACCTTCAACACCACCGCGTCCTCGCTCACGAGACACGGTAACGCGCGTGCGATCGACAAAAAGGAATGTCACGACTTATTGCAAGAGGCCTATGACAACAACCTGGTGCAGTTCGGCGAGAATGTACGGGAAAGTGTCAATTTTGTTTGTAATTGTTGTGGCTGCTGTTGTGAAGCCATGATCACCGCACGCAGTTTTGCAATCATCAATCCTGTGCACACGACGAACTATATTCCGGTCATTGACGAAGAAACCTGCAATGGCTGCGGCAAATGCGTAAACGTCTGCCCGGTCGACGCGATGACCCTGGTTTCAGCCCACGACCCGAATAAGCCCAGGATGAAAATAGCCCGGTTGAACGATGAACTCTGTCTGGGTTGCGGCGTGTGTATACGCAGCTGCAACAAACACAACAGTCTGTCTTTGGAGTCGCGTCCGAAGCGAGTTCTCACGCCGTTGAACGGAACACACCGGGCAGTGCTCATGGCCATTGAACGCGGCAAGTTACAAAATCTGATTTTCGATAACCAGGTCTTGTGGAGCCACCGCGCCATGGCTGCAGTACTGGGTGTGATTTTGAAGCTACCGCCGATCAAGCAGGTTTTGGCAAGCGAACAGCTCAGGTCCCGTTACCTGGAAACACTGATACGGCATACAAAGCACTAAACAACGCCCACGCTAACCATTCTCGCTCAACCTGCCATTTTGCCGCTGTCATGTACCGCTTACGTGATTACCTTTTGCGGTGAATGCAATCTGGACCGAAACAAGAGAAGAAGACTGACGCTCATATTCAGGAAAGAAAAAGCCGTCATCGAGCTGATATTCAGGCACATCGACATGTCAGCAGAATGCATGCAGGCAACGCCCGACAGCCTCAGGACGTGCGTTACGGACCACAACTCCGATTCGACAGCGGCGGTTCGCCTGGTCAACAGCCTTGAGTCAGAGGTCGATACCCTGCCCCGGGGAATCCGCGAAATGCTGTATTCGGGCGCTTATCTGCCGCAAATCCGCGGGGATATCTACCGCCTGATGTCGGCCATCGACCGAGTGAGCAACAAGGCCTGGGACTGCTTCGACGATTTTCACTACCAGGCCCCGATGACTCCGCACGAGTATGCGACCGATATCAACGCAATCCTCGACCTGACGTCAGAGTGTTTCTCGGCGCTCCAAAAAGGACTCAAAGCTTACTTCGGCGCGAAAGACAAGCTGGAAAAGGTTCGCAAGCACAGTATGCGCGTCAGCGAATTCGAATCGCGCATCGGCACATTAGAGCGTGAATTGACGACCCGGATGTTCAAATTAACGATGGATATGGGGAAAAACTGCATATCCAAGGATGTCTGCACACGATCGCCGCAATTTCGGACGCCACCGAAGACGCCGCCGGCCAGCTCAGTGGGTCAACATCAAGTCGATCATCCAGGCGCATGAGGAACAACGAGGAAAAGCCACCTCGAGCGAGATGGCCTGAGGTTTTTATACGGCCTGGACGGGCCCGACTTCGTTGCCTGGCCAAGCGGGTGGGTTTACTCGCGCTACGCGCTCGCCTCTCAACGGGGCCGCTCGCTTACTTGCGTTCGCTGCGGACGATGCTCTTCCCACCGCAAGCCAATACCCCCGGCGTCACGTGAAATTTACCGGAATTTGGTGAACCATAATCGTCAAGGAAAGTCGGGACCGGCCACTTTGCTGGATTTTTCAGGAGGTTTCTGCGACACACCCAAAACGCGCAGAGTCAGGACAGCGACAACTCCTGATATCTAAGCCGGTTTTATCAACATATGCTGATGTCAGCGCGTTTGGGAAGTGGCTGCGGAGGGAGTCATGACAGACTACTCGAGACTGCGAGAGCGAATGGTTCAACGTCAGATTGCGGGTCGCGGTGTGCGATCGGAGAAAGTTCTGGATGCAATGCGCAAGGTCCCGCGTGAGCGATTTCTGCCGAACGGGCAAGCAGCATGGGCATACGATGACGCGCCGCTGCCGATTGGCGACGGTCAAACGATCTCGCAACCTTATATTGTTGCCTATATGACGGAAGCCCTCCTCCTCGAGGGCGGTGAGACGGTACTGGAGATTGGCACAGGCTCCGGGTATGCCGC
>PKUM01000296.1 GCA_002868855.1 Chromatiales bacterium | reverse complement strand
TTTTCACCAGGTTGTCAGCTCGCAGCAGACGTGCGGAAACGATGAAAGCCCGCGGGTCAGGCGGGATCAGGGCTTACCATAGTAACTCAGATACCACTCAACGAACTTGCCGACACCTTCTTCTACCGGGGTTTGCGGACGGTAGCCGACATCGCGAACGAGATCTTCCACGTCAGCCCAGGTATCGGGCACATCGCCCGGCTGCAGCGGCAACATGTTTTTTTCCGCCTCCATCCCGAGGCACTCTTCGACAAGACCGATGTACTTCATCAGGTCCACCGGCCGTTGATTGCCGATGTTGTACAGCCGATACGGAGCCCGGCTCGTACCAGGGTCGGGAGCGTCGCTCGACCACTCGGCGTTAGGCTCGGCAACATGATCGAGCGCGTGAACGATCCCCTCGGCGATATCGTCAACGTAGGTGAAATCACGCTTGTGATTGCCGAAATTGAATACGTCGATTGGCTTGCCGGCGAGAATATTCCTGGTAAACAGGAACAACGCCATGTCCGGCCGCCCCCACGGACCATAGACGGTAAAAAACCTGAGTCCCGTGGTTGGCAACCGGTACAAGGTCGAATAGGTGTGCGCCATCAATTCATTCGCCTTCTTGGTCGCCGCGTACAGCGACAACGGGTGATCGACGTTCTGATGGACGGAAAATGGCATCGCCGTGTTGGCACCGTATACCGAACTCGTCGACGCGTACACAAGGTGCTCGACCTCATGATGACGGCATCCTTCCAGCACGTGCAGGGTACCGACGACGTTGCTGTCTACATAGACATGAGGATTTTCAATCGAATACCGGACACCAGCCTGAGCGGCAAGATGCACCACGCGCTGCAGCCCCTCGCGCCGGAACAATTGTTCCATGCCGCTGCGATCGGCAAGATCGAGTTTCTCGAAAGAAAATTGATCATGGGCACGCAGTTTTTCCAGCCGCGCCCGCTTCAGGTTGACGTCATAATAATCGTTGAGATTGTCGAGCCCGACCACTTCGTCGCCCCGCTCCAGCAGCTTTGCGGCAACAAAAGACCCGATGAATCCCGCTGCGCCCGTGACCAGCACCTTCATTGCATAACCCTCATCCGTTCAGTTGTGTCTGCGAAGACCGCGTCGGTAACACCCCGGCTGACGTCATAATCTGCCATCGACTTCATCCGCCGGAAGCAAATACTTGACCTCGTACAGCACATGATTGGCTTTCCCAAACGCGCGTATCCGCTCCACGCCCATCTCCTGAAACTCGCGATGCGAGACTGCAAGGATCACGGCGTCATAAGTACCCTCGACCGGGGTGCCTGTTACATCGATCCCATACTCCAGCCGGACCTCGTCCGCATTGACCCAGGGATCCCAGACATCGACGCTAGCGCCGTAATTGCCGAGTTCCTGGATAACATCTACCACGCGAGTATTACGGATATCCGGACAATTCTCTTTGAAAGTCAGGCCCATCACCAGGATTCGTGAGTCACTGACGAGAATTCCGCGGTTCATCATCAGCTTTGCCACCTGCAGCGCCACATGCAGGCCCATGTTGTCATTGATTCGTCTTCCCGCCAGGATCATCTCCGGGTGGTAACCGATCTCCTGAGCTTTATGAGTGAGGTAGTAGGGATCGACGCCAATACAATGCCCGCCCACGAGGCCCGGCCTGAATGGCAGAAAGTTCCACTTGCTGCCGGCCGCCTCCAGCACTTGCTCGGTATCAATGCCGAGCCGCCCGAAAATCATCGCGAGTTCGTTTATAAGTGCGATGTTGACGTCGCGCTGAGTGTTCTCGATAACCTTGGCGGCCTCTGCAACCCTGATGCTGGAAGCCAGGTGAGTGCCGGCAACGACGATGCTGCGATACAGCTCGTCCACGAACCGCGCCGCATCCGGGGTGGAGCCCGATACCACTTTGGTAATGGTCTCAAGCCGGTGCTCCTTGTCGCCGGGGTTGATACGTTCCGGGCTGTAGCCCACAAAAAAATCGGTATTGAATCGCAATCCCGAGATACGCTCGAGAATCGGCACACACACTTCTTCGGTCGCCCCCGGGTAAACCGTGGATTCATAAATCACGACATCGCCTTTGCCGAGCGCCTCGCCAACCGTGCGGCTGGCGGATTCCAGGGGCCGCAAATCCGGCCGCTTGTGGCGGTCGATCGGGGTCGGAACGGTAACGATAAAGGTATTGCATCCGGCCAGGTCATCCGCAGACGCCGAATAGGTCAGCTGGTCGACCGCGGCCAGATCGGCAGCACTGACCTCCAGCGTTCCGTCCTTGCCGGCCTTGAGTTCGGCAACCCGGTTTGCATCGATGTCGAATCCCAGTGTCGGAAATTTGCGCCCAAAGGCGACGGCAAGCGGTAACCCGACATACCCAAGCCCGATTATCCCGATACGGGAATCCTTCAGGTCCAGCATTATTCGACTCCTCAGTCGGTCTGTTTTGCGCCCGGTATCACGCCTTTAGGGCACGCCCGGAAGTTGCACCCGCGATGGCGGTGGTGACGACCCCATAGTGTGCCGTTAACAGGTACGCAACTACAGGAGATAGATCACAGAAAGCAACCCGACAATAGTCATCGTGATCGTGTAGGGCAGCGCCATAACCACCATCCGCCCGTACGACAGGCGAATCAACGGCGCCAGCGCCGATGTGAGCAAAAACAGGAAGGCGGCCTGCCCGTTCGGGGTCGCGACGCTCGGAATGTTCGTTCCGGTGTTGATGGCGATGGCGAGCAAGTCGAATTGTTCGCGTGTGATTGTGCCGGCCTCGAGCGCATCGTAGACCTCGCTGATGTAAACCGTCGCAACGAATACGTTGTCGCTGATCATCGACAGGAATCCATTCGCCAGATAGAAAACGGGAGTCTGGGCAGTCCCCTCGAGACTCAGACCCCAGGCGATGACCGGTGTAAAAAGATGCTGCTCATGGATCACCGCGACGATGGCAAAAAACACGACCAGCAACGCGGTAAAAGGCAGCGCCTCTTCAAACGCATGGCCAATCCGATGTTCTTCGGTGATGCCATTGAAAGCCGTTGCGAGAACGATCACGGTCAGGCCGATCACACCAACCTCGGCGACGTGGAATCCGAGGCCAAGCACCAGCCAGAGTGCGACCACCGCCTGGACAATCAAAACAGCCTTGTCACGGACCGTCCGCTTCTCGGCCTCGGCCTCGTCATAGTCCATCAGCACGTTGCGTACCTTCTCCGGCAGCCGTGCTCCAAAACCAAAAGTGCCCGTTATCTCGAGTAATGCGCAGGTAATCAGACCCGTGACCAACACCGGCATCGAAACCGGCGCCATGCGCAGAAAGAACTCGACGAACTCCCATCCGGCAACCTGCGCGATCAGCAGGTTTTGAGGCTCGCCAACCAGCGTCATGACACCGCCCAGAGCCGTGCCGACAGCGGCATGCATCATCAAGCTGCGCAAAAAGGCGCGAAAATGTTCGAGGTCCTCACGAAACAGCTGCTCGACCTGGTCGTCATCGGCAGTGTCGTGATCGGAGTGGTGGAAATGCTTGCCCGAGGCAACCTTGTGGTAGACGGAGTAGAACCCGGTCGCGACGGTTATCACAACCGCGGTGACAGTCAAAGCATCGAGAAACGCTGAAAGCACTGCCGCAACGACCGAAAACAACATCGACAGGAGCACCTTTGAACGCACCCCCAGCAGTATTTTTGTAAACGTAAAGAGCAGCAACTCTTTGAGAAAATAGATGCCAGCCACCATGAACATCAGCAGCATGATGACCGGGAAGTTGTGCAGGGTTTCTTCGTACACTGCCAACGGGCTCGCCATACCGAGAACAACTGCCTCGATCGCAAGCAGCCCGCCCGGTTGCAGCGGGTAGCACTTCAACGCCATCGCCAGCGTGAAAATAAACTCCCCCACCAGCACCCAACCGGTATAAAACGGACCGATGGTATTCAACAACAAGGGGTTGGCAATCAGGAAACCGATGATCGTCAGCTTGTACCAGGTCGGCGAATTTCCGAGGAAATTCTCGGTCAATGCCTGCGACAGCGTTTTCGTCATGTTTGCTCCCGGCCAGCTTTCGAGGCTTCCCTGAAAGCGCGTAAGTGTACGTGTTTTAAGTACGGCGGAAAATGTTTTACGCCAGGGATGACGCAACAAAAGCGAGGCACCGGAAGCCAGCCGCTACCGGAAACCGTGTCATAGTACTTTCGCGGCCCAGCCTCCGAACACGACGCTAATTGCGCTCCTCTCGCGCCGCCCGCTCCAGCTGCCGCCATACGCAATCGCCGCCACCGGCCTTGTCAATAGCGTCGAGACAGGCGTAATGCGCTTCCAGTTCGGACTCGCTTGCTCGCACCACCCGGAGTTCGACACCACTGCTGCGATCGACTGGCCTGGCCCCGTCTCGCCGCCGACCGGAACGGTTCTTCTTGTTACCGAGCGACAACGTTGCCTGCCCCCCGGTGATTGCCAGGTAAACTTCCGCCAGCAGCTGGGCATCCAGCAGGGCGCCATGCAATTCGCGCCGTGAATTGTCCACCGCATAGCGTTTGCATAACGCATCCAGGCTATTGCGCTGTCCGGGGTGTTGCTTGCGCGCCAGCACCAGGCTGTCCAGCACCGTGCAGATCGATTCGATACCCTCACGCGGCGGCTGCAGCATCTTGAATTCGTGATTGATAAAGCCGATATCAAACGGGGCATTGTGAATCACCAGCTCGGCGCCGCTCGCAAACTCGACGAAATCCTCGACAATCTCGGAAAAAATCGGCTTGTCTGCCAGGAAATCGGCCGTCAGACCGTGCACGTCGACTGCGCCTGGATCGAGATTCCGCTGCGGGTTGATGTACTGATGATAGCTGCGCCCGCTGGGTCGCCGGTTCAGCAACTCGATGCAGCCGATCTCGATGATCCGGTGGCCCTGCTCCGGCTCCAGACCGGTGGTCTCGGTGTCAAGAACTACCTGCCGCACTGCTCGTTCCCCAATAGTGCCAACGCAACCCCGACGCCAGTCTATCAGCGCCGGACGAATTTCACTTTTAGCCGCCCCCGAATCGGCGTCGCCAGGTCACGAGCCGACAACTCGTATCTGAGCGCCATCTTGGTACCGGCGAGCTCGCTCGCCGCGAAGATCCGTGGCTGAATACGATACGCCGATCGCATCTCTCCGGGCGGGAGATCGCCGATATTATCACTGATGAAGATTGCGCCGTCGGCGCGCAAGCCGACACTTGGGTAGGCATCGCTATCGACGCGCTGCCCGCTCGGCGGCTTGCCTCCGGTGCCAGCGCCGGGAATCGATCTGGCCACGAAGAGCCCCGGCAGATTCGGCATCGCAACAGTCAGCGACGCTTCCCGAATCACCGTCTCTCCATGATTGAAAATGACGAAATCGAGGTCCGCGCCGTTGCTGACGAACATATGATGCTGGTCCTCATGCCAGTATTTTTCAGCCGCGCTCTCGATTTCGCGCTCCAGTTCCTGGCAACCGGCATTGCCGTACTCGCTCTCCGCCCCGAACAACCGCGCATGGGTCAATCGTACGATCCTGGTGGTACCTCCACTGACGGCCACCTGCTTCTCAACCGCCAACAATTGCTGCAATCGCGCCCGATGCGCAGCCGACGGAAGCTCATTGACATCGTGAACGGGAACGGAGAGATCCTTGCGCACAAAGTCACCGCGAAAGCCCAACTCCAGACTCGAGCCAAGATCGGGCTTTTTCAGTTTTGCGGCAAATATCGACTCCAGCTGGGCCCGCCCGATGCGAACACTTCCTGTCGCCGTACGGATCCATGAATCGCCGCGCCGCATGGCCGCGGAGTGATCTACCCTCATCATGTACGGGCGATCGTGACATTCCGAAATCTGGACAGCCCAATACGCACGCCGTCAATCAGATGCGGCAGGAACCGCACACGCAGCGGCGGCTCGATAAACTCGCGCGCGACATCCTGGCACGAAGGATCAGGTGAAAATTCGCTTTTCGCTACCGCGTGGAACTGCGGTTGATGACCCTCGGCTTTCTCCACACCGACTACAATCAGGCGCGTACCCTCGACTTCAGCATTGGCCAGCGCAATGACATCACGCAGGAAGACCGCCTGATCCTTCTTCCTGTAATGCCGGGGCCGAAAAAGCAGGGCCGTACCATCGCGCCCGGTCCGAATGATCTGGTCGAGCTTGCTCATCCGATTTCGTCCACGCCCCGGTTTGCCAATACATCCGCCCGTTCGTTACCTTCATGCCCCGCATGGCCTTCGACCCAATGCCAGCGTACGCAATGGCGGGCCGTCGCGGCATCGAGCTCCTCCCACAGATCCTGGTTCTTGACCGGCTTGCGGTTGGCGGTTTTCCAGCCGCGCCGCTTCCAGTTTTCCATCCAGCGGGTAATACCGTCACGGACGTAGGTGGAATCGGTATACAAATCCACCTCACATTCCTGATTCAATGCCTCAAGCGCGCGAATCGCCGCCATCAGCTCCATGCGATTATTGGTCGTTTCTGGCTCACCCCCCCAGAGTTCCTTCTCCACACGGTTGTATCGCAACAGCACCCCCCAGCCGCCGGGTCCCGGATTACCGCGGCAGGCACCATCGGTATAGACTTCGATCGTTTTTCTCGCCATTGGCCGCGAATCCGTCATGCCACGTTCCTGGTGGAGGGCTCGGCGAGACCGACCACCGCCGGGCGCCGCCGGCGCAGTATTGGGCCGACCGGAACTATCCGAAAGACCCGCTTACGCGCATGCAGGACGTAGGCGCAGGCCAATCGAGAACAATAGCGGCTTCCAAATCGCTCCATCCGGTCGCTGTGCCCGGTCCACCTCGCCGCGAAAAACGGCAACGCATAAAAAAAGCGCCGTTGCACGACGGTCTCGTAACCCAGAACCGAAAGCCATTCATTCAGGCGCTTTTGGCGCACGACCTGGCCGCAATCAGGCGGGAACGGGCGCCGCCCGAGCAGACGCCGCAGACCGAGCGGTCCAAGCGGGCTGAACCCGACAACAATGAGGCGGCCATCGGCAATCAGTACCCGATCCGCCTCGCGCAGAACCTGATGCGGGTCCGCCGACCTTTCCAGCGTGTGGGGCAGCAAAACCGCATCGACACTGTGGCTGGCTACCGCCAGGTGTTCGGGTTCCGCGCACAGGTCAGCGGAATCGGGCCGGACATCCAGCAATGCGCTGCGACGGGTCCGGGCCGACTCGAGAAAGGCGTCGGGCGGGCCCCATTGCCCGATCTGCAACAGCTGGGTCCCGAACACATCCTCCAGCACCTCGCCCACTACGCGAAGCTCCAAATCCAGTAGCCGCTGGCCCAGAGGTCCCCTGAGCCACGCTTCGATATCTGAATGTGAATCCGTCATAGTCAGGGAAGGATAACGCCAGATGGTGCCCGGTCACAGCACCGCGGGCGGGTAAATATGTGACCATGATCCCACAACACGACACAATCTCTGGCCATAATTGCGCCAGATTATGTTGACCCGCCCGCCCCGCTCTCCGGTAGGATATGCCGCTATGCTCGAAGTCACCGCAGTACCGGCCTTTCAGGACAATTACATCTGGCTGATCCACGGCATGACTGACCGCGGGCGAGTCGCGGTCGTTGATCCCGGCGATGCAGTCCCGGTCCTGTCCGCACTGAACGCCGGCGGTTTCGAGCTTGCCGCCGTCCTCGTCACCCATCACCACCCCGATCACATCGGTGGTATTGCTGCAATTACCGCCGCGCATCCGGTGCCGGTCTTCGGCCCTCGCGGAGAACGCATCGGGGTCGTCGAACATCGCCTCGGAGAGGGCGATACCTGCCGTCTGGACACGTTGGGACTGAATTTTCGGGTTCTCGACGTGCCCGGCCACACCGCAGGACATATTGCCTATGCCGGTCACGGCGCGGTTTTCTGCGGGGACACCCTGTTCGTCGGCGGATGCGGCCGGTTGTTCGAGGGCACTCCCGCCGAAATGAGCCAGTCGCTGGATAAGCTTTCCAGGTTGCCGGGTGACACGCGGGTCTATTGCGCGCACGAATACACGCTGGCAAATCTGCGCTTTGCGCAAGCGGTCGAACAGGGCAACGAAGAACTCGCTGCATTTACCCTGCAAGCCGAGAAGGCCCGCGCTCAAGGCATCCCGACTGTGCCGAGCACGATTGCCACCGAGCGTGCCATCAATCCTTTCATGCGCTGCCGGCACCCGGCGGTTCATGCCGCTGCGGAGCAGAAATGTGGCCGGACTCTCGGCAGCGAAGTCGAGGTTTTCGGCACGATCCGGCAGTGGAAAGACAGTTTCTGACCAACAAATTCAGAGCAGACGGAAAACGATGAACGACGGGCAAGCAAACACTAAGAACGGCAACATCCGTACCGGGCCGGTGCGCCAGGCGGACCGGGCCACAGCCGCTTGGCTGGCTGTCGCGCTGGCAGCGCTGACGCCGGCACTGGCGCATGGCGAGACCCCGGCAGCTTCGGCCGTGCCAGCGGCGCATGCGGCAGCCAATACCGGGCACAAGCATGCGGTCCTGACCTATCCCGGAATCCG
>PKUM01000180.1 GCA_002868855.1 Chromatiales bacterium | reverse complement strand
CCGGGAACCTTGACCGCGAACCGGCCTTTGCCGGCGTCCAGCGAACCGGCCGCGACGAGACGGTTGTTTCGCGCCACCAGGTTATAGAGATCCTCCTGCTTGAGCCCGTAACTCTCCATCGCCAGTGGATCAACCACGACCTCGAGAACTTCCTCGCGATCGCCGCGCATATCGACCTCGAGTACACCGGCAATGCTTTCGATATCGTCTTTCAGATCGCGCGCCAGACGTATCAGTGTCCGTTCCTGAATTTCGCCCGAAATGTTGATGACCAGCATCGGGTCCATTTTCGAAAATTTGACTTCGTTTACCCGCGGCTCTTCGGTGTCTTCGGGTAGTTCCGCTTTCGCCAGGTCGACTTTCTCGCGCACGTCCTGCATGGCCTGATCAGTGTCGATACCTGCATAGAATTCGACGGTGACTGACGCGCCGCCTTCATAGGCCTCGCCGGACAGTTCCTTTACCCCTTCGAGGCCGCGTAGTTCCTGCTCCATCGGCCGAACCAGCAGGCGTTCCGCATCTTCCGGAGAGATCCCCTCGTGATGCATTCGTACGTAGATGACCGGAATCTCGATATCCGGCTGAGCTTCCTTCGGGATAGAGCCGTAGATAGACGCTCCGGCGATCAGGATGACCGCAAGGCTAAGCAGAATCGTTCGCGTACGCCCGAGCGCCGCGTCGATGAGTCTCATTCCGCCTTCTCCGAGGCCACTGCCGTTGCGCCGGGTTCTTCCTGGATAGCAACGACGCGCTCGCCATCGGAAACGAATCCGTGTCCTACCGTAACGAACGTTGTGATGTGGGGCAGTCCGGCCAGCCAAATTCCATCCGCAGTCGAAGCCGCAACGTTGGCATTGACGAACACGACGCGACCGTCCTCATCGAGAATCTTGACTCCGACCTTGCCGTCATCATCGAGTGACAGCAGTGCCGGTGAAACGAGATGAGCGTCGACTTCGCCGACCGGCAAACGCAGTTCCGCGGTAACCCCGGAGGGCAGCCGGCGTTCGCGGTTGTCGATAGCCACCTCGACACGGAACGTGCGAGTCGCGGCGTCCGCAACCGGGGCGAGATAACGGATCTTGCCGCTGGCGGTCGCGCCGGTAACCAGCCGCACTTCACCGGTTTCGTTGCCCGCGAGGCGGTCGCGTTCCATCTCGGAAACCGACCCGCTGACGAGCAGCGTTTCGTTGTCGACAAATTCGGCTACGGGATCACCGACCTGGAGGTAGTCGCCGACCTCCACCATCAGGTCCTGAACATTGCCGTTAAATGGCGCGCTCACCACCATCCGTTCCAGGTCGAGTTCGGCCCGTTTGACTTCGGCGCGCGCGCGTTCCAGCAGGGCCTCGCCTTCGGCGAGCTGAGTCTCCGAGACGTAGCCTTCGAGTTTGAGCTTTTGCCGGGCCTCAAATTCGAGTTCGCGTTGTTTCAGCACTGCTCGTGCTTCGCTAAGGCGCGCCGCCCGATCTCTTTCGTCCAGCTTGAGAATTGCCGCGCCGCGGCGCGCGGGCTGGCCGCGGTTAATAAAGATCTCAACTACGCGACCGTCGGTCTGAGCGTCGAGAGCGACTGTTCGCGAAGGTTCGGTTCGGCCGTTGATCGTAACGTAGCGCACGACCGGCTCGGACGCCACGCGCCGCACCCGCACCTCGGCCAGGCTCGGGTCGGAGGTATCTGCAGTGTCCGCCCCGGCGGGACTCCGGGGCGGCTCGCCAATCTCTCCGGAGAGCATCCATAGCGTGACGGCGACCGCGATGATCACGGCCAGAATCCATGGCTTGCGGGCAAAGATATTGGGGTTGCTCATGCTGGCATTCCTGCTGCTGATATCCGTATCGGCGCTATGTGGCGGTCCTGCTGACCGGCTGCAGTTTCGGTTCGTGTCCTTCATGGCCGGCACAAAGTTCGGCGCGGTGGGTTTCGATATAGTCGAGGGCGGCGCGCAGAATCGTCTCGCCGAACCCGCGCACGAAACGCGGACCAGGGCCCTGGTCCGCCGCGCTGTCGTGTTTCAATTCGTCGAGAAGCCGCAAGACATCCTGCATTTCCCCGACTCTGTGGTTGATGATCCGGTCCAGTTGTGCCGGTCCGATCAGCTCAGCGAAATAAAGGACCGCGAGAAACTCCGACCGGATCTTGTGGGTCGGTGTCGTGGATTCGAGGGTTTTGACCAGCTCGTGCCGGCCTGACTCGGTGATCCGGTAAATCTTCTTAGCCGGTTTGCCTTCCTCGAGGACCTCGCAACACGACACCAGGTCGGTCTCAGCCAATTGCGCCAGCGCCGGATAAATAGAGCCGTACCCGGCCTGGAAGAAATGCCCGAAAGTGCTTTCGAAGCGTTTCTTGAGGTCATATCCGCTGCCATCACCGAGGCTCAGGATGCCAAGGCAGACCGTTTTTACGTCGATGCTCATAGAAACCTATCAACTCGATATGTATCGGACCGATAGTATATCGCTCCGATAGCTCGATGTGAACCGGTTTATTCGTTGTGCAGGCTGAGCCGGATTTAGTCCCGCAGTGGATTCGAGAGCATGTTGCCGTCCTCGTCGAGGGCCGGGTAGGGACGGCCGCGGCTACGGCACCGGCTCGCGATATCGGGATGAGACCACTCGAAAAGCAGGCGCTCGTATTCATCGCGCTCGAGCCGGCAACGGTCATAGAGTCCGGCACAACGGCGCTGGCGCTGCGCCTCATACAAAATCAGCGCTGCTGCGACAGATACGTTCAACGAGGCAACCATTCCTTCCATTGGAATAGTCAGGTGCGCGTCAGCCAGTTGCGCGGCCTCGTCGCTTACTCCGCGCAGTTCCGAACCCAGCAGGATCGCGCACGGCGCGGTATAGTCCCACGCACGAAAATCGATGGCATCACTGCTGAAATGCGCGGCCGCGATTGTCATTCCCGATTGTTTTAGCTCAAGGCAGGCCAGTTCGACCGTATCGTGCATCCGAACGGGTACCCAGGCCTGGGTGCCGGCGGCGCTCATGTGATGGCGAAGAACCTCGCCGCCCGGGGAAACGGCGTGCATCGTTTGTACTCCGACCGCGTCGCAACTCCTTCGAATAGCCGCGATGTTGTGGCTCTTGTGGACGTCTTCGGCGAGGACTGTAAGATCGGGTTGGCGCTGCTGCAGAACGCGCTTGAGTTTGGCGAATCGTTCCGGTGTCATCGCAGTCCGATAAGGTTTATGCATTGCCCGCAGGGAGGTGATGTCGACATGATACAACGGGGAATCGAAGTGGCCAGCCGCGGCCGGGGAACGCTCGATATAACCGCCAAAGTCGAGAGCGTCGTGGTCGAGTCCGGTATCATCACTGGCCTGGCCCACTTGTTTTTACGCCATACCAGTGCCTCGTTGATACTGTGCGAGAACGCCGATCCTGCGGTGCGCCGGGATCTCGAGACTTTCATGTCGCGTTGCGTGCCCGACGGCGATCCGGAATTCGAGCATTCCGCAGAAGGGCGCGAGGATATGCCAGCCCATGTGCGCACGATTCTGACCCACAGTTCGTTCAGTGTGCCGATTGTGGCCGGCAGGCTCGGTCTGGGAACCTGGCAGGGAATCTATTTGTGGGAACACCGCACGGCGCCCCACAATCGACGAATTCTCGTCACCATTCAGGGCGAATAAGGCGCTTGAACCTGGCGCAAATGCACCCATGTAGAGAATTGACTTCCGATAGGCCGGGACAATGAAATTCAGGGACTACTACAAGGTGATGGGCGTCGACCAGACGGCATCGGCCGATGAAATCAAAAAGGCCTATCGGGTTCTTGCGCGTAAATTCCATCCGGATGTCAGCAAGGAACAGAATGCCGAAGACAAGTTCAAGGAACTCGGCGAAGCCTACGAGGTGCTGAAGGACCCGGAGAAGCGCGAGGAATACGACAATCTCCGCAAGTATGGTTATCACGATGGCGGAGATTTTCAGCCACCTCCCGGGTGGAGTGGCGGCGGCTTTCGCGATACCGGTTTCGGAACTTCGGGCGGCGGAGATTTCAGCGATTTCTTCGAGGCGATGTTCGGCAGGGCAGGGCCCGGTTCCGGGGGCGGTTTTCGTGAAATGCGGACCCGTGGCCGCGATCTTCACTACCGGCTCGGTGTGGATCTCGAGGAAGCCTTTGCCGGCGGAACCCGAAATATTCACTTGCAGGCGGCGCGCGGTGGCCAGCGCAGTCTGAACGTAAAAGTGCCGGCGGGCGTAACTGAGGGTCAGAATATTCGGCTACGCGGCCAGGGCGAGCCCGGTCTCGGCGGCGGTCCGGCCGGCGACCTGTATTTGGAAATCGAAATAAATCCTCATCGGCATTATCGACTCGACGGGAAAAACGTCCATCTCGAGGTTCCGGTAGCGCCATGGGAGGCTGGTCTTGGCGCCGAGATTACCGTTCCGACACTGGGTGGCAGCGTCAAGCTGAAGATCCCCGCCGGTGCGCGCGGCGGTCAGAAGATGCGGCTCAAGGGCAAGGGGCTGCCGGGGCCGGGCCCCGGCGACCAGATTGTCGAACTCAAAGTGGTTATGCCGCCTGTGCGCGGAGAGAAAGACGAAGAACTGTTGCGGAAAATGGCCGAGACCATGAACTTCGACCCGCGTGCGGAACTCAACGGGTAGCTTGCGATGAACGAGAGCCACGCTGTATTTGTAACCGGGGAGTTTCTCGACGAGTCCGAGCGCTACAGTCTGAGCGAGTTGATGGACATCTGCGGTATCGATGATGAGCGCCTGATCGAGTTTATCCAGTACGGCGTGGTGGAACCGGCAGGCGAGGCGCGCGAGAACTGGCGATTCTCTTCGCTCCACGCCTGGCGTTTGCATCGCGCAATTCGCCTGCAGTCCGAGCTCGGCCTGAATGTGGCCGGTGTGGCGTTGTGTCTTGACCTCCTGGATGAGATCGCGAGTCTGCGAGTCCAGCTTCGGTCGCGGCGCCGGACCTGAGCGGCTCTAGGCGGTTTTTCCGCTCTCGGCCTGACGCAATTCGATGGCTTTTTCGACGAATGCCTTGTGCCGGCCGATCGCAATGTCGGCGAGGACGGCGCCTTGGATCACGCGGTCCTGCGACAATAAATAGGTTGCCCTGCGAACACCGAAGCCGAGTGGACCATTGACGTCGTACATTTTGACGACCGTTTTTTCCTCATCGGAAAGCAAAACGAACGGAAGGCTGTGTTTGTCGCGAAAGCGCGAATGGCTTTGCGAGCTTTGCGGACTGATGCCCACCACCTGCAATCCGACGCTGGTAATATCGCGTTGCAAATCGCGTAGTTCGCAGGCCTCTTTGGTGCAACCGGGCGTAAAGTCAGCGGGGTAGAAATACAGGATCAACGGACCGCGATGCAAAAAGTCCGTAAGGTTGCGGTCCACACCGGTGTGATCCGGCAACGTGAATTCCGGTGCCCGTTGTCCCACCTTCAACATTCCGTGCCTCCGAGGTCAGAATTCCGTTTCCATCAGGTCATAGCGCGTCAGCATCATACCGAGTTTCGAGTAGACACTGCGCGCATGGATATTTTCACGCTCCACGTACAGGCGCAGGCCGCAACAGCTGCTGTCCTGCCTGCCAAGCTGTTCCACATGACGGTACAGCATCGAAAATACCTTGTTGCCGCGGATTTCTGGACGCACATAAACGCTCTGAATCCACCAAAAGTTGCCGTTGCGCCAGTCGCTCCACTCCAGTGTGATCATCATCTGGCCGACGGTTCCGATATCGCCTTTCGCCAGGTGATAGGCGCCCTTGGCGGGATCGCTCAGGACCGCCAGCACACCATGGCGAATGGTCCCGGGAGCCAGAGATTTGCCCTCGGTTTCCATCGCCATCTTCTGGTTGAAGTCGATGATCGTGTCGAGATCCGCCATTTCGGCGGGTCGGATGCTGAATGACATCGGGATTGCCTCAATATGCATTGGCCGTTCAGGCGGCGAGCCGGGTTCGGGCTGGGATGGGTGACTCGCGCCGGTACCGAGTATAGAATACGCGACCTCGTGGGGCCGTAGCTCAGTTGGGAGAGCGCGACAATCGCACTGTCGAGGTCAGGGGTTCGATTCCCCTCGGCTCCACCATTTTCTCCCCCGACGCTGTTTCTGGCCAGGCGCCTCCCGCGCGAAGCGGGTGGCAGGGCCGGAGGCGCAAGCCGGAGGGAGCGTCCAGCAGCGCGGCAGCGCTGCCCGGTTTGAATCTGTGGCGAGTTCGAACGACACTTGCATCGCAAGCCCCGGTAGCTCAGCAGGATAGAGCGTCCGCCTCCTAAGCGGAAGGTCACAGGTTCGACTCCTGTCCGGGGCGCCACATAACCTGGCTGCGGGCGCGTGCGGGCGGGGCGAAAAACAGGTGTAATGCCAATGCTCGCGGCGGGCGGCCGTATCGGTAGGGGTTGAGAAAAAGGCAATGAGCGAGAAAATCAGCAAAATGACATTGCTGGTAACGCTGGCCGTGGCGGTTCTGAGCGGCCCGGTTGCGCTTGCCGACGCCAACGACGGTGAGTTGTTCGGATACCGGCTCGGTGACCGCTACATTGTCGGGCCCGATACTTCGGCTTTCATGATCGGACTTGGCGGTCACGACGCGATGCGGGTCGTGGCGGACCAGGCTGTCATGCCCGATGACTTCTCCGAAGTCCAGATCCTGTGCACGGTCGGTTCATGCCAGATCGGAGCGATCTCCGGCATCATCAAGCCGGCCTCGCAACAGGAGGCAATCGAGACCGCCGACAGGTACCTCCGCCTGCTGCGCAGGTTGTACAGTGATTGGCCGGCTCGCAATGACCCGAACGGCCAGATAGTCACGTTGCGAAAAAGTCCCTATGTAATACAGGTGATGCGTTTCCAGATGCCGCTGGAGGTCCGGGTGAACCTCAAGTTCGATCGCGACGCCGCCGAGAATGCTGCCTGGACCGCGGTACTGAAACGCGAATCCGAGCGCTACCAGGTCGAGGCGCGCAGGCGGCTCGTAGAGGATGCGGCCAGCAAAGGCCTGAAATAGCGGTTTGCCGTACGGCATTTCCGAACCGCTTTATCGCCATGGCGCTTCGCCAGGAGCAAAGACTCGACGGCCGGATCCGCTCTCGCTACATCGCCGAGCGTCTCCCTGACGACCCCGGCACGCCCGCGCCAAGGTTCGCGGGGGTCAGGCCATCCCGTCGAGAACGTCCTCGATTCGCCCGAACACGTCGTCGATGACTGCACGGGTCGGTAGCGTGGTCACCCTGAAATGGTTTGGCCGGGGAAAATTGAAACTGGATCCCGGTGCAACGAGGACATGTTTCTTCTCCAGCAGTTCCAGCGCGAACCTGCGGTCATCGAAACCGGGCAATTGCTCGGTGTTAACGCCCGGGAAGGCGTACATGGCGCCGTCCGGTTCAACCAGATCGAGATAGCGGCTTGCGGCACAGGCATCTATTACTGCCTGGCGGGATGCGTGAAGGCGACCATCATTGCCGACCAGTTCCTTGATGCTCTGGTAGCCGCCAAGCGCGGTCTGGACGGCCCATTGTCCGGGGACGTTGCTGCACAGGCGAAGCGAGGCGAGCAACTCGACTGCGTGAATGTAGTCGGCCGCGCGTTCCTTTTCGCCACTGAACGAAACCCATCCGACGCGGTAGCCACAGGCTCGATATACTTTGGATAGTCCGCCAAACGTAGCGCACAGCGTGTCCCCGACGATTGTCGCCATTGGAATGTGTTTGGCGTCGCCGTAAACCATCGAGTCATATATCTCGTCGCTGAACACAACCAGCTGATGAGTCTCGGCAATCGCGGCAATGGCTCGCAACAATTCCTCTGAGTAAACGGCGCCCGTCGGGTTATTCGGATTGATCAGTACGATCGCCCGCGTGCGCGGGCTGATCAGGCTCGCGATCTCCTCCGGGTCCGGCTGAAACCCGTTTTCGGGGTTGCAGTGGTAGTAACGCGCCTTGCCGCGATTGAGTGCGACCGATGCCGACCACAGGGGGTAGTCGGGGCTGGGTACGAGCACTTCTTCGTCGGTATTCAACAGTGCTCGCAGCGTGAGATCGATGAGCTCGCTGACGCCGTTACCTATGAAAACTTCGTCGGCGGTGACATCCATCACGCCGCGGTTCTGCTGCTGCATGACAATCGCTTCGCGCGCAGGAAAGATACCTTTCTGGTGGCAGTAGGGCTCGCTATCGGCGAGATTCTCGATCATCGCAAGGCGCATCGTCTCCGGGGTGCGGAATCCAAACAGTCCGGGGTTGCCAATGTTCAGCGAAACGATTTCGTAGCCGAGTTTCTCGAGTTCATGGGCGCGATTTGCCAGCGCGCCGCGAATTTCGTAGCTCACATGTCGCAACGTGCTGTTCGGTCTGACTGGCGGATGCTGAGTCATTGGTGGCGGTCTCGGTTATCGGTTGTTCCACAACAAGAATAAGGAGTCACGCGGGTAAAGGCGATACGTCTAAACCGAAGGCTACGCCGCGACATTCTTACAGCATTTCATCGAGGTAGATTGGCAGCATCGCGCGCCAGGCCGGCCAGTCATGGTCATACTCGCTGCCCCAGCCCACGACGCGGTTCGG
>PKUM01000176.1 GCA_002868855.1 Chromatiales bacterium | reverse complement strand
GGCCGCTGGAGTTTAACCCGAAGAGGGATTGCGGGATTCTGTGTCATTGATCGATCCTGTTTCCGCACTGTACTGAAAGCGCCTCTCGCGACAGTGGATATGCTGGGAAATCCTGCATTCGAGATCGCTGATGCAGTTATGCGGGCAGACTCCTGAGCGAGCGATATTGTTGCAGGACAGGTCTTGATCGCCATTGCAGGTTGCCTTGCCAATCTACGAACTGGCGGGGCCGGTTTGCGTGGGTATCTGTCGGGTCGGCAACGTACGGAGCCGTCGCGATCGGACTGCGGTCACGGTCGCCATGGCGCAAATGCCGCGATTGCGCCGGTGCCGGCCGGATCGGGGCGGGCTCGCAAAGGGGCGAGCCACGAGATACCGACCGGCACCGCGCAAAAAGCCTAGCGTTTGCGCCGGACTTCGATCAACGCGACCGGGTTGCGCCAGTCGAACACGGCGGCATCGAGATCGGCAATACCGTGAACGCCACTGCTGACGTGGACGAATCCTTCACCGTCTTCGGCCGAACGTCCCTCACCCTTGCAGAACGGGCCAGGTATGTTGGCGCAGAGCTCGTCGTTAATTTCAGAGCCGGCGTCATAAGCGATCGCGGTGTAGGTTCTGTTGAAACGCGGCAACTGCATGTTGTTGAGCGCAACAAAGCTGTCATTGCTCGGAATCAGCATGCCGGCGAAACTGAGCCGTGAAAACTGGCCGCGGGCCACGATTTCGATCGTGACGCTGTCGCCCGGCCCGAGCAGGCCGCCGCTATCGGGCAAAGCCGGGCCTGTGGAGGCCGTGTCGAGAACGAGGTTCGGTACGCTGGCGAGCAGCGCTTCGAGACCCGCGGTGCTGCCCGACTCGGCCAGTTCGGCGATCTGGTCCGATGCCGGCTGACCGAGTTCGAAAAGGCTGATACTGGAACGATGCGTCGCGGCGAGTATCGGGGTGAAGGTCTGGCCCGATGTGAGGTTCGTGATGGTGACCTCGTACGTTACTCCGGGTTTGTTCTGTGCAAGCGCTGGCGTACTGGCGAGCAGTGCAAGCCCGGCGATAGCAGCAATCTTTTTCATTTTGAATCTCCTGAAAACATGGTTTGGCTCGGCCCGCATCCGTGGCGGGACGCTTCCAAGAGTCATGGGTATTTGTCACGCGACTATCACGACTTGATGCTAATTCGGACACATTCGATGCGGCGGCCTGTGATATTCGCGTGATTTTTCCGGTCTATGTTGTGGAGCTATGGCTGAGAACGCACCCATGAAACGCAATGATGTCACTGCGCTGATGCGGCGCAACGTGCTGATTGTCGAAGACGAACAGGACATCGCCGAGCTGCTGGCGTTGCACCTGCGAGACATATGCGAGCGGGTCGAGATCGCAGCCGATGGGCATGAGGCGCTACGGCTCGCATTTGCCCGCAATTGGGACCTGATCATCCTCGATCTTTGTCTTCCGGGACCGGGCGGGCTGGACATCTGCCGTGCCTTGCGGGGAGAACAGCGCTACGTGCCAATCCTGATGTTGACCTCGAAGTCGTCCGAGCTCGACCGGGTGCTGGGGCTCGAAATCGGTGCCGATGACTACGTGACCAAGCCTTTCAGCGTCTCGGAATTGATGGCGCGGGTTCGGGCGATATTTCGCCGGGTCGAATCATTGCGCTCACGCCCGGCTCGGAACGACGAGACCCTGTGTGTCGGAGGATTGACGATCGACGCCGCGAGCCGCAGTGTCAGCGTTCACGGTCAGCCTGTAGAACTGACTGCGCGCGAGTTCGATCTGCTGCGCCATTTTGTACGCCACCCGGGTCGCGTGTTTCGTCGCGCTCAGTTGCTCGATAGTGTCTGGGGATACGGCCATGACGGCTACGAGCACACGGTCAATTCGCACATCAATCGGTTGCGATCGAAAATCGAGCCGGACCCGGCACACCCGGCTTACATCGTTACGGTATGGGGGGTAGGTTACAAACTCGAACCCGGCACCGCGGTGACGAACCCATGAGGGCGTTGCTGTTTCGCCTGTCGCTGGCCCTGCTGGCCGTGATCCTGTTGCTCGGCGGCGGCTTTTTCGTGGTAGAGCAATGGAGTTCGCGCCAGTATTACGATGAGCTGACCCAGCGCCTCAATGCTCCTATCGCAATGTACGTTACAGGAGAACGCCAGCTGATCAGCGCCGGTCGCGTGGATACGGATTCGCTCAGTACGCTCGGCCAGCAGGCGATGGTCGTCAATCCCACTGTCGAGGTCTATCTGCTGGGGCCGGACGGCGCAATTCTCGGTCATACGATGCCGCCCGAGACGGTGCTGACCGATCGCGTCGACCTGGCGCCGGTACGGACTCTGCTTGATGCTGATTCCAGCATGCCGATAAAAGGCACCGACCCGCGTAATCCCGAAGTGCGGAAGGTCTTTTCTGCTTCCGAAGTGCGTTCCGGTGACGTGTTGGAGGGATATCTCTACGCGGTACTCGGGGGACAGAAATTCGACGAGATCGCGAGCGATATCCGTGGCAGCCATGTCCAGCGGCTCACCATCCTGGCCATGGCGGTGGTGATGGCCGCGGCATTTCTGATCGGCCTGCTTGTGTTCGGTTTACTGACCCGGCGACTGACAAGACTGACCGCCGACGTGCAGCGTTTTACCGCATCCGGTTTCGACCCGGAAGCGGCCCTCAGCTGGAAGCCGCGCGACGGTGACGAAATCGATCGCTTGGGAAGTGCGTTTTCGGTGATGTCGAACACAATACGCGAGCAGATCGAGCGGCTGAAAGAAAACGACCGGCTTCGACGTGAGCTGGTCAGCAATGTCTCGCACGACTTGCGCACGCCGTTGGCTTCGATGCAGGGGTATGTCGATACACTGATCATCAAGAACGGAAGCCTGTCTGCCGATCAGCGCGATCACTATCTGAATATTACTCGCAAGCATGCGCACAGGCTGGGGCGGCTGATCGGCGACCTTTTTGAACTATCGCGGCTGGATTCGGCCAGCGTGGAACCGCAGTTCGAGCGTTTTTCGGTCGCCGAGCTGCTTCAGGATACGAGCCAGGAATTCGAACTGGAGGCGTCCCGGGCCGGAGTGCGGCTGGATGTGGCGGCGCCTCGCGACGGTGCAAGCGTGGTTGCCGACATCGGTTTGATTCAGCGGGTGCTGGAGAACCTGATCCGGAATGCGCTGCGATTCACGCCCAGCGGTGGCCGCATCACGCTGAGCGTCGAGAAACGCAGCAGCAAGCTGGCGGTGGCGGTGGCGGATACCGGGGTCGGGATTCCTGCAAACGACCTGCCGCGGATTTTCGACCGGTTTTACGGCAATGCCCGCGAATCGGGTGCTGAATCGTCGGGACTGGGCCTTGCGATTGTCAAACGCATCCTCGAACTGCATCAAAGCCGTATCACCGTGACGAGTGCGGTCGACAACGGCACGCGCTTCGAATTCGAGCTTCCCGCCTCGCAGGCCGCGTAATTTCCCGAGTCTAGCGACTGCGGCACTCCGTGCGCCGAATTTATGTCAAGTAAGTATTGGTAAGAACCTGTTGGCAGTGTGATGGAGTTCACACAACAGGCGCTTTTGGTCTGAGTAAAGTGAGCGTAACGATTCACTGACGGGAGGGGCGTCATGATTTCGATGCGTTCAGTTTTGTTTGGCTCCGCGGCATTTCTATGGGCTTTGGCTGGGGCGGCCGCGGCACCGAAGAGCCCGTCCTTCTCCGGATTCGCATCCGATCAGCAGCGCAGCGCCGAGGTCGTATTCACCCGGCAGGAAATCAAAGTGATTCGGGCCTACTACCGGACCCATGCCGAGGATGCCGGACCCGAGGAGCGTCATCGAGCGAGATCGGGTCAATTACCGCCAGGCATCGCGAAGAAACTCAGGCGCGGTGGTCAGATGCCGCCCGGTATTGCCAAGCAGGCCCTGCCCGCGGATCTGGAATATCGTCTGCCGCCTGTCGAAGAGGGTTACGAGCGGGTCATCGTCGACGGTCGGATATTGTTGATCGAAATCGCCACGCAAATTGTGCGTGATGTGTTGAGCGAGGCGATTCTGGGATAAGCGCGCCGTTCGGCTCAGCAGACATACCGCCTTTGTCATACGCAAAAAAAACCCCGCTTCTTTAGCGGGGTTTTTTTCAATGGCGTGAACAGATCTCGCCTACTCAGTGATTGGTTCGCCCCCGACGATCGGTGTCCAGTTGCGTTCGCCGCTCTTGACAGAGGCTTTACCGCTCGCACCATCCATGGCGTGACAATGCAGGCAACTGCCCGCGTACTGAGTCACGAAAAGATTCGCATCCGGGTCGGTGTAATGAGCGCGGTGGATCAGGTTTCGCAACGCGCTGGCCGGGCCATCTCCAGACGAGGCGTGGCAACGATCGCAGGCAGCGGGAATAACCTTGGAGCGATCGGCTGCCTTGCCATGGCCAAGCCGGCTGAGTACGGCGTTTATGCGCATATCCAGGGCACCGGTGCCCTCAACATGACAACTTACACAACCATTGGGGTAGTCGTCCGCAAAGGCTTTTTTGCCAACGAGCGCGCCCGCGGCCAGCGTAAGCGCGATCAGAGCGAGCAAGATCATCGGCCTGTTGATAGACGATTCTTTTGATTTCACCAGAACATTTTTCATTTTCGTCGCCCCCTACCAGTTCCGTGGTCCGCTCTTGACGAGTGCTTCGCCTGAATCGGCGTCCATGGCGTGGCAGTGGAGGCAGTCGCCACCAAACCGCGTGGTAAACAGGTTCGCTTTGGGCACATCGAAGTGAATCTGGTGAATCATGTGCGCGAACTGATTTTCCTCCCCTTCATCGGATGCATGGCAGCCGCCACAGCTGGTAGGCACTTTTTTGACCTTGGGGAGCTTGGGGTGACCGATCTGCGCCAGCAGAGCGTTAAGAGTCAGATTGGTTTTGCCCGGTTCCTGCTTGTGGCAGTCGACACAGCCCTGCGGGTACTCATCCGCCTGAACGGGTGCCGTAGTTGCCAGCAACGCCGTTATCACGGCAAGGGAAAATACGCGTACTCGATCCTTCATTACTCAGGACCCTCTTTTTTTGGTATTGCTTCGGCTGTTCGCCAAATCCCGCAGCGGCGGAACCTGGATGGACTCCGCAATAACGCGGTTACGGATTTCCGACAATATTTACATAAACGCCGACTGCGTGCCAATCGGATTTCCGCGACGTGGCCGTTGCCCTTGGCTGTCTGCGGGGCGTGGCTGTCCCGCTCGCTGATTGACAATCATCCCTCGCCTGGTACCTGTCGCTCACCTGGCCGCTGCGGCCGGCTGCGGACGGGAAAAACGGGCCTGATTCGGTTGTGTTTCAGGTACTATTACAGCAGGTAAACCAACCCCGGCCCCGCTGCGGCGCGGCGCAACGACATTGGGAGGGCACATGGCAGAAGAGAAAAAACGCTCCAGTTTCTGGACCAAGCCGAACAAAAAGTGGCTGCTGGGTATACCGCTGGGCGGATTCGTAATGCTGGCTGTTGGTGCCGCTGGCCTGCAGATCATGAATACCATCCTGCACGAGACCAGCAAAACCGAATTCTGTCTTGCCTGTCATTCGCATACGGTCAACATCAAACCCGAATATGAGGCATCCGGGCACGCCAACAACACGCTGGGCGTGCGGGCCGAATGTGCAGAATGTCATCTTCCCAGCATGGAAGATCGCTGGATCCACTACGTGATGCGCAAAATGGTCGTTTCGCTCGATATCATCCCGGAATTGCAGGGAAAGATCACCGACCCGGCCGACTACGAGGCACATCGGGCGGAGATGGCAAAAGCCACCTGGATCGAGTTCCGCGAAAACGACTCGGAGTACTGCAAGCACTGCCACAAAGCAGAGCATATGGTTCTCGAAAACCAGGGCCCGATGGCGCGCCGCCGCCACCAGATGTCGATGGAGAAGGGCGGCTATACCTGTATCGATTGCCACCAGGGTCTCGTTCACAAACTGCCCGAGGACTGGGAAAAGGTGTGGGACGAGGTGGTCGAGGAGACTTCCGGTTCGCGTAAAGGCCCGGAACTGGCGGCCGCAGACGAATAGACACCGTGCGTCTGTGCCGGCATGGCTGGCACACGCGGACGCGGAAATGACGCGCCCGGCTCAGGCCGGGCGTGTTCTTTTTGCCAGTCCTGTCAGGAAGGCGCTGGTCCGTCGGTCAGTGCCTCGCGTATGACCCAGAAGCGATCCTGCCCCCAGGCCACGGTATCGCCGTATTTGAGGCAAGGTACTCCCCACAGCCCCAGGTCGGTCATTTCACTGCGATGCCCCGTTACCCAGTCACGCCAGCGTTTGCCAGCCAGAGCCTGCGTGGCTGACCGCCAGTCGAGACCGGCCCGTGCCACAACTTTTCGCAGCCCGCTGTCGCTTGCGACGTCGATGGCTTCGGCGGCAATGGCCGGCAGCAGCGAGGCGAAAAATGCCTCTGATTGACCGGCTGCGTGTGCCCAGTGCGCCACGGCATAGGCGCGCTCGATGCCCGGGCCGAGCGGGTCCACGATGCGGCCGAACTCCAGCCCGAATTTTTCAGCCTCGCGTTTGCTGTCGGTAAGAATGTAGATGCGTTTGGCTTGTGGTACTGCCATCCCGCGCATCACCATCGGCAACACCGGTTTGAGTTCCAGATCGAGTCCGTGTGCGGCCGCAAATTTTTGCGCCTGGAAAAATCCGAGGTAGCTGTAGGGGCTTCGCGCCGAGAAAAAGTACTCGAGTGGTGTTTGCCGTGCGATTGGTTCGCCGACCGGTTCGAACAGGCCGCGCCAGGTGCGGTCGTAGTGCACGGACTCGTTAGGGTTTTTGCCGAGTCCGAGACCCAGCAGGCGACGCTCGAGATGATCCAGGCGGTCCAGGCCCCAGTACCACTCGCCGCCGTAGAAAACCGTGGCCGATGCGTAGTGCCCGAGCTTTTCGAGCAGCGCCTCGCCGGTGCGAAGCGCGGCTGCGTCTCCGGCCGGGTGAGCGCCGTCAGCGACGCTCGCGCCGGACCAGAAAGCGGTTCCGATGTCGAGGGCTTCCGCGAAGAATCGCGGCGAGCGGGTCCGCGCGACCAGCGCCCGGCTGGCCTTTTCGCGCTCGCCGGATGTGGCGCCTGGCACGATTTGCGGGAATGGCAGCCGATACAGCCGGGCAAGGCGTTTCGCGTCGATTGCGCTGTACGCGGAAAGCAGATCGGGCGCCGGATACATCTGTGGCTGCAGCTGTTCGATCACATGCGGAATCAGCGTTACGTCGAAGCGGTGCTGCAATTCCGGGAGCGCTTGCAGCATCAGTTGGCAATAGGGGTCGTCGACACGATGGAAATAGTGAATCGCGTGTGGCTGGCGAGCGATTCGCCGCCGCAGTTCCGCGACCTGGCGCATGACAATGCGCCGCGCCGGACTCGTGACGAAACGGGTCAGCGCGGGTGTGAGTTTGCGGTGCTGCATGCGCGGTTTATCTTTAGTCAGTCGTCGTGGTGAACTTTCGGTGGTGTCGCGTTGCGGTTGCCAATGCCAATATGGTGAGCTTCGCACGGCATTGGCTGCCATGGTGCTGGCCTGGCATTGTTGCACGGTAGGTCAGGGAAAGCCTTGTACCAGCAGCAGCGTGGCAATGTCCGCGTAGAGTATGTCCGCATGCAGAAGCGACGGGCTGTAGTTGTTGCGGATTCGACCCTTCCGATCGATCAGATAGACGCGCAGCAGGTGCGAAATACTTCCGAGATAGCGGCCCTCTTCGTCATAGTCGCGCAGCACCCACTGATTATAGCCAGCCAGGATGGGTGCTGGCGCCGCCTCCGTCTCACAGGTCAGAAAACGCCAGTCAAATCCTTCGCGGCGAGTCAGGTCGGCGTAGTGCTGCATTACTTCGGGAGTATCCGTCTGCGGACCGAAGCTGACGCTCACACCGGCCTGTTCGAACAAGCCTTCGGCCGCGGACCGGGTATGGAATCGATTGGCATGGCGCTCGCGAGCTACCAGCGTGTCCTGCTCGCTGCCGATTCGCCGTTCGACCGCTGGTTTTTCGATGCCGACGAGTCGGCGCTGAGCGCTACGGCGCGGCACGGCTATGAGTTGTTTTCCGGTGTCGCCGGTTGTGCAGGTTGTCACACGATTTCGCGCAGCGATCCGTTGTTTACCGACCAGCAATTTCACAATACCGGAGTGGGTTATCTGTCGAGTTTTTCCGGACGAGGGCGGGGTCGCGAATTAGAAGTCGCTCCTGGAACGATTCTGACCGTTGACACCTGGTCGCTCGACAACGTCGGCGGCCGGCGCCAGTCGGACCTCGGTTTGTACGAACTCACCGGCCGCCCAGCGGATCGCTGGAAATATCGAACGCCGTCGCTCAGAAACGTTGCGTTGACCGCGCCGTACATGCACGACGGCTCGCTTCCCACGCTTGAAGCGGTCGTACGGTTTTACAACGAGGGCGGAATCGAAAACGAAGGGCGCGATCCGCGCATTCGCCGGCTCGGGCTGGACGATACCGACGTCGCCGCGCTGGTCGACTTTCTCGAGGCATTGACCGGCAGTAATGTCGCCCGACTGGTAGCGGACGCGCGAGGGCAGAAATAG
>PKUM01000063.1 GCA_002868855.1 Chromatiales bacterium | reverse complement strand
TAGATGTGTTCGAACCCGAGAGCCGGCGCTTGCTCTAGCGCGGCTCGGTTCAGGGCGAACTGCACGAAGAGGAAGATTGGGTCAAACGCCGCCAGCGCCTGCAGCGGGCGATGCGCGATTTGCTCAAGCGGTTCCCGCCAGGCTGAGCTGAGCCCGGTGAATTAGCGAACTGCCGCGCCCGCCTCTTTCCTGACGAGACGATGTTCGGCCAGAGCGATGACGTTTTCCAGCGTTTCCTCGGGCCAGGTAAAACACTCCGGGCGGCGCCTTAATGCCAGTCCGATTCCATCGCCGCGACCCGCAATCTGCCGCAGGTACGCCAGGTTCTTCTCGATAGCCATCAGGTACGGATTGGTGCCGTCGAACAATACATTTGCGTATTCGTAGACACTCTCGAAGCTGCTTTCCAGCCGCGTCTTGACGCTATTGCGGTAAAAATCATCGGTCTTCTTCAACAGGTCGTCGCCGGACGCGTAGTTCACCTTCTCGTTACCATGGCCGTCCTTTTCAACGGCAATACCCGCCAAAACGAATTCGGGATACAGGCGGTCGCGACATTTCTCGAGATAACAGCGATCGGCCATCTGTGCCATCAGGTCGGCGGTGCCAAGCAGATGGCCGAGACGACGATCTTTCGGTTCGGCTACGCGAATATGCTCGGGCCTGACCTCATAACCGCTGAAATGCACGATCTGCGCCGCTGTTGCGGCAAAGTCGGCAAAGCCGATCTGCGGCATGTAGTTTTCCAGGAATCTGGCACTGCGGCTGACGTGGAAACTGGTGACCTCGGCGCCGTTGCTGAATTCGTCGTCGTCATGCCGGCGAATGTAGCCGGCATCGTGGAAAAGAGAGGTGACCAGCGCCACGACTGCCCGGCGCGGGCCGAGCTGGTCGCGGATAGGATTCGACATTTCGAATCCCGCGATAAGCCTCGCATTGGCCAGGGTCATATCCAGCGTATGCTGGATATCGTGGTACACGGTGTCGCATCCGTAGTAGCCGGGATACTCGCCGTTGAAGAGGCGCTGAAAATCAAGGAAAGCGCGGCTCATCGGTTTGAACGAGTCGCGCGGATACAAACCGCTGAATATTCCGTGTACGGCGGCGCAAACGGCTGACGGCGAACTCACCCGAACCGTATTCGTCACGTCGTAGTCGTTGCGCCGCTCCGCGAGTCTCTGCGCCCAGAGCGATTGTTGTTCTAATTCGGACACCTGACGAAGTCTATGGAAAAGTCATGCCCCGTGCCAACCCGGTTTCGGACATAACCCGTAATTTATTGGTATTTTTTGCCTATTTTGTGAATTCCGCGATCACCGGGGTGTGGTCAGACGGTCGTTCCCAGGCGCGTGGCTCGATGTCGATGTCACAGCTACGGCAGTCCGCGGCGAGATTTTCGGTAGCCAGGATCAGGTCGATTCGCAAGCCGTTGTTGCGCCGGAATGCACCGCGCCGGTAGTCCCACCAGCTGTATTTTCCGTCCGCCTGCGTAAAACGCCGGAACAGGTCCTCGAGCCCCAGTTCGCACAGTTTTGTCAACGCTTCGCGCTCCGGCGGGCTGACATGTACCGATCCTTCCCAGGCGGCGGGATCGTGAACATCGCGGTCCTCCGGCGCAATGTTGTAGTCGCCCATAACCAACAGCCGCGGATAACGCGCGATTTCCGTTTCCAGGTATTCACGCAGCGCCCGGAGCCAGCCCATCTTGTAAACGAATTTGTCGGAATCCAGCGCCTGCCCGTTCGGCACGTAGATATTGACGACGCGGGTGTCTCCATAGGTAGCAGCGACAAAGCGCCGTTGCGGGTCCTCGATACCCGGGAGATCGGTCAGCACGTCTTCCCCGGTCAGCCGCGAAAGCAGGGCAACGCCATTGTAAGTGCGCTGTCCGTTTACGATCGCACTGTAACCCGCGGCACGGATTTCCTGTGCCGGGAAATCCTCGTTCCGCTGCTTGATTTCCTGTAAACCCAGCACGTCCGGCTCGCTCGACTGCACCCAGTCGAGGACTTGCGGCAAGCGCACACGCAACGAATTGACGTTCCAGGTGGCGATTCGCATGGTGGAACTCCTTCGGGTCAGGCTGCCTTGTTGATGCCGCATTGTTCCAGCAACGGCTCGAGCCGCGGTTCGCGGCCACGAAACGCAACATAAGCGGCCATGGCGTCGCGGGTCCCGCCGACTTCAAGAATTTCGGCGCGAAAACGGGCCGCCGTGTCTTCGTCGAAAACTCCGTTTTCGGCAAACGCCGCGAACGCGTCGGCGGCAAGTACCTCGGCCCATTTATAGCTGTAATAGCCGGCTGCATAGCCACCCGCGAAAATGTGCGAAAAGCTATTGGGGAAGCGGTTGAATGAGGTGTCCGGTACTACGGCTACCCGGTCCCTGATCCGCTGCAGGATCTCCAGCACCCGTGGCTTGTTGTGCGGGTCGTATTCAGCGTGGAGACGGAAATCGAACAGCGCAAATTCGAGCTGGCGCACCATCTGCATGCCGCCAAGAAAGCTGCGGGTACTGAGTAGCCGATCGAACAGTTCGTCGGGCATCGGTTCGCCGGTAAGGTAATGACCCGAAATCCATGGTAAGACCTCGCGCCGCCAGGCGAAGTTCTCCATGAACTGGCTCGGCAGCTCCACCGCATCCCACGGCACGCCGTTGATTCCGGCGACACTCGGAATATCGACCCGGGTCAGCAGGTGATGCAGCGTGTGGCCAAACTCGTGAAACAGCGTAACCACGTCGTCGTGGTTGAGCAGCGACGCCGAATTGCGGACCGGCGGCGGAAAATTACAGACCAGGTAGGCGACCGGGAGTTGCAGTCGGGCACCGAGCTTTTTGCGGACCGCGCATTCATCCATCCATGCGCCGCCGCGTTTGTGCTTGCGTGCGTAAAGGTCGACGAAAAAGCCGCCGATCTGATCGCCCGCTGCATTGCTGATCTCGTAGAAAGCGACGTCGGGGTGCCATACCTCGACACCGTCGCGGCGCGCGATCTTCAGCCCGAACAGCGTTTGCGCCACCCGGAACAAGCCATCGAGAACGCGTTCGCTTGGAAAATAGGGTCGCAGCGCCTCGTCCGAGATCTCGAAGCGTTTTCGCTTCAGCTTTTCGCCGTAGAAACTGATGTCCCAGGCCTCGAGTTCGTGCCCGGCCAGTTCCTGCAATTGCGCGATGTCGCGTCGCGCAAGCTCGACGCTGCGATCGGCAAGATCCTCGAGAAATGAAAGGACTTCCGGAACCGTACCTGCCATCTTCGTAGCGAGCGACAACTCGCAGTAATTGTCGAAACCGAGTATTTCAGCGGCCTCGTGGCGCAAGCGGAGAATCTCGTCGATTACCGCGGAGTTGTCCCAGCGACCGGCATGCGGGCCCATGTCGGAGGCCCGGGTCGACCACGCCTCGTGAAACTCGCGCCGCAACTCGCGATTTTTCGCATAGGTCAGAATCGCGTGGTAGGTCGGGTAGTCGAGCGATAACAGGAATCCGCTGCGGTTCTCGCGCCGCGCATTGTCGCTGGCCCGTTGACGATCGTTGTCGGGCAGTCCGTCGAGATCGCTCTCTTTTTCGACATGGCGCTGAAACGCGTTCATCGAATCAAGCACGTTCTCCTCGAATCGCGACCCCAGCTGGGCCAGTTCCTGCATGATCGCCTTGAAACGGGATTTGTCGTTTGCTGCCAGATCGACGCCGGCGAGATGAAAATCGCGTAAAGCGTCGTCTATGACTTTTTGCTGCGTGGCGTCGAGCTCATCGTACTCGTGAGTGGCAATATATTTGTACGCCTTGTACAGGTTCTCGTTTTGCCCTAGTTCGGTCGCATACGCTGTGATGTGAGGCAGGCAGGCATTGTGGGCATCGCGCAGCGCTTTGTTGTTGGCGACCGCATTCAGGTGGCGTACCGGCGACCAGACCCGGTTGAGACGGTCTTCCATTTCCTCGAGCGGCACGACGATGCGATCCCAACTGGGCGCCGATTCGGAGTCCAGAAGTCGCTTCAAGTCCGCGCGGTTCGCCTTTAGCACGGAGTTGATTGCTTCCTCGACATGGCCCGGTTCGATGCTCTCGAAACTCGGAAGACCTTCGGTTATCAACAAGGGATTGGGATTCGACATGATTGACCTTTGCGCCGCGTGACGGCGAATTCTAGCTGTTGCGGGCTGTTATTTCAGGTGCCAAAGCGTTGTGCGAAAAGCCAGGCGAGAACTCCGATACTGACCACGAAGCCGGCGCCGCTGGCGAATGCGGCATACCGCCAGCGCCGGGTAAGGCTGTCCTGTTCGCCGACGGCAAGGAGAAACGGGCGCTGGTCCTGCGGATGTCCCAGTACCGGCACGCGCGGCAGGTGCGGCTCGTCGGCGCGCTCACGGCGCACCTGCTCGAGCGCCTGCTCACGCTCCTGATCCCATTCCTCGGCGCTGATCTCGCGATCTCCGTCGCTGTCGAAACGCTCGATGAGCCCGCGTTGGTCGCGTTTCCACTCCGCCAGCAGCGCGCGCAATTCCTCCGCTTCGGTCAGTCCCTGGGCGGCATCGTGACTGCGCATAAATCCGATCGCATGCAGGGGATCGCCGATTTCGATAAGCCGCTCCGTGTAGCGGTAACGGCTGCCAAGCGTGGTTTTGAAGCCACGCCGCTTGTCGCCGTCGCCGCGGCGCCGGGAGGCACTGGTCCAGGTATTGCGCCTCGCGGTTCGGACGATAGCGCCTTCGGGGTCGACGATGCACGTGCCGGTGGCGTCGCGAACACCGAATATCGCATCGCTGACGCCGCTGTCGACGGAGCGCCAGCCGTGACCGCCGCGGCTGCGTTGCTCGCGCTCCTCGACCCGGTACGCCCACCACGCGCAGGCCTTGCCGCTCAGTGGCGCCTTAATGGGTTCGCCCGGCAACGCGTAGGCTTCGCCGACGAGTTCGAGATACCCCTGTGAAGCCGAGCGGATTTTCGAGGTCGGGGTATCTGCGGCGAGATGGGTGTGGTGCAGCATCCGCCGATAGACGTACAGGCAGAAAATCGCCACTACGACAGCGATGGCTGTTACGAGGGCGAACTGGAAATCTGAAAGACTGCGCAGGTGTTCGGTCAATCGCGGATTCCCCGGTGATCAGGCGAACAGTGCCTTGATGTCGACATCGGCCGTTTGCGCCTCGGAGAATTCGAGCAGGTCCGCTTTGCGGAAGCTGAATAGACGGGCCACGATCAGCTGCGGGAACTGATCGATACGGATGTTGTTGGTATTGACGCTGTCATTGTAGAGTTCACGGCGGTCGGCAATGCTCTCCTCGAGTTCGGTTATACGCCGTTGCAACTTGAGGAAGGACTCGCTGGCCTTCAGCTCGGGATAATTCTCGGCCAGAGCAAACAGCCGCCCGAGATCGGATCGAAGCGACGTCTCGGCATCGCCGAGCGCGTCGAGGTCGGCGCTGGTTCGGGCGCGGTCGATAGCGCTGCGGGCGCGCATCACGCCTTCCAGCGTTTCGCGCTCATGACGCATGTAGCCTTTGCAGGCCTCTACGAGTTTTGGTAGCTCGTCGTGCCGCTGCACGAGGAGTACGTCGATGTTCGACCAGTTCCGGCGGACGTTTTCGCGCAGAAAGATGAAGCCGTTGTAGACGACGATAAAGTAAACTGTGAGGACAATTAGCGCCGCGCCGAAAACGGAGGCGAAAACCATAATGGAATACCTGAGGGGCGGGAAAACCGCGAAAATTATAGCATTTGGCAAGCGCTGCCGGCCCGGTCTCAGCGCATGACCAGGCATTACGATCTGGTCGCCGTGGGTGGTGGCAGCGGCGGGCTGGCCTGCGCCCAGCGCGCGGCGGAATACGGGGCGCGGACGGCGGTGATCGAGAACGGCCCGCTGGGTGGCACCTGCGTCAATGTAGGATGCGTGCCGAAGAAGGTCATGTGGTATGCGGCGCAGCTGGCGCACGCAATCGAAGATGCTTCGGCGTACGGATTCGACGTCAGCGCCGATGGTCACGACTGGGCCACGCTGAAGGCAAAGCGGGATGCTTATGTAAAACGCCTGAACGGGATCTACGAAAACAACTTGTCGCGGCGTGAGGTTGGGTACCTGCGCGGCACAGCGAAGTTTTCCGGCGCGGGCGTACTGGATGTGGACGGTGAACGGATCAGTGCCGATCACATCGTCGTGGCCACCGGAGGACGCCCGATAGTTCCGCCAATCCCGGGCGCCGAATTCGGTATCACATCGGACGGGTTTTTCAATCTCGAAAAGATGCCGCGGCGAGTCGCGATTGTCGGCAGCGGGTATATCGCGGTGGAATTCGCCGGGGTGTTACGTGCACTCGGAGCCGACGTTTCAGTATTTGTCCGTTTTGACAGCGTGCTGCGTTCGTTCGATCCGATGTTGCAGCAGGGGCTGATGCAGTCGCTGACGGACTCCGGGATCGAAGTCGTCTCTGGTTTTCGTCCGGCAGCGGTTACGCGTGGCAGTGCGGGGCTCGATCTTGCAGCTGAAGACGGGCGTGTATTTACCGGGTACGAATCGCTGATCTGGGCTGTGGGGCGGAAACCCAATACCGCGACGCTCGCTTGCGATACCGCGGGTGTCGAACTCGACGCCGAGGGTTTTATCCCGACCGATACTTTTCAGAATACTAACGTCGAAGGCATCTATGCGATCGGCGATGTAACCGGCCGCGCCGCGCTGACACCGGTGGCGATCGCGGCGGGGCGCCGTCTCGGTGACCGCCTGTATGGCGGTCAGAGCGAGCGCCATTTGTCGTACGAGAACATTGCGACGGTGCTGTTTACCCATCCGCCAATCGGAACCATCGGCCTGACCGAACCGGCCGCGCGCGAGCAGTATGGCGAAGCGACAAAGGTCTATATGTCGAGTTTCGTGCCGATGTATCACGCGATGACCGAGCACAAGCCGAAAGCGACGATGAAACTGATCACTGTCGGCGCCGAGGAACGTATCGTCGGTTGCCACGTTATCGGCGACGGCGCTGACGAAATGATGCAGGGATTTGCCGTCGCGATAAAAATGGGCGCGTGCAAACGCGACCTGGACGATACCGTTGCCATTCATCCGACCTCTGCCGAGGAACTGGTGACGCTGCGGTGACGCCGCCGGATCCGGTGCGCCCCTATCAGGGCCGCTGGCCGCAGATCGGCGAGCGCGTTTTCATCGATCCCAGCGCCGTTGTCATCGGCGCAGTGGCACTGGGCGACGATGTTTCGGTCTGGCCGACGGCGGTCATCCGCGGAGACGTTGAGCGAATCGCGATCGGGGCCGCCAGCAATATCCAGGACGGGGCGGTGCTTCACGTGACACACGATGGGCCATTCAGCCCCGGCGGGCGGGCCCTCGACATTGGCAAACAGGTGACCGTCGGCCACCGCGCTACGCTGCATGCCTGTAGCGTGGGCGATCGCTGTCTGATCGGGATTGGCGCGATCGTGCTCGACGATGCGGAAATCTGCGCCGATGTACTGATTGCCGCGGGTTGCCTGGTACCGCCACGGAAACGTCTGGAATCGGGCTGTTTGTACGCGGGCTCGCCGGCTCGGCTAATACGCGAATTGAGCGGTCGCGAAATCGAACAGCTCCGGTACAGCGCGGAACACTATGTGCGGATCAAGGACAGCTACCGCGCCGGGGAAAACGCGCTCTAGGCGGATAGCAGCCGCGCAATTACAGAGCCGGTTTCCGGACGCCGGCCATGCCAGAACTCGAAGGATTCGGCGGCCTGTTCAACCAGCATTCCCCATCCTGCAGCCAGTCGCCGCGCCCCTGCTTCCCTGCACCAGCGCAGGAAAGCGGTATCGCCGCGGGCGTAGAACATGTCATAGCAAAATGTCGACGCAGCGACACATCGACGATTGAACTTCGGGGTTTCTCCGGTGAGCCCGGCGGATGTTGCATGGATGACGAGGTCGAATGGGCTGGTCGCCGTTTCGAGGTCGTCATACCCGCAGCCTTCTACCGTTCCGAGCCGGGTGAAATCCGTCGCCAGTTGCCGCGCCCGTGCGGCAGTGCGATTGGCGATGCGGACCAGGGCCGGGCCGGTTTCCAGTATTGGACCGAGACAGCCGCGGACTGCGCCGCCGGCGCCCAGTATCAGTATTCGGGACGCGCCGAGCTCGATGCCATGGTTGGCCGTCAAATCGCGCACAAGCCCCGCGCCGTCGGTGTTATCGGCAACCAGGCGGCCTTGATCCTCGCGCAGCGTATTGACGGCGCCGGCCGTCGCCGCCCGGGCGGTGGTCTGATCCGCCAGCGCGAAAGCCGCCATTTTGTGCGGTACCGTGACGTTGAGACCGAGTCCGCCAGTGGCGAAAAACTGCTGCACCGCGGCGTTGAAGGCGGGTCCTTCGACATCGAGCAGGTCGTAGCGCAGAGGTAGTGAAAACTGCTCCGCAAACAGGCGATGGATCAGCGGTGAACGGCTGTGCGCAACCGGATGGCCGATCAACGCACACCGCAACTCAACCGGCGATTTCTGCTCCATCCGCGTCGGCTCAGTCTCCGTCGAGCCAGGTTGCCGCGGCCGGCGCGAAATAGGTGAGAATTGCATCCGCGCCCGCGCGTTTGAAGGCGGTCAGCGCTTCGAGGACGACTGGCTTCTCGTCGAGCC
>PKUM01000282.1 GCA_002868855.1 Chromatiales bacterium | reverse complement strand
CTGCTCGACGGCGGCTGGAACAGCTGGAATGCCGGCGGGCGGCCGCTGGAGGCGGGCACCGAGCGGGTCGAGACAACCGATTTCCGTGCGGAAATACAATCCGGCTGGATTGCCGATACCGGCGACACGGCTGCCGCGCTGGCGGCCGGCGAGTTGGTGCTGGATGCGCGCGCGGCGGCGCGCTACCGCGGCGAGGTCGAGCCGATAGACAGCAAGGCAGGACATATTCCCGGCGCCGTCAACGTGCCGTTTTCCGACAACCTCGATGACGACGGCCGCTTTCGTTCGCCGCAACAGCTGCGCCAGCTCTACCAGGAAAAACTCGGCGGCCGGCCCGCTGCCGAGACAATTTCGATGTGCGGTTCAGGGGTAACCGCATGTCACAACCTGCTGGCGATGAGCGTGGCCGGTCTCGGCGCAGGCCGCCTTTACGCTGGCTCCTGGAGCGCCTGGATCAGCGACCCCAAGCGCCCGGTGTCACCCGGCCAAGACTAATCAAACTTCTGTTTTTTCTTGGAATTTCTGCTTTTTTGTATATTCTTGGACCGATTCTCGCCAATCGACGGCGGGGCGGGCTAAAATATCGACATTATGGACGTGGAGAAATCAGCGATGGCATCAGTCATGCAGGAAGCACCGACCGCCCTTTCCGGCGCCGAACTCGCGGAAATGCGCAGCCACGCCGAGGATGCGTCGCGCCTGCTGAAAACGCTGGGCAATTCCACACGTCTCCTTATTCTGTGCTCGCTCGTGGACGGTGAGCTGTCCGTCGGGCGGCTGAACGAGCTCGTCGGAATGAGCCAGTCGGCGTTGTCTCAACATCTCGCCGTGCTGCGACATGCCGAACTGGTCGAAACACGGCGCGAATCGCAGACCATTTTTTACTCGCTGTCCAGCAACAAGGCGACCCGGATTATCGAAGTCCTCCACGACATTTACTGCCCCCAGACTCCGCTCTGACCCGCCGATTCCGGCGCTTACTCAACACCAAGCAACTCTTTCAGGGCCGCAAGCTCGGCCTCGATCAATGCGATCCGCCGGAGAATTTCCTCGCGTGTTGCCGGATCCAGCTGTTTGTCGGCGGATGGGAGGCCGGCCGGAAGCGTCGAAGGCGAGGCCGCCACCACTGGCAATACGGCGTTCGCATCCTCGTACGTTATCCGCGCCAGCAAAGGACGGTGGCTGCTGGTCAGATCGCTGTCCGGACAGTAATTAGGTGCGTCCGAGAGCACACGGGTCTTGATCGGCCAGTCGCGCGCCGGACCGCCGACAAAAATGAAATCATCGACATTGCGCGCTGGCCCGCACTCGGTGGCCACGACCCGCGACGGCCGGACCCAGGTCAAAACGTCTCCGCCAATCAGTTTGTCGAAGCCGGCCTCGCGGCTGGCCCCATTGTCTTTCGTTGACCAGCCGAAACCGAAAGTTCCGCCGACGACCACCGGCAGGGTTTGTTCTGTCACCCAGCGGTTGAGCCCTTCGGCGGCTTGCTCGCGCGCCTCCTCGCGGTAGCGATCAAGGCGCGCCACCAGGAACATAAACTCCGGGCCGCCGCGCAACCGGAAATGAATCGCAAGCGGGGCCGGGTTCGAGCGCCGGATATCCAGCCCGGCCAGTTCCTGGCTGGCAACCACTTCGAGCTTGGCCGGGTTGTAAACCACGAGCAGCCGGTTGTCGCCCCCGGTTTCGCCAAAAACCGTCCTGAATTCAATGCCCTCACGGGTTGCCCGGTCATGCGCCTTGCTTATGTCATCGACGAACTCGCGGCGCCAGTCATCGTCCCAGACTTCCGCGAAAGCCCACAGGTCGATCTGGAAATCCCGGTAATAACGTGTGATCTGAGAGCCGATCGTGCGTCGCTCCGAATGATCCGACTCGACATTGAAAAAGGCGACGTTGAGTTCGGCGGCGCTGGCAAGACCTGAAAACAGGACTGTCAGGCTCGCAAGGAAAAGGCTGCGCATGGAATTCACTCCGGACCGGCACTGGCGGGAATATTACAAAGCCGAAACACGCTAGAACCCGATTATTACAGCCTGATGACAGGCGGGGCCGGGAGTTGGTCTCAATGCCGGCGCTACAACCGGGCTTTTATCTTTCGCAACAGCCATCCGACTACCGGGGCGCGCTCGAAAAGACCGCCGGTAGAGTCCCAATAGTCCTGGTGCAACACGACTTTTCCCGAATCGTCGAATCGAATTTGCGACATCCCGATGGAGCTCACCACCGCACCATCATTGATCCGGTCCGACTGGTACTCCATGAACCAGCGCAGGTAGTAGTCGTGCCCGGATCGCACTACATCGTCAAACCTTACCCGCACAAACGAGGTGCGCTGGACCGTCTCGAGCAGGTACTCCTCCAGCGCATCGACCCCGACAACGGTCTTCAACGTGTCGTTGAAAAACACGTTCTGGGCGTAGACATTGCGGATATCCGCGCGAATCCCGTCGGCGCTCATCGCGGCAAGGAAATCCTGCAGCCGCGCTATTGCGGCAGACTCCTGTGCGCTTTCCGGCGCGACAGCAGGCAGCGCCGACGTGCGCGCAAGTGCGCTCTCGTAAGTCTCGGACACAGGCACCTCCGTGTGCGTGTTACAACCCCCGATAAAGGTCAGCAGGACCAGCCCAGTTAATCTTTTTCGCATAACAGGCGGGTTCGCCGCTGACCCTCGCGCGGATTCGAGGTCCGGGTCAGAGCGCCTGCCGTATCGGTGTTGCGGCGCTCTGCAACCACGCAAGTTCGCGCCAACCCGCGGCGTGAGCTTCGGGCACCAGCGCCGAAGACTCGCACCCTTGCCAGCGCTGGCGTCCGGCCACGGCCTGACTGCGCCACCATCCGCGCAATACCTTGCCGACCGCATCGCGCAATTGTGAAGTAGGCTCGAAGTGGCCTATCGCGAACTGCGAGTAACCGTAGTTGCGCTGGTTGCCGGTCGCGGTGACGACGAAGCGGCGGAAACCCGGAACCCATACGAGGCTGTACTCATCGGATCCGACAATCTGGTCCGTCCAGAACACCGTAAGCGCGTGACGTGGCAGCATCAGCACATTGCGAGCGGTGCCGCTGGCGCTCTCGCCTGCTTCGCGTCCGGGCATTAGAATCCGCGTGGCCGCAACCGCCAACGGTGAGAGCACACCGCCGCAGCGGGCGCTATCAATCCCCAAGCCGCTGATCAGGACATCGATATCCGCCGAGTCCAACGCTGCTGACGTCCCGAAATAAGCGCATAAGATGCTGCGATCTTCGAGCGAAAAAATGTTGCTGGTCATAGCCACCCTCCCGGTTGGTGAGCGGAAGCAATATTGCGCCTTGCCCGCCTGGCGGACTTGTCCCGTGGCGTCATTCGTTGGGCCAGCCGCATCAGCGTCAGGCCTGACCGGAAGGCCGGACAGCATGCTCTGCTCTCGAGAAATCGCCACGGGACACCGGCATCTGCGATGCAAACGGGAGGCAAAGGTCGATCCGGCGCGGCCGGGGAGGCGGGCGGGCCGAACAGTCAGGCGGCGGGCCCGCACCGGTCGAGAGCGGAAAAATCAAACAAATCGCGATCGGCCAGCTGCGACGGAGCGACATTTCCGATCGCGGCAAAAATCGATTCGATACGGCCCGGATTTTCGCGCGACCAGTCAGCCAGCATGCGTTTGATTTTTTTGCGCTGGAGATTCTCCTGACTACCGCACAGGTTGCACGGGATGATCGGGAAACGGCGCGCACTGGCGTAACGCGCGATATCGCGCTCGCTGCAGTAGGCCAGCGGCCGGATCACCACATGGCGGCCATCGTCCGAGCGCAGCTTCGGCGGCATCGCTTTCAGGCTGCCACCGTGAAACAGGTTCAGAAAAAGCGTTTCGATAATGTCATCGCGGTGATGACCAAGGGCGATGCGGGTAAAGCCGTGCTCGGCGGCGAACGTATACAACGAGCCGCGCCGCAGCCGTGAGCACAGGCTGCACATCGTTTTGCCTTCCGGGATTACCCGCTTGACGACGCTGTACGTGTCCTGTTCCAGGATGTGAAAAGGGACCCCGAGAGAGCGCAGGTAATCCGGCAATACATGAGCCGGGTAATCGGGCTGCTTCTGATCGAGGTTGACTGCCGTGATCTCGAAGCTCACGGGCGCACTGCGCTGCAGGGATAACAGCAGGTCCAGCATCGTGTAGCTGTCCTTGCCGCCCGACAGGCATACCATCACCCGGTCGCCCTCGCCGATCATCGTGAAATCACCGATCGCCCTGCCGACCAGGCCGCGCAACCGCGCCCCAAGTCGCTTCGAGGTGGCCGAGGGTTTCTTTTCCGTTTCGATTCGCAACGCTTCCACGGCTGGACATCCAGGCCAAAAGATCGCTAATTCTGCCATGCGCCGCCGGGCAGCGGAAACGCGGGGCGATGTGGCGCTGGAGTCAGCCGGAGTCCCGACTCTCAGCCGAACGCTATCGCCACCGGCCAGCCACGGTTTTGCTGTGATATTCGTATCTGCCGGACCCGGACCCGGACACGGACACGGCCGCCAACCGGTCACCGGCCGAAATCGATCACCCGCTGCTTGCAGCAGAGCCGGGCTCGGCACGCTGCCGCCACCAGTTCGCAAGCAGTATGCCTGACACGTTATGCCACAGACTGAAGAGCGCCCCTGGCAAAGCACTTAGCGGAGCGAAGAACTGTGTTGCGAGCGCGACGGCAAGGCCGGAGTTCTGCATGCCGACTTCAATTGCGAGCGCACGCCGCTCGCCCTCCCCGACCCTCAGCAATCGGCCGGTCAAATACCCGGCGACAAGACCGAGCAAATTGTGCAGGCAGACTGCCAGCATAAGGAGCAGGGGAAAATCGAGCACGACCCTGCGATTCAGCGCCATGATTATCGCGATAACGAACACGATCGCAAACATTGCGACCCAGGGGAATATTCGCAACAGGGGATCGAGTCCGCGCCCAAACACGCGGCGCAAAATCACACCAAACAACACTGGCAACAAAACGATCCGCGCAACCGAAGCGACCATCGGCCAGAGCGGCACTTCAACGACCGCGCCGGCGTACAACTGCACCAGTGCCGGCGTGACCAGCGGAGCCAGCAACGTCGCACAGGCCGTCAGCGTGACCGACAGCGCGACATTTGCGCCGGCGAGATAAGCGATTACATTCGATGCGGTACCGCCGGGCGAACTCCCGACCAGCACCATCCCGACCAGTAGCGCGGTGTCGAAACCAAAGATCGCGGCAAGCGCAAATGCGGCAAACGGCATGAAAACAAACTGTGCAGCGAGGCCGGCCGCCACGACAACAGGCATTCGGACTACGGCGGCGAAATCGCGCCCGGTAAGTGTCATGCCCATCCCGAACATAATCAGCCCGAGCAACCATGCGATGTAGCCCCGCGCCCAGGCAAATAAATCGGGTTGCCACAACGCAAGCAGCGATCCCAGCAATGCGATTGGCAAAAAAACACGGTGCATGACGGATCTCATCATGCGCGCGCGATTGGCAATTGGCCAAGCGGGCGATCGCGGAGATTACACGACGGTACCGATCCTGGCGGACGTACGCGCCCCGTGATGACCGATCGGAACCGTCCCCGCCCCGGCGCCCGGCCGAACAATGGCGGGGGCGACGCAACCCGACTCAGATCGGTCCACCCGGGTCATCGCTGATCCTGACGATCAATTTTCCGTGATTACTGCCATCGAACAACATGTTGACGGCGGTGGGTGCATTTTCGAGACCGTCCACGATATGGGTCCGGAACCTGATCTTGCCCTCCTTGTACCATTGGGCGAGCTCCATGGTCGCCTGGGTCGATGCCGCCTCGTCCGCCATGAAATCCAGAACCACGAAACCCTCCATCCGGCCTCGTTGCATGATCAGATTCATGACATTTCGCGGACTCTGCATGCGCTCGTCGTTGTACATCGCAATCTGGCCGGCCAAAACGACCCTCGCATGCAGATTGATCAACGCAAGCGCGGCATTCGAAATGTCGCCGCCGACGTTGTCGTAATAGACATCGATCCCGTCCGGACAAACCTCGGCCAGGCGCTCTGCAACCGGCTCGTTTTTATAGTCCACCACCGCATCGAAGCCGAACTCGTCGATGAGCCTTTTGCATTTCTCGGGGCCGCCGGCGATGCCGACGACACGACAGCCCTTGATCTTCGCAATCTGTCCCACCAGCGACCCGGTGGCGCCGGCCGCGGCGGAAACCACAACGGTCTCCCCGGCCCTGGGCTTGCCGATGTGCAAAAGACCGTAGTACGCCGTCATCCCGATATGGCCAAACAGACCGAGGTAGGTCGACAATGGAATCGATGGATCACGAGGAAAAACCCCTGCATCGGGCAGTCTGCCGTCTTCATCGACGCGCAAAATGGCATATTCCTGCCAACCGGTCATACCACCGACGTAGGTACCCGGCGGGTAGTTCGGGTGGCGCGAATCCTCAATCACACCCAGGCAGATACCACGCATCACGTCTCCGGGTTGCATCATTGGCAGATAGGTGTCGTGTTTGAATCCCCAGGCACGGTTGGTCGGATCCAGCGACAACAGGATGTTATGAACCAGCACCTCGCCGTCCTCCAGCGCGCGCACCGGTTCTTTCCGCCACTCGAAATCGCCGGGCTTGTAAAGTCCTTGTGGGTAATTGGCAAAAAGCCACTGCCGGTTCATCAGCTCACTCACGCTCACTCTCCTGAAAAATGATCAATCGGCGGCCATCCCGCCATCGAGTGTATCCCGGTACCCGTTGCAACAGGATTGACTGCAGGTGTTACCCCGCCAGGAAACGGTAGACCCAGCAGATCAGGATCAGGATCTGCAATACGTACAGGGCGAACCGGATATAGACGGCCAACGCACTGGTGGACATCACGTGTATCCCGGACTGCGCGATCCGCGCATAGAGAAACCACATGGCAGTGGAATCGGTAACGCCGGTCTGGCCGGTAGCGATAGCGTACAACATCACCGCCGCACTCAGCGGAAGATTCTCGTAACAGTTGGCATGGGCGCGGCAGACCCGGCGCGACAGTGCCGACACATCGGCGCCACCCGGGTCGAAATCGTTAATGGCTTTCTTGCCACCAAGCAATGCTGCGGACCGTATACCGGCGATCATGAAGGTCAGCACGATCGATACGATGACGAGTCCGAATAATGCCGTTGCAGTTGCAGACATAATGTTCTCTCCAGTGTCCGTTCATCCATGGTTGAGAATAGCGCAGGCAATGGCTCTAACGCAGGGGCCGGAAAAACTCACGGATATCCGCGACCAGAGCCTCCGGTTGCTCCAACGCCGCGAAGTGGCCGCCGGTCTGGAATTCGTTCCAATGCACAATATTGTAGTGACGCTCGGCCCACTCGCGCTGCGGCATGCAGATATCACGAAACTGCGCTGCCCCTGTCGGTACTTCGACCCGCGTTTCAGGCGGACCGAAGCGGCCACTGGCCAGCATCTCCCAAAACAGGCGCAGTGAGGACGGCATCGATTCGGTCACCCAATAGATCATGATATTCGTGAGCAGCTCGTCGACATCTACCGCCGCTTGCAGATCGCCGTCGTGATCGCGCCACTGCTGGAACGCATGCACAACCAGGGCGGCGAGTCCGGCCGGCGAATCGTTCAACGCATAGCCAAACGAATCGGGCGCGCGCCCGAGAATTTGCGCACAGCAGATGCTGTCGATGTAGTCGGGCACGAACGCCACGGGTCCGGCGACGACGCCGTGTTCACGCGCGTCCTCGACATCGTCGGTACCACTCGAGAAAACCAGGTTCAGGTGCGCGCCGCAAACACCGTCGGGATCGAGAATTCCCGCATAGCTCGACACGAGGCTGCCGAAGTCTCCACCCTGGACTCCGTAGCGGGCGTAGCCGAGGCTGTGCATCAGGGCGGTCAGCGCCGCCGCGACATTGCGGACATCCCAGCCTGGCTCACGTGGCGCATCTGCGGCAGGGTGCACTTCTGCTTTCGCGGCCCGGCCATCTCCGGCGGCTGCCGCTGCAACTGTTCGATCTGCACGAAAAAGGGCGCCATGATGTCGTCCCGTTACGTCGCGCCGAACGACCTGATCACACTCGAGGGCACCGGTTTCCTGACGAAGTATCAATTCGGCGATCATCTGGTCAATCATTATTTCTGTAGAGTTTGCGGCAGTCATCCGTTTCACGAAGCCGTCGACAATCCGGGGCACTACCGCATCAACCTCGGTTGCGTGAAAGGCGTGGACCTGGACAGTCTTGATATCGTGTGGATTGACGGACGAAGTTTCTAGGCCGCTGCCCGGCACGTGCGCTCCGCGCGGCGGCGCAGTTCCAGGCGGAGGTAGTGTTATAAAAACCAAAGGAAAGATCGCCATGACGAGCCTGAGAATTTTCCTGTTGGCGGGCTGGCTGATAATGCTGGTCTTGTCGTGGCGCGCGTTGACCGAGCTCGGCTACAACTGGCCACATGTATTTTTTGGCGACATCGCGGACAACCCCTGGCGCGCCCAATTCAACATCGATTTCCTGATCCATTTACTTTTGTTCGCAACATGGGTCGTGTGGCGCGAGACTTCGCGCTTAACCGGGTTGTTTGCGGGTTTTTCGTCGTCTTCCTCGGCGGCTTGTTCGGCTTTCCATACCTGCTGGCCACGACTTACCGGTCTGGAGCCGATACGCGCCGGTT
>PKUM01000215.1 GCA_002868855.1 Chromatiales bacterium | reverse complement strand
GGGCTGGTCGCGCATGCCGCCAACAGGGCCACGGCGAGTAACAACATTCCTTTGAATCGACGCATGAGTCCTCTCCGATCCAGCGCTCGCAGGGAGAAAAGGGATGGCTGAAAACAATACTAAATCCATGACGACCCCGCCAAGGCCCATAAGCAAAGGCGCTTCGTTGAAATATCGGTATTAGGTATTTTGTTATCTATGTATTATTATACATTGCAATGCACTACTGCCGGAGAACATGGAAATGGGCAAAAGCAAGAAACCCGACGATCGAAAAACCGTAGAGCGCGTCCAGACCGGAATCCGCATCGAGAAACGCATGCTGAAGGTCCTGAAGGGCCTGGCCGAATGTCTCGATATCACTCTCGGCGACCTGGTCGAAGGAATCGTGCTGCACGCTTTCGAGGGCAAGAGCCCGTTTTCCCCGGACACACTGAGTCGCATCGAATTGCTAAAGCAGTTGTACGGACTGGATCTGAGCGCGCAGGACAGCCACCACCTCGTCGAGCGCGATCGCAAATGAGAGTGAGAGTGACAATGACAAGCCTGGAACAGGACATGGATCTATTGCGGAAATTCGAAAATCTCGAACTGGAAGCGGACTCCTTCGGTCATCGTGAGCACCTGCGGGTCGCGTGGACGATGCTGCAGAAATGGTCACCGCATGAAGCGATGGATCGCTATATCGTCGCGCTCAGGCGTTTCGCCGAACACCACGGCGCGGCAGAGCGATACCACGAAACGATAACGCTCTTTTATCTGTATGAGATCCAGCAACGTATCGCACAACGGCCACCCGCGGCGTCATGGCACGAATTTGCCGCGGCAAATCCGGAATTGGCAAATTCTCATCGTGAGTTTCTGGGCCGCCACTACCCGGCGGAAGTGCTCGCCTCGGCATTTGCGAGGAAACACTTCGTGCCGCCACAACATATCAGCGCCAAAGACGTCCGCTGAGCGCGGCCTTGAGCCACGAGACCAGCGAAAACGGCGCAGACTCCGGTCCGCGCCGGTCGTAGCGCAGGCCGAGTTACGCAGCCTATTCCCAGTTCACCCGGTTCAAGCGGGTCTCGGCAATCAGGTTGCCATACTTCTGCTCGAGAACGTCGCGTTTGATTTTCATCGTGGGAGTAAGCATCTCGTTTTCGATGGACCACTCGTCCCTGGCCACGACGAGTGCCGCCATGCGCTCGTGCGACTCCAGTAAGCCATTAATCGTATTCAGGCTGGTTTCGAGGTGTGCCTCGATGTCGGCTTTGGTCATTGCCGCCGCCGCCTCCGACAGCACCACGACCGCGACCGGTTGCGGCAGGCCCGAGCCCATCACGCATACCTGCTCCACCAGCGGGTTGGCCGCGAGATGCGATTCGATCGGGACCGGTGTTACGTACTTGCCTTTGGCCGACTTGAACAGATCCTTGACCCGTCCGGTTATCCGAAATGCGCCAACGCTTTCGTCCCACTCCGCCTTGTCGCCGGTACGGAAAAAACCGTCTTCGGTGAATACTTCACGGGTCAAATCCGGCTGCTTGTAGTAACCGCTGAACAGCCCGGGACCGCGAAACAGCAACTCACCGACTTCGGAGATCTTTATTTCCGAACCCGGGAACGGCAACCCGATCGTGCCGAGGCAGGATTCCCTGAACGGGCTGTTCATGCATCCGATCCCGGTAACTTCGGTCATGCCCCATGCCTCGCTGATGTCGATACCGAGTCGCGAATACCAGTGTAACGTTTCAGCGGAAATAGGCGCGGTGCCCGAACCCCACATGCGGCAGTTTCCGAACCCGAGCTGAGAGCGAATTTTTTGCGCCACACGTTTGCCAATCACGGGCAACGACAGGAGGAAGTTGAGCTTTCGCGGCGGCAGTTTTGCGTGCACCCCGGACTGAAACTTGACCCACAGGCGTGGCACCGAAATAAACAACGTCGGATCGGCCGCTTTGAGATCGCGCGGAAAAGTCTGCAACGACTCGACAAAGGAGACCTTCGCCCCCGCATATACCGCGGGACCCTCAACTACCGCGCGCTCGGTAATGTGAGCGAGAGGCAGGTACGACAGCAGCCGGTCACCGGTGTCCATTTCCAGCGTATCGACGGTCGTCTGGCAGGCGTAGCGGTAGGCAGCGCTCGACAACATCACGCCCTTTGGTTTTCCCGTGCTGCCGGAGGTGTAGAGAATACTCAGAAGACCCTGATCGTCAGGTGTGTGCAGCCGTGCAACCGGAGCATGGGCTGCGACAAGATCCTGCCATTGATACTGACAGGACATCGTTGGATACGGCATCGCAATACGCGTGATATCCGGATCGAGACCGGGCTCCTGTTTTTCCCACCCATCCAACGGGCCGACGAACACCGCACGCGATTCGCTGTGCTCGATTACGTAAGAGATCGTGCCGGGCCCGGCCGTGGGATAAATCGGCACCGGGACCATGCCCGCGATCTGGATAGCCCAGTCCGCCAGAAACCACTCCGCGCAGTTTTTCGCCAGTATCGCAACCCGATCGCCCGGTCCAAGTCCGATTTCAAGCAGGGCACTCGCCATGCGGCGGCAAACATCCTCGCACTCAGCGAAGCTGTACTCCCTGCGTCCGCCCTCCACCGGCTGCGACAGAAAAATCCTGTCCGGCGTTTTTTTTGCCCAGTGACACAGTGCCTCGACCGGACTACGAAAAGAGCCCGATGCTTGCGGATCGTTCTTCGAATTATTCACGTCCATTCAGCTCCACAGGTTGCCGGATCCGAGCCGGACCCCGACCCAGACAATAGTCGGGTCACAGCGAAGCGGCAATTTGCACTGCAGCACAGCGCCTGTCACTAGTCAGCACCTGGCGCGAGCCAAGTCGACTCAGAAAGAAAATGCCGCGCCAAGGAACGGTCCGCTCAGACTCAGATCGATTCGATACACACTGCTGTCGTAATCCAGCTCGAGATGGCGCCAACCGCTTTCAATCGATCCCCACGAGAACTCGTAGCCGAACGTTGCAAAGGCCTGCCAGGTCGTATTGGAATCGCCGAAGCCGTAATCGGCCTGAAGCCAGCCGTGCCAGTGATCGCCAAAGCTATATCGCCAGCGCCCCCCAAACACCGCATCTGTCCATTTGCGTGACGTAGATGCCTTAACCTTGCTCGGCAGAATTCCACCCGTAGCGTCGCCTTCGGCTTTCAGGTCGTAATAGCGGGCGCCACCGTAAAGCGTCAGCGAAGATCGTTCCCAGTCGACGAGGCGATAGCCAAGCCCCAATTGATAAATATTGCCGTCGATTTCCGCGCTGGCGTCCGAGGCCGGCAGCAGCCGTCCGAGTTTGATATCGGCATCCTGCGAGACATTGGCCCATACCGAGTCGAAAAACGCCATCCAGCGGTCGCCGCGCCATTCGCCGTAAAACATGAAACCGATCGCTTCGAGTTCGTCGGAGACTTCGAAATCGACGCGGTCGATGAATCCGATGCCACCACCCGGATCCAATTCGCTTGCGGGCACGCCGATGGTGCCATCGAGACCGGCGAGCCAGCCGTAAGGCGCAAGCGTAAAACCGGGTTCGCTTCCGGGTGGCGCGGCGCGGGCGTCCGGCGACACAAATACTGTACTCAGCATCGCGAACAGCAATGCCCCGGCTCGGACACGGCTGCCGCAGGACGTAACGGTGGCGGCGGAAAAATGAAATGGTTTGTCCACAGCAGAATATGAACTTCGGGATGGGAGCATAAATCAGGTCCTTTTGATTGCTGTGCTGAGCTTCGACCGCGCAAGAATAACTGTGGGGCAACACTATGGTCACGAGAAATTTCGGCCGTCCTCCGCGGGTAAGCAAAAACAGGGGTATCGACCCCTGCGTTTCCGCTCAGATTCTCAGCCGTACTTAATCTGACCGACCCTGTAGCGCTGTTCCGAAAAAACGGGAGACGCGCCGTCGCGGGTTCCTCTGTCCGCACTTGCGGCGCGGTCAACCGGCCCGGCCGACCGTGCCCGACGCAATCAACTCCATCCGCAGATCAGGCCAGGCTCGCGCAGCAGTCGTTTATTGAAGGCCCCGGGCATTCCTTTCAGAACTCGTCCATGACGGACTCAAGCGCATCGCTTGCGCCTTCCGCGCGATCCTGTTTTGTTGAAATCTGACATCGGCTCCGGAACCGTTACCGCAGTGGGCGGCACCGGAGGCGGCTTTGGTCGCGACTATGGCGGTGGACGATCGTGGAAACGCGATCCGGTCAACACCCTGAGCCATGGTGCGAGCGCCATGAAGGTCGCCAGACTGTATTACCTGCTGTTAACCGACCGGCTGGTCGCGCCGGATCTCAAGGCCGAAATCATGCAAACATCGCCGGATCCCGGCATCGGCCACAAATTTGTCGCCGGTCTCGCCGAAGGTAATCCTGACGCAGAGGTTAATTGCAAATCCGGCACATGGACAACCTTCCACGCAGATAGCGGTATCGTAGTCGGTCCGGACTACAGCTATATCATCGTTGCGATCACCGACGATCCCGAAGGTGCCCAACGCCTGCCAAAAATCGCGCAGGCCGTGGATGCCGCGGTAAGGAAAAAACACGTGCGCTGAGCGCGGCGAATTTATCGGTTATCCGGATTACGCGCGGCCGGCGAGACGCCGCGCGAGAATTCCGTGGCGGCGCCGGTCGAGTGGATAGCGCCATGCCAGCACGACCATCGGCGCAAGCAGAAAGACCGGCCAGGCAACGAAGGCAATCTTGAGTCCGAGTATCGCGCTGGCCGAAGGCTCGCCCTTGCCGCTAAACCCGAACAGCGTCGGCAGGAACAATGCGATCGCGCCCCCTACTCCCTGGTTTAGCTTGGTCACCAACGCCTGGAATGCGAAAAATATCGCTGCCCTTTCCTTCCGGTTGCGCCAGACATCGTAGTCAACGATATCCGCAAGCAGCGACGGCAATGCAATCGACGACAGCCCGAGAAAAAATCCGAAACTCGTCATGATCGCCACCATCGGTTGCAGTGCGCCGCGCCCGGGAGCGATGAAAGGCACCAGACAAAGCGTCGCTATCATGCCGAGTCCAGCCACTGCCCAGGCGCGATGTTTGTCCACGCGTTTCATCACCTGTAGCCAGACCGGCATACCGAGCGCCATCGCCAGCGTCATCGGCATTGCAAGATGCGGGATCTTCTCGCCCAGACCCAGATACCGGCTTGCATAGATAACGAAAAGGCTCGATACAGCGCCGGTCGCCAGTCCAAACAGGATCTGTGTCAGCAGAAAATAGCGAAATGGCGGTGTCTGGGTAATCGCAAGCCAAAGGTCTCCGGGCCGCGCCTGCCGGGTGCGCTGTCGACGCCGCGGTTCCGGCACGCGCCAGCACATCAGGCCAACGCCCAGAGGCAGGCTGAGAACGATGAAAATCGCGATCCCGCGCATCACGCCGGGCGTGAAGGCGGTGCCGCCTCCGGCCAGGATCAATGGCGCGGCCATGAACAGGAGTCCGCCGAAGAATCCCAGCAATTGTCGCCACAGTACGACGCGCGACCGCTCCTGATAATCCGCGGACAACTCGGCTGCCATCGCTGAATGGGGTATCTCGATCAGGGTCCAGCCAAGCGTGACAACCAGGTAACAGGCCATGAAATAACCCAGACCGGAACTGGTCGCCGGGTTGTAGAGCGACCATGCGCTCGCCGCAATCAGGGCGGCCCCGGCAATGATCCACGGTTTCCTGCGGCCGGTGCGATCCGACAAAAACCCGATCAACGGATCGGTCATGCCGTCGAACAACCGCGCCACAAGGGTTGCCGTCGCAAGACCCGAAAGCGTGACTGCACTGTATTCGAGATAGAAATTCGGCAGTATCGCCGCTGTCGGCGACATCAGCATCGACAGCGGAAGGTTCAGGACCCCGAAAATTATCAGTGTTGTTGTCGGTACGCGATGCGGCGGTGGCATTGCAGGTCAGGCCGGAGTCGGAACGCCCCGAGTGTCGCACAACGCCGTTCCGCTGAGTACTGTGTTTGTTACCTAACCGGGACTAGCCTGCGCCAGGCCTCGTTGCAACAAGCATATAGTTGACGGCCAGTGACGACATGAGGCTAAAACCCCGGGTCACCGGGTTAACCCTGACGCCCACCCGATCCTGCACCTTCATGCCCGCGGCGGACAACAGCGCCTCGATTTCCGCCGGCTTGGGGAAACGCCGCCACTGGTGGGTGCCGCGCGGTAACCAGCGCAAGACATATTCCGCGCCGACGATGGCAAACGCCCAGGAACGAAGAGTACGGTTTATCGTCGCGACCGCCATGACACCACCCGGCCGAACCATCCGCGCAGCGGACTCCACAAATAACGACAGGTTGGCAACATGCTCCACAACCTCCATGTTCAGAACAATGTCGAACTGCTGACCCGCGGCGGCCAGTTCTTCAGCCGTTACGAGCCGGTATTCGAGATCCAATTCATGGTTCTCCGCATGCTGGCGCGCAATGTGGATATTTCTTTCGACCACGTCGATGCCGAGCACGGACGCCCCCGTCGCGGCAATTGACTCGGAAAGAATTCCGCCGCCGCACCCGATATCCAGCACGCGCAGACCGTGCAGCGGGCGGTGGGAGGAGTCATCGCGACCAAAAAGTCTGCACAGGCTGGAACGCAAATAATCCGTGCGCAGGGCATTCAGCTTGTGTAGCGGCCAGAACGGGCCGTCCGGGTTCCACCACGTAGCCGCCAACTTACTGTAAAACTCGACTTCAGCGGGATCGATGGTGCTTGCAGAATTGTTCACTCAATGTCCTTGCGGCGGCGCCGCCCTGGTTCTGTCGATATATTCGCCATGCGGAGCCGATTGGATACACTGGCCCCGCTGTTGCCAGTCTGGACACGAGGACCCGATGCGGCTCAAACTTGTGACTTCCGCTGTAAAAATGGGACATCACGGCAATGACTGACCTACCCGAAATCGACGAACAGACCCGAACGAAGATCGAGTCACAGGTGTACCGCAAGCTTATCGAGCATTTGCGCAAGAATCCCGAGGTGCAGAATATCGACCTGATGAACCTCGCCTATTTCTGCCGCAATTGCATTTCCAAGTGGTACAGCTCGGCGGCCGCAGAACATGGTATCGACGTGGACAACATGCAGGCGCGTGAAATCGTGTACGGGATGCCCTACTCCGACTATAAGGCCAAATACCAGGAAAAGGCGTCGCCGGAAAAACTCGAGGCGTTCAAGGAATCAGAGAAAAAAGCCTCAACCTGAATCACGCTTCCGGGCGGCGGGGCGGGAACAATCTGCACTCACAAGCTTACCCGGCGCAGACGCAACGCATTGGCGATGACCGACACGGAGGACAGGCTCATCGCCGCTGCCGCGACCATTGGCGACAGCATCGCGCCGATGACCGGATACAATACTCCGGCGGCGACCGGCACCCCGATACCGTTATAGGCAAACGCAAGAAAAAGATTCTGTCTGATGTTGGCCATAGTCGCCTGCGCGAGCTTTATCGACCGAACAACCCCGTCGAGGTCTCCGTTCACCAGCGTGACGCCCGCACTTTCCATCGCGACATCGGCACCGGTACCCATCGCAATACCGGCGTCGGCCGCGGCCAGCGCGGGGGCGTCATTGATACCGTCCCCGGCCATCGCCACGCGTGCACCTCCGGCCTGCAGTTCCGCAACCAGGCTGGCTTTGTCTTCCGGCAATATTCCGGCCCGAACCTCGTCTATTCCCAGCTCGCCGGCAACCGCCGCCGCGGCTGCGGCATTGTCACCCGTCGCCATTACAATCCGTATACCTTCGTGGTGAAGTTCGGCGATCGCCGCCGCCGTCGTCGGCTTGATCGGGTCAATGAGCACGATAACGCCAGCAAGTGCTCCGTCGATGCCGACAAACAGCAGGGTGCCCCCGCCTTTGCGCATCTCGCCAATCTCGGATTCGGCGGGCGCAACATCGACTCCGACCTGCTCCATCAAACGTTCGTTGCCGACCACGACTGTCCTGCCGGCCACTGCACCGGTAACACCTTTACCGGTATGCGATTGAAACGAATCCACGTCGACGAGACCGACATTGCGTCGCCCGGCGGCGTCAACGAGCGCCTCGCCGAGAGGATGCTCACTGGCAAGTTCGAGGCTGGCGGCAAGCTGCAGCAGTCCGGCCTCATCACCATCGAATGCCCGGATTTCCGCCAGCGATGGCTCACCCCGGGTCAGCGTGCCGGTCTTGTCGACAACGAGTGTGTCGACACCCGCGAGGCGTTCGAGCGTTTCCGCATCGCGAATCAGAACGCCGGCCTGGGCGCCACGACCGATCGCCACCATAATCGACATTGGCGTTGCCAGGCCGAGCGCGCATGGGCAGGCAATTATCAACACCGAAACGGCGGCGACCAACGCGTAGCTCAACGGCGGACTCGGTCCGACCAACATCCAGATGACAAAGGCGGCAACTGCGACCAGAACAACCGCGGGCACGAAGATTCCGGCAACACGGTCGGCCAGCGACTGGATCGGGGCGCGGCTGCGTTGCGCTCGTGCGACCATCGCGACGATCCGTGCAAGCATCGTCTCATCGCCTACCCTCTCGGCGCGCATTACCAGACTTCCCGCTCTATTTAACGTGCCAGCAGTGACCGTTGCACCGGCCGCCTTTTCCACCGCGATCGGCTCACCGGTCAGCATGCTTTCGTCAACGGTCGAACGTCCACGCAGCACGACGCCATCGACCGGGATGCTCTCCCCCGGGCGCACGCGTAATTGATTGCCGCGCTGCACCGCGTCGAGATCCACCTCGGTTTC
>PKUM01000222.1 GCA_002868855.1 Chromatiales bacterium | reverse complement strand
GGCCAGCGAAAACCGCGACCTCGCTTTCCAGAGCGACCGGGTCATCGAACAGTACATTGCGAGTCTCGATCCCGACGAAGTGTCGTCGCGGGTCCGCGAACTGTTGCTCGAGCTGCTGCCTTCGGGTGAGGCGAGCGGCGACTCGATCGCAAAAAAACTCCACAAGAGCATGAGCTCGCTGCAGCGCGCACTGCGCGCCGAGGGCACCAGCTACCGCGACCTGCTCGAGGACACCCGGCGTTCGCTGGCAGAGCAGTACATCGCTGAGCAAAGCTACAACCTTGCGCAGATCGCTTACCTGCTGGGGTTTGCCGACCAGAGCAACTTTACCCGTGCATTCAAGCGCTGGACCGGTATGAGCCCGAGCGAATACCGGGTTCACCGCTCCGCCGAGGCGACGCCTCCGGACCAGACGTCGACCTGAAATCACCGGCACCGCTTCTGCTGCACCGCAACAATAGCGCCCTACAAGTCAAAGACCTTCCGGCCCGGTTGCCGGAGCGAGGGCGTACATGCAAACCCAATTCGTCATGATCTGCAGCAGGGATTTCTGGTTCAGGCCGCTTGGCGCCGATACTCGCGTCTGGGCGTTGATCGATGCTTTCAGCGCCGAAGGCATCACGGTTTACCTGATCAACGGAGAATCGGCGATCATCGCCTCGCGCCAGTTTCGGACGCGCCACGACGCTCGTGAGACATTGCGCGCCGAGGGTTATGTAAGATTGCTCGAGGATCGCAACGCCCAGGCAACAGCGGAAGTGCCGGATGCCCCGTTTTATGTCGATCGCCGCATGCCGGCACAAGGCGCCGCGGCCCCGGCGACGTGGTCCGACTACGGTTACGGCACGAGCTACGCGTAGTCCGCCGCGCTGCGACCGGGCTGCAGAATCAGCTGCGATTGCGCGACCGGTATTGCGCTTTGATCCTTGCGCCCTTTGCCTGCAGTTTCGGCCGCAGCCGCCGCGCCAGCGAGGGCGAGAGGTAGGCAATCGTCGCGAGAATGCCGCTTGATTTCGGCATCGCTATTTCCGTGCTCTCGTTGGCGGCCGCGGCGACGATCGCCGCCCCTACCTGTTGCGCCGTGCTCATCGGTTGCGAGAACGTGATATCGGTGACCTCGTCGATGTTGTCCATGATGAAGCCGGTGTCGATCGGGCCCGGCGAAACCAGTGAAACGGTAATGTTCTTGTCTGCCAGTTCTTCCGCGAGCGCGAAACTGAATGCGCGCAGTCCGAATTTGGTCGCGGAATAGGTTGCGGCCCCGGGAACCGGCGCCATACCGGCCAGCGAGGCGACGTTGACGATTGCACCGCCACCGGCGCGCTCCAGGTATGGCAGGATCAGGCGGGCCAGGAACAGTGGTGCGGACAGATTGACCTCCACCATGCGCGGGATTTCCTCGGGATCGAGGCTCTCGATCGGCCCGCGTTTGTGGTAACCGGCATTGTTCACCAGCACATCGATGCGGCCGAAACGATCGTGCGCCGAGTCCAGCATTCGCTGACACGCCACATAGTCGGTGACGTCCAGGGCCGAGATCATCACCTCGGTTTGCGCCGACAGCTCCTGCGCGATTTTCTCCAGGGCCTCGACACCGCGTGCGACAAGCACGAGATTGGCGCCCGTCTTTGCGAATTCCCTGGCGGCGGCCGCCCCGACGCCCAATGAAGCCCCGGTAACGACAACGGTTTTGTCGCGAAAGTTTCTGGCCATCAGCGTCTCCTGATTCGATGCCGGCGCCCGATCTGGCCGACCACGCTGCCGGCCTCAATTGTTGCAGGCTACAGGCGCGCCGTCCGGGTTACCGTGTCTGCGTTTTGTGATCTAGACTTGCCGGGTATGAGTTTTAGAATCGATTCTAAACCGGTTGCGCAGCGGCGTCTGTCAAAATTCAGGCGGTTGTCCTGACATGAGCGACAAAGCGTGCGTCCTCGCAATCGATCAGGGCACGACCAGCAGCCGGGCGATCGTGTTCGACGCGGGCTGCAACGTCGTGTGCGTGGCGCAGCAGGAATTCCCGCAGATCTATCCCGCGGGCGGCTGGGTAGAGCATGACCCGGAGGCGATCTGGTCTACCACGGTGGAGGCGTCACGTCGCGCCATTGCGGCAGCGGAGGCGCAAGGCTTCCGGGTTTCCGCGATAGGGCTGACCAACCAGCGTGAGACCACGCTGTTGTGGAATCGTCATGACGGCCGGCCCGTGCACAATGCGATCGTCTGGCAGGACAGGCGTACCGCGGAGGCCTGCCGGCAGCTTGCGCAGGCCGGTCTGGAAACCGAGTTTCAGTCTCGAACCGGGCTCCTGCTCGATCCGTATTTCTCATGTACGAAGCTCGCCTGGCTGCTCGATCACGTGGACCGCGCGCGCAGTCGCGCGGAAAACGGCGACCTCGCGTTCGGCACGGTCGATAGTTTCCTGTTGTGGCGCATGACCGGCGGGAAGTCGCACGCGACCGATGCAACCAATGCCAGCCGCACCGGCCTGTTCAACATCCATGCCGGACGCTGGGACGACGAGTTGCTGCGGATGTTTGGCATCCCTGACGGGCCGCTGCCGCAGGTTCGGGACTGCGCCGCCGATTACGGTGTGACTGATCCCGCGCTGTTCGGTCGCGCCATACCGGTTACCGGCATCGCCGGCGATCAACAAGCCGCTGCAATCGGCCAGTGTTGTTTTTTGCCCGGCCAGATCAAGAGTACCTACGGGACGGGTTGTTTCCTGTTGATCAATACCGGTGAGCAGGCGGTGGCATCCGCCAGCCGATTATTGACCACCATCGCCTATCGCCTGGACGGGGTGACTTCTTATGCGCTCGAGGGGTCGATTTTCGTTGCCGGCGCGGCGGTGCAATGGTTGCGCGACGGGTTGGGGATAGTCGGTCACGCCGCGGATACCGAGGGGCTCGCGGCGGGTTTGTCGGGCAATCATGGTGTCTACCTGGTTCCGGCATTCACCGGTCTCGGGGCGCCATTCTGGAACCCGGATGCACGCGGCGCGCTGTTCGGACTGACCCGCGCGACGGGTCCGGCCGAGCTCGCCCGTGCCGCCCTCGAATCCGTGTGCTACCAGACCTACGACTTGCTGAACGCAATGGCAAGCGACCGGGTCGCCAGCGCCACGTTGCGCGTAGACGGTGGCATGGTCGGTAACGATTGGATGGTGCAGTTTCTTGCAGACATTCTCGCAATTCCCGTGGACAGGCCCCAGGTCATGGAGACATCGGCCCTGGGCGCGGCCTACCTTGCCGGCAGCCGTGTCGGTATTTACGGCAGCCTGGATGAGTTCAGCAACTTGTGGCAACGCAATCGACGCTTCGTACCGCGCCTCGATGAGACGGAACGCGCTGCATTGCTGGCGGGCTGGGGCGACGCCGTGGCGCGGGTGAATTTGCCATCCCTGGGGGCCGGGCCGGGTGCGGTTAGCGAGTGAATCGGGCCGCGGCGCGGCGTGAGTGCCCGGGCCGGCGGTGCTATCCTGCCCGGCTTTGGGGAATAACGGGACACACGTTATGAGAATTTTTTCGCGATCGGTTTGCGCAAGTCTCGCGCTTGCATTCCTGGCCTTTGCCAATCCACTCGTCGCGGCTGCGTCATTCGATCTGGCCGACTGGAAACAGCGCGTCGAGTCCGAGCGGTCGGTCGAGGGGCTGGCGAAGCTGTATGTCGAATACCAGCTCGAATCCAACCCGGTGTTCGGCATTAGCATCGGGGTCCACGGCAAGCAGGGAGATCCCAGCTATTACGACGATCGGCTCGCCGATACGTCGGCCGAAGCGTGGGCGAGCGGCTACGAAACACTGCTGTTCCTGCGCGATCGGTTTGCCGCGATCGATGCGGCGGCGCTGTCGCGGGCCGAACAGGTAGATCTGCATATCCTGAAGAACCAGGTGGATCAGGAAATTCTGCAGGTGACGCGACTCGGCGCGATGACCAATCCGCTTGGTTATGTGTCGGGTCTCGGCAGCGCCTTCTCGGGTCTCGTATTACGCGACTATGCTCCGGTTGAGCAACGCCTGGTCAGTTTCGGCCGCCGTTGCGCCGCAACCGGCGCGTACCTCGACGGCGCCAGGGCCGCCCTTTTGCCGCCCTATGTCCAGCCGACCGGGGTACAGAAGCAGGTTACGATTGCGCGCCTGCGTGGCATGACCAAGGAAGGGGGGCTGTTCGATAAATCGTTGCCGGAGCTGATCTCGGGTTCGAGCCTGTCCGCGGCCGATGCCGCCAAAATCGAGAACAGCTGCGCCGGTGCCACTGCGGCGATCAGCTCGTTTGCCGATTGGTTCGAGCAGACGGTCGTGCCGCGCCCGGACGGGGAATGGCGTCTCGGGCGTAAGCTCTACGAGACCAAGTACGCGGTGCAGATGGATTACCCGCTCGATCCGGATCAGTTGCTCGCCCGTGCCGAGAAGTCGCTCGAAAAGACCCATGCCGAGATGGTCGCAGTCTCGCGCCGGATTCACGACGGTTATCTTGCCGATGAAATCAAAAGCGGTGACATTGCAAAAGCGTCTGAACTCGACGATCAGAGTGTCGTTCGCAATATTTTTGCGAAGCTTTCCGAGGACCGGTCGACGTCGGAAACACTGATCGAGGACAGCTATGCGCTGGCGGACGCAATCGTCGGCTTTGTCAACGACAAGGACCTGATGGATCTTCCGCCTACCTCGAAACTGCGGATCGAGGACATCCCGCCGCACCTGGCCGGTTTTGCGGTAGCCCAGATCATTCCGGCGCCGGCGTTCGAGCCCGAGCTGGAGTCGGTGTGGTTCTGGGACCTCGGGCTGCTGGCGACATCCGACAGTTACCTGAAGGAATACAACCGCCCGGCATTGGCGATGGTCTATATCCACGAAGGGGTGCCGGGTCATTTCGTGCAGCTCGAATACTCGAACCGTTTCGAGCGAACCGTGCCGAAGGTGTTTCTCAACGGGCCGATGGTCGAGGGCTGGGCCACCTACATTGCGACGCAACTGGTGGAGGAAGGTTTCACGATCTACCCCGATCATCCTTATGGCCACGAACTGCAGCAACTCGTTGATGACAAACTGGTCATGCGCAGCATCATCAATGCGATCATTGATATCCGCCTCCATACCAGCGACTGGCCTGAGGAAGAGGCGGTTGCATTGATGACCGGCAAGGGATTCCAGGAGCAAGGCGAGGCGCAGGGCAAGCTCACGAGAGCCAAGCTTTCATCGGTCCAGCTTGCGACCTATTACGCGGGACATATCGCCATCCTGGAACTGCTCGAGGAATACAAGAAAGTACGCGGTGACGAGTTTACCTGGAAGGAATTCAACGAACGCCTGGTCAGCGCCGGATCGCCGCCGTTCTTTGCGATCCGCGAACAAATGGTCGGCAAATAATCGTAGCGGCGGGCGCCGCGATCGTGGCGCCCGCGCTGTTAAAGTTGCGCTGCGCCAGCGCCAAATCACGGAGGAACGACGATGGCTACTCCCTTGCATGTAATCCAGGATGTTCGCGACCAGGTTTCGGAAGAGGAATGGAACGTACGGGTTGATCTGGCCGCGTGCTATCGACTGGTCGCGCACTACGGCTGGGACGACCTCATCTACACCCATATCTCCGCCCGCGTTCCGGGCGGCGGGCATCAGTTTCTGATTAACCCGATGGGGCTTCTGTTCGAGGAAGTCAGCGCTTCGAACCTGGTGAAAATCGATCTCGAGGGCAACAAGCTCATCGATACGCCGTACTCGGTCAATCGCGCGGGATTCGTCATTCACAGCGCGATTCACGAGGCGCGTGAGGATGCTGGCTGTGTGCTGCATTTGCACACCGAGTACGGCAATGCAGTGTCATGCCAGAAAGACGGTCTGCAGAGGCTGACCCAGACCGCCTGTTTTCCTCTCGCGACGCTGGCCTATCACGACTACGAGGGGGTAGCGGTTCGTGAAGACGAGAAGGCGCGCCTGGTGGCAAACCTCGGCACCAAGCTCGCCATGATTCTCCGTAACCATGGCACGCTGACCGTGGGGCCGACGGTCGGTGACGCATTTCATTTCATGTATATCCTCGAGCGTGCCTGCAAGATGCAGATTCTTGCCCAGTCCACCGGGCAGGAACTGACGACCATTACCGACGAGGCATTCATGAATGCGGTAACCGGCGGCGAGTCGGTCATCGAGGGGGCCGCGGATTTTGGGCCGTGGCAGGCATGGCGGCGCATGCTGGACAGGATCGACACCGGTTACAAGGAGTAATCGGGCGCTGGCCGCGGCGATCCGTTGTCGTGCCGGCCTCGGCCGTGTGCAATTCAATTGCGTAAACGCAGGCTATAGCGAGCGCGGTAATGGCGCGACGTTGCATTGCGCTGGCTGGTACTGCAGCGGGCAACTCGCGTTGTCCGCGACCGGGCGGGGCTTGTGTGTCATGTCGTCCGAAGAAATCGCATAATCCGCCGCTGACCGCGATGGCAGCGTAACAGGGAGTGAGGCGGTGGCAGCAGCAGCCGCGGTAAAACGAACGATCGCGATAGTTCTGGTGCTGGCGGTCGCGGCGCTGGCTGGCGTTTATGGCGATGACCTGCGGCGTGTCCACCGGGTCAACCAGTTGTTCGAACCCGGTGTGATCGTTGCTAACTTCCGCTCAATGGGCAGCATGTTCGATACGCGAACCGTGGCGGCGAGTGTTGATCCCGTGGCATTCGAGCGGCATTCGGCGGTATTGCCGGAATTCTATGATTTCGAAGGCGAGCGCAAACCGCTCGCGCAATTTCTCGAGGATACCTGGACCACCGGGCTGATTGTGCTCGTCAACGGGCAACTCGCCCACCAGGAATATTTTCTGGGTAACGACAGCGGCTCGCGCACCATCTCCTGGTCGGTCGCAAAGTCGGTGGTATCCGCGCTGGTTGGAATCGCACTCGGCGAAGGCCTGATAAAAAACACCGGCGAGGCGGTTACCGATTACGTGCCGTCTCTGGCCGGCAGCGGCTATGCCGGTACGACACTCGAGGATGTTCTAACGATGTCGTCGGGCGTCCGCTTCGACGAAGACTATAGCGATTTCAATTCGGACATAAACCGAATGGGGCGTGCCATTGCGTTTGGTACGTCAATCGACGAATTTGTCCGCTCGCTCCAGCCTGAACGTCCGCCGGGAACGTACCATCACTATGTCAGTATGGATACGCAGGTGCTGGCAATGGTGTTGCGTGCGGCTACCGGCGAGACACTCAGCAGCTACATGCAGAGTCGCCTGTGGCAGCGCATCGGTACCGAAGCGGACGCTTACTGGCTTGTCGACGACAAGGGCATGGAACTCGCTTTTGGCGGCCTGAATGCGACGCTGCGTGACTATGCCCGGCTCGGGCAACTCTATCTCCAAAACGGCACCTGGGGTGGTGAGCAGGTTGTGCCGGCAGAGTGGGTCGAGAAGTCGGTCAGCCCTACGGCCGCCCGGCTCCAGCCCGGTCCGAATCCGTCCTCGGATTCAGTGCTCGGATACGGTTACCAGTGGTGGATTCCGGGTGGCGACGAAGATGATTTTCTCGCGCTTGGCATCTACAACCAGTTCGTCTACGTCAACCCGGCGCGCTCGGTCGTCATTGCGAAAAGCTCGGCTTATCCGCAATACAACAAGGACGGAGTGGCAAAGGAATTCGAGACGATCGCCATGTTCCGCGCGATCGCCCGCCATCTCGAGCGCGACGACCGTTAGTGCCTGTCGCAGGCTTTATTCGGGTTTGCGGAAGCGATAGATAAAGCGATCGGTCTTGCCGCGCACCGATTCATCGAAACTCGACTTGCTCGCATCGTCATCGGACGCGCGCAACGCATTGCTCTGAGCCTCGAAAACGAAACCGGCCGCGACGATCTCCTTTTTTGCCAACGCAGGGTCGATTCTGTGCAGCGTTTCGCCGCTCTCGGCTGGCGCGCCGGGTGCGGCAGCGTGGTCAACGACGCCGAGTACCGCGCCCGGTTTCATTGCCTGGTGAATTTCGCCAAGCAATGCCGGGCCGTCGATTTTCGTCCAGCCGTTTTTTTCGTCGACGTGATAGATGTCGTGATAGCACAGGATCATCGTAACCGCGTCAAATGTGGCTGCCGGTAAATCGAGTTCGTTGTTTTCCGCGGTAAAGCGTTTCACCTGGTCCAGCCGGCCGTCGGCGTACCGTGCCGCGATCGGGTCCTTTAGCCAATTCAGGTAGGGCTGGTTGTTATGCGCCCAGACCTTGCCGTCGGCGCCGACGGTATAAGCCAGGATCTCCGCGTAGTAGCCTCCGCCCGAGTACATGTCGAGTACCGTCATGCCGGGTTCGATGGCGAAAAATCCAAGAACGGTTTCCGGCTTGCGGCGGGAGTCCGTATCGCGATCGGCGGCGGGCCGCGCCGGGTTTGCAAGAGCCATGTGAATCGCATCGTCGGCGGCTGCAGCGGTGGCCGCCGACAGAATCAGTGCCAGCGCAACGCCGGCTACGGTAAACCCTTTCATGATTGCCCCCCGGGATTCTTGTTTCTGCTTCGACCCGTCACAATCCAATTGGTTTCGCAGCGCTGTCCGAACCGGGCCTTTTCGTATTGCGACGGGTGCGGGCAGATGGTTCGCGGCGACGCTTGTTCTGGCGTCCGGCAGCGGTATCATACGGATTGTTTTTATGCGATGCAGCGCGGTGTTCTGCGCGCTCTTGGAGCGGATCCGTGACCTCGCGACCGTTCCGTTGGCGGTTGTGCGGGTAGCCGGGGCTGGTATCAGGCGGGCGTTTCGAGCCGCAGTGCAGCGCCGCGCGACCAGAGGCTGGCTGCGGCTGCCCGGGCGCGTCAGATCGCTGGCGAGGAATCGTCACCCAGTGGCTGCAGCAGCGGAAAGTGGACCTCCGCGCCGGGCCTTATCCGGTCGAAGTTCAGGTCCGGGTTGTATTGTCTCAGCAACCAGACCGGGACTTTG
>PKUM01000057.1 GCA_002868855.1 Chromatiales bacterium | reverse complement strand
GAGATCGCGAATCCGTACGCGCTACAGATGTTGGCGCGGGTAAACGGGGAGGAATGGTCTCGCAACAACTCCTCGACAATGGACTGGCGATTCGAGCAATGCATCGCGCATGTCAGTCGCGGCGAAACCCTGTATCCGGGCGAAATACTGGGATCGGGCACGGTAGGTGGCGGTTGCGGCCTGGAGCAGCTGCGGTTTCTCCAGCATGGCGACGTCGTCGAGTTGGAGGTGGAGGGCATTGGCGTGCTGCGCAACCGGGTTCTGAGCAGCGTAAAGGCCGTGCCGTAACGCGCGAGGCGATCGTTGTTGCGGGCGCGGATATTCTCAGGCAGAGGGTACCTGGCGATCCGCGCTGGCCATGGCTTGGGAACGACGGTGTCGCACGGGTCTCCGATGTCCCGGATTGTCGGTCCGCGCGGCCCGCTGGCGTGGCTCGCGCGTGATCCGGGGACCGCACAAATCCGTGTTTCGCGCTGTGCGTGATTACGCGATGCCGCTTCGCTATCCGCTCAGGCCCGCCTGGCAGCAACGGCAGTTCCGGGAATCCCTCAGGCGCGCCGTTTGGGCTCCGTTCGTACTCCATTCCGGCCTTGTATCGCTCGATGGTCTGTGTGTCCATAACTGCCTCTGCCGTGAGTCAAAAGCGACGCGGTGCCAGGGTGTGGCAGCGGCGTCTCCGAATTGTTGGGGAGAGCTAACTTCAGGGTGCGCCGGAACAAAAAGAAACAAGCTTGACTGTTTGTTTTGGTAGCGCCTGTTACGCTTGAAACACGGCAAGCGAACCTTCTGACGGTTCGGAAATTGCCGATATCGCGCGCCGTAGCGTATTGATTAGGATGGGTGGTCGATAGTGTGCGCGGAGTCTTTTCAGCGGACGGCGCCCTATCTCGAAGCGCGACGGCGGTGAGCAGGTCGGCTAAACGTCTGCGTTTCACACATCTCAATCTGGATCGGGAGAATATGATGCTTGAGGAGAGCCGGTACTATTTCAGCAAGGCCGCGGATACGCTCGAATTGTCCGACAGAATCCGGCAGATCCTGCTGACTCCGATGCGAGTCGTAAAAGTGGAACTTGTGACCGAGGCCGACGACGGTTCCTTGCTGCATCACCTTGGCTTCCGGGTTCAGCACAACAGAGCTCGCGGCCCGATGAAAGGCGGGCTGCGTTATCACCCGACCGTCGACGAGGATCACGCGGTGGCACTGGCTAGCCTGATGACCTGGAAGACGGCGGTCGTGGACATTCCTTACGGCGGAGCCAAGGGCGGGATTAACTGTGACCCGGCGCAGATGAGCCAGTCCGAGCTCGACGGGGTGACGCGAAGTTTCGTCGGGCAAATCAAGGACGTGATCGGGCCGACCGTCGATATTCCGGCACCTGACGTCAACACCAATGCCGAGATTATGGGCTGGATCATGGACGAATACTCAAAGTACGAGGGATTCTCTCCGGCGGTGGTAACCGGCAAGCCCCTGCACCTGTTCGGATCCCCGGGCCGCGCCGGTGCAACCGGCCGTGGCGTAATGGTGTCGTTGGCCGAGACCCTGAAGACCCTGGGCAGATCGTTCGACGGGTTGACCGTTGCGATCCAGGGTTTTGGCAATGTCGGCAGTCATGCTGCTTTGCTGATAGCGGAGCGTGGCGCAAAGATCGTCGCTGTCGCCGATCACCTGGGCGGTGTTGCCAATCCGGCCGGCCTCGATGTCCCGGCACTCGCCGCGTGGGCGACGCAGCATCGCACGGTGAAGGGTTTCGCCGGCGGTGATGAATTTGTAAATACCGACATCATCGGCTGGGACTGTGACGTATTGATCCCGGCGGCGCTCGAGGAGGCGATTACCGAAGACAATGTTGACGACGTTCGCGCCAGCATCATTGTCGAGGGTGCGAACGGCCCAACCACGCCTGTTGCGGACGAGGTACTGCACAAGCGTGGGGTTACCATCGTTCCCGATATTCTTGCCAACGCCGGCGGGGTTACCGTCAGTTATTTCGAATGGGTGCAGAACATCCAGCAGTTCCGCTGGGAACTGGAGCGCATAAATTCGGAACTCGACAAGATCATGTGCAAGGCTTTCGCCGCTGTTAGTGCAACCGCGACGCAATTTAACGTAGATATGCGAACGGCGGCCTTTGTGCTGGCTATCCAGCGCGTAGGAAGAGCCGCTTTGGCGCGTGTCCATTTGCGCAACAAGATTAACCTCCCGCCGGGTTTTTTCACCATGACCGATCCGGGCGCGGTGTCCGACTAAGCAGAACGATGGAGACACTCCAATGAGCCAGTTCATTTTGCATCACTTCGATATCTCCCCATTTGCCGAGAAAGCGCGCAAGGTCTTTGGGCTCAAGAGTATTGAGTGGCAATCCGTTCAAATCCCTATGATCATGCCGAAACCCGCGTTAATGCCGCTGACCGGCGGTTACCGCAAAACGCCGGTGCTGCAGATTGGTGCCGATATTTTCTGTGATTCGCGGCGAATCCTGCGTGAGATAGATTTGCGGGTTCCGAAACCGACGTTGTTTCCCAGCGGTAACGAAGGCCTTGTGTGGGCTTTGTCGGAGTGGAGCGACAAGGCGTTTTTCGAGTCCGGCGCAGCGCTGTCGATGGGTGTGAATGCAGACATCCCCGAAGACGTACTGAAAGACCGCATGACTTTTTTTAACTTTATGGATTTCGATCGCCTGGATCAGGACATTCCTCACCTCTATGCGCAGTTGCGTGGGCATGCCGACCTGGTGGACCGGCAATTGGCGGACGGCAGGCGTTTCGTGCTGGGTGAGGAGCCGGGTCTGGCGGATATCAACGCATGGTTCGTTATCTGGATGGTGCGTGCCAACGTTCCGCCGGTCGAGGACATGTTTGCGCCGTTTCGCTGCATGCATGCCTGGGAGGAGCGGATGCGGGAGATGGGCGAGGGCCAGCGTCAGGAGCTCGATCCCGAGGCCGCGCTCGATATTGCCCGCGATGCCGAACCGAGCCACGGTGAGGGCATCGATCCGGATGATCCACTCGGCCTGCGCGCCGGCGAGCGCGTGGCTGTCACTCCCGATGACTACGGCAAGGTGCCGGTTGCGGGCCAGTTGGTGACACTGTCTCTGAACGAGATCGCGATCCGGCGTACCGATCCGCGGGTGGGGGAAGTCACGGTGCATTTTCCGCGGATCGGTTATCGTGTGGAACGTGCCTGAGCGATCAGGAATGGCCGTCGTCGCAGTCATCAGGGCGTCGAGCGGACATCGCGCCTGGCCGGTATCGTCGTGATTGATCTTTTTTATTTCCCTTCGCCGAACGGCATGAAGGTCGCGATCATGCTGGAGGAGTGTGGTTTTCCATGTAACGTGGTGGAAGTAGATATTGGCCGCGGCGATCAGTTCAGGCCGGAGTTTCTCCGGATCAGCCCCAATAACAAGATACCGGCACTGGTCGACCACGATCGCGAGGAAAGGGCGATAGTGCAGCGCCGTCTGGAATCCCATAACACTTCGCGCGACGGAGATTGATTCGATGACCGGTCTGATACTGCACCACTACGACGCCTCGCCGTTTACTCAGAAAGCGTTGCGGATGTTCGGGCTGAAACAACTTGCATGGCGTTCGGTCGAGACGCCGATGATTATGCCGAAACCCGATCTGACCCGGTTGACTGGCGGCTACCGTGGCACGCCGGTATTGCAGTCCGGCGCGGATGTCTATATCGATACTCAGCTGATTGCGCGCGAACTCGAGCGGCGCCATCCGCGGCCGACCTTGTTCCCGGCTGACAATCGTGGTCTCGATTATGCGCTGGTGAAGTGGGGCGACGATTTTTTCCAGGCCGGTCTGGAAATGGCGATCAATCTGGTTGGACCGTCCTGGGATAACGCTTTTGCCGCCGACCGGGAGGCGCTCTTCGATCACCTGAGCTTTGCCCGGATCAGCGAGGATGCGAGTCACGCGATCACCCAGTTGCGGGCGCACTGCGCTCTGCTCGAGGATCAGCTGGCCGACGGACGCGCCTTTCTGAGTGGTGACGAGCCGGGACTGGTCGATATCCAGGCGTTCAGCGTGCCGTGGTTTGCGCGGGCGGCGATGCCGGTCACCGAGAAACTGCTGGCGAGGTTTGATTCGCTGCCGCCATGGGAGGCACGCGTGGCTGCGCTTGGCGAAGGCATCAGAACCGATATCACCGCCGCCGTGGCGCTGGCGGAGGCAAGACTCGGCCAGCCCGATTTATCCACCAACATTGATGCGGATGATCCGCTCGGATTGCAGCCGCTGGCAAAAGTGGCAGTCGAGCCCGCCGATTTCTCGCGGCGCGGAGTCGTGGAAGGAGAACTGCTCCGCCTTACTCCACTCACTATTGCGGTACTGCGACGGGATAGCGAGTTGGGCGACATTGTCGTTCACTTTCCCCGTCTCGGTTACCGGGTTTCGCCGCTCTAGACTCTCCAGCTTTGTCCACTTACGCGATGATGCCGGATTGGCGCAGCCGTATTCGTTCGTCATCGTCGAAGCCAGGCTCGCGCAGAATTTCATCGCTGTGCTCGCCGAGCCGCCGCGGCGCGGAGCGTATTTCGGTTGGGCTGTGCGAAAAATGCAATGCCAGTCCGGCCACCGGGGCGGGACGCCCCACGCCGGGAAAATCGACCTCCTGCGACAAGCCCATCGCCGTGACCTAGGGATTGTCGATGGCCTGTTGTGGCGACAATATCGCGCCGGCCGGCAACGCCGCGGCATGGCGTTGGGCGACGGCATCTTCGCTTGTGCGGGCAGCTCACCATGTCGCGCTGATTTTCTGACCGGTGCCGCTGCGCTCGCGTTCGATCAGTGCGGCCCGCCTCGCCGGCGCCTGATCCACGTACGGGGCTGCGGCATTGATTGGCCGGCCGGGCGTGGCGCTGATAGACGCTGCACCGGACAGTGGCTGCCCGACACCATTGAAACCACCTTGCCGGCATCGGGGCCACGATCGCCACACGAACTCTGGCTCGCCAGGATAACCACGGGCCTGACCTCGCACGGGCGTGTGTCGTCGAGGCCGAGGCGCTGCAGAAGTGCCGCTGCGAGATTGGCGCCGCCGCGGGCGCTTGCAGCCCCCCGGGCCACGACCTCGCGCCCTGGCATCGCCGAGGTCGATACCAATACTGGGTTGGTGCATGTGGCCTGTAAAAAAACGCCGCCCTCGCCGGAGGCGGTGACCGGCGCGATATAGTGGTCCTCGCTGCCGCCGATTCTCTCGATTCGTATGATACCCGCGTCCGGATAACCGGGCAGGATCGCGGGATAGGGGCCGGCAATGCAACGGCCGAAGTCGAGGACCCTGACGTTTGCGAGTTTCTGATAATTGGTTTCGGCGTGGGCCTGATGCAGCTCTCCGGGACGCTGCAATAAAAAAACCAGGGCTGTTTGAGTCTCAAAGCGTTGGTTATGATCGGCAAGTCCTGAACGACCGTAAGCGTCTGGTTTTCGCGTCTCCGGCCACCACGTCCGGCAACAATAACGGGAGAATATGTAATGGATTTCAGGCGCACACCGGAACAGCTTGAGCTCAAAAGGACTGCGCGACGGTTCGCGCACGACAACATGATCGTGCCGGCCGGCGGATTCCGCAAACTGATGGAGGCATTCGACCTCGAACGCTACGGTAATGCCACCATGGTGCTGGGACGGGTGTCCGGCGTGACTGTTGATTTACCGAGCCGCGCGCGCTATCGCGAGCAATGCGGTTCAAAGGATGGGTGGCTATGGGTATTCGCGCGAGTGCCCGATGGAGCGACGCCTGCGCGACGCCTGCAGCTGGGGTTTTGCCGGTGGAGCGGTCGATATCCAGAAACTCAATATTGCGAGCGCGGTGGCGGGACTCCTCTTCGACCAGCGTCGTTAACGCATGCATAGTCGCTGTTCCAATCAATCACCGACGATCACGGTATCAACGCTGCAGTTGCTTTTTCTCTCCGCATTGAGCCCGTTGTCGCTACACATAATCATCCCGGCGCTACCCGCAATACAACAGACGTTCTCGGTTTCCGCCGCGAAAGTGCAGTCTCTGGTAGCGCTGAGTTCCGTGGGCATTGCCATTGCGGTGCTCATCTACGGCCCGCTCGCCGATCGCTTCGGCCGTAAGCCGGTACTTGTCGCCGCGGGTGGTCTGTTTGTAGTCGGGTCGGCGCTCGGTGCGCTGGCACCCACGATCGGGGCGGTGATCGGCGGGCGTGTGATGCAGGCTGTTGGCGGTGCCAGCGGCCTTGTTCTGGCACGAGCGATTTGCCGCGATATTTACCGCGAGGACAAGGCGAAACAATTCATTGCCTTTCTGATGCTATCCACAGCGGCAACACCACTTGTCGCTCCTTTTATTGGTGGTCTTGTTACCGACAGGTTTGGCTGGCGCTGGTTGTTTGTCGTCTCCGGTTTATTCGGCGTGATACTCATCGTTTCAGTGGTCACGCGTCTGCAAGAGACACTGCGCGAGCCACTGCCTTTGCCGGGGCTGACCGGGATCTTCAGCCCGTTTGCGGCATTGCTGGGGGTGCCCCTGTTTCGACGTTATACGCTTGCGTTGGCGTTTGCCAGCGCCTTTTTCTTTGCGTTCATGAGCGCGGCACCGTTTCTTTATGTGCAGACGCTCGACGGGAGCGCGGCCGGCTACGGCGCCTGGGCCGCAATGGTGCTCGGCTTCTTTATTGCGGGCTCGCTGCTGGTTGCCCAGAGTGGCGCGCGGCTGAGTACCGACCACTTGATCGTAATCGGCTCGACAATTTACATCAGCGGTGCATTGCTTGCGGTGTGGCGCCTGGGCGGAGAATCCTGGGTTGCTACTGACCTGTTTGGCACGGCGTCGATAATGGCGTTTGGGGCCGGGCTGGTGATTTCGAGTGCCATGGCTGGTGCGGTGAGCCTGGATCCGAAGCGGGCGGGCAGCGCGTCCGGTTTTTCCACGTTTGCGCAATTCACGTTTGGCGCGGTGGCTGTTACCACCCTGAGGTATTTCCCGGCCGCGAAACCCGATGCGTTGATTGTAATTACCCTGGTCTGCGCGGGCGGCTCTTTTGTTGCTGCCGCCAGCCTTTTTTTGGGCCGACACAAACGGCCGCGGTCAGGGCAGTGAATTCATCAGTGGATTTTTCGAACCGATTTCTCACAGCGGCAATGTCGTCGAAGACTGGGAGACGGCGGCGTGGCGCTACGGACTGCAAAGGCGGCAAACCGGCAGGCGGCTGATCGGGCGCGGATCCGCGCGACCACTACACGGCGGTCGTTTTTGCTTCAGTCGGGCGCCGCCTCGGCGTTCAGCGCCACTTCGATCCGGCCGTCAACGACTCGCAGCGGGTAGGTTCGGATGGGTTTGAACGCGGGCTGTCCCTTGACGCTGCCGTCACGGACATCAAATGATGCTCCATGCAACGGGCAGATCAGCCGATAGGCGCGTTGGCGTCCGCCCTCGAGCGGCGCCATCGCGTGAGAACAGAGGTTTTCCACCGCGAAAAACTCGTCTTTCGAATGACAGATGAGAATGTCGTGTTCCTCGACGATGTACGCCTTATTCTTGCCCGCGGCGATGTCCTTGGTCATCGCGACAAAATGATAGTGGGTTTCGGTCACTCGGGTCTTCCTGCGCTGTTGCGGACGCCGGTTTTGAGCCTGGATGTTAGCACTCGATATACGTAGAAAAACAAATCTGACTATTTCGTTCGACGCAGGCGGACAGACCATTGTCGTAAAATTGATCGTGAAAACGGAAAGAAAAGACCCGTTCGAAGCACTACAGAAAAGGCCGTTCGTCCTGACCCATGATCACGAGCCGGATACCGTGGTCGACGATTTTCTGCGCCATCGCCATGAGCCGAATACCCATATTTTCTATTCGCGTGTCCGCGATAAGGCGGCGTTCGGGACGCATCAGCGGGGCGCATTTCATGATGACCTGGTGCCGCCGATGCTCGGTGCGCTGGCCGAGGAAATGGACCTGCGGTTCTTCGACCGGATCGAATAGTTTTCGCCGTTGCTGCGGCCGGCCTGATCGAGACTGGTGTAGGATTACTCCGCAGCAGGGCCGGCAAGATCGACTAATCGTGACAGCTCACAGGATTAATTCAGAACGCCGATTCAGCGCGCCATCCGCGTGCGTGCTGGTGGCTGCGGTGTTCTTTGCCGCCAGCGGCGCGGCGCCAGCCCAGGATTTCCAGGTTGGTAACCTCCAGGGCATTTTCGACCTTACCGTCTCTTACGGACTCGGAATACGTGTGGAAGACACTGATGAGAGCCTCGTGGCGGCTGCGAACGGAGGCGATGGCGCCCGCGTCAATAACGATGACGGCAATCTAAACTACGACACCGGAATTTTTTCCAATGCGCTTCGCGGCAATGCCGAGTTGACGATGCTGTGGGGCGGCATCGGGATTTATGCCCGCGGAGCCGTCGGTTACGATTACGAAATCGAGGACCAGTCGCGCGAGAGAACCGACCTGACATCGAGCGGGCGCGACCTGCTTGGTTCGGATGCGGATCTGCTGGATCACTACATCAGCGGTAGTTTCCGCGTAGCTGACATACCGGTGAATTTCCGACTTGGCGATCAGGTAGTCAATTGGGGTGAAACCAATTTTATCCGCGACGGTATCGATGTAATCAATCCGATCAACATAACAGCTGCGTTGCAGCCGGCGAGCCGGGCGATTGATTTATTATCGCCGCAGGGCATGCTGTGGGTCGCCGCCACGCTGACCGAGACCTTTGCATTCGAGAGCTTCTACCAGTACGAGTGGGAGCCTCTGACGTTGCCGCCGGTCGGTAGTTATTTTTCCACCAACGACCTGGTCGGCGGTGACGGCGTCAATCTGGCGATGCTGACCGGTGGGCAATACTCGGACCTCGGCACGGACCTCGACGACGCGTTCAGGCTGCCGGCCGGAACGCTCGGTTTCGACGAGAATTTCTTCCAGATTC
>PKUM01000105.1 GCA_002868855.1 Chromatiales bacterium | reverse complement strand
GACGATCAGTTCGCTGCGAGTGGTTGTTTCGTCGCGAAACTCCGCGATCCACACCTGTAACTGAAAATCGAGGCTGCTTTCGCTGTACTTGGTGAGTACCGCGTTTGGCGGCGGTGTGTTGAGTATCGATTTGTGTTGCCGTCCGACGTTCTGTAGCAGTTCGATAATGTCCTGGGCGGCAACGCCACCCTTGACGCCTACCTGAATCTCGATGCGTCTGCGGCGGCCGCGGAACGTCCAGTTCGTGACCGCTTCGGCGATGAGCTGTGAATTCGGCAATATCACTTCGGCGCCGTCACTCGTGCGGATTGAGCTTGCCCTGATGCCGATACTGCGAATCTCACCGGTAAGCGACTTCACGGTAATGGCGTCGCCCACCTTGAGCGGACGCTCGAACAACAGGATCAGCCCCGAGACGAAATTGCTGACGATGGTTTGCAGACCGAAGCCTATACCGACACCGAGCCCGCCGGCGATGATCGTCAGTTTGCCGAGTTCGATACCGGCGGCGGCCAGCGCAACCATGAAGCCTATGACTATCAGCGTATAGCGGGTCAGCGTGGAGATCGCATACGGTACCCCGCGTGGCAGATCGATCCGTGGAAACACGTCTTCGTTCAGCACGGAATCGAGGAAACGTGCCAGCGCGAATGACAACCAGATCGTGGCGACCAGCACCAGAACGTCACCGAGCGAGATCGCAACGGCGCCGATCGTGAGTTCGGCGCTGACGAAATTCGTGACGAGGTTGCGCACCGGTGTTGCCAGGCCAAAGAAATCCAGGGTCAGGTAGCCCCAGATCAGAGCCGCCACAATGGCAAGCAGCTTGTCGATACGGCGCCGGATGCGGCGGCGATGGTCGCTGATCAGGTTGAGATAGCGTAACGGCGGCAGTATCAGCAGATAGGCCACCACGCTTTGCAGTACTTTCAACAGCGCATAAATGAAAAGCGCGGAATACGCACTTCTGAGCGTGCCACTGCCGATCAGGTCAGCGAGATCGCCGAGACCGATCAGTTCGGCAACGATCGCGATCGAGAACAGGCCGATTGCGACACCGGTAAGGCGCCGCACGGTCCTAAACAGCGGTTCACCCATGACCTCGGCAGGCACGTGCTCGAGCCGGCTGGGGCGTCTCAACCACAGCAGAAAAAGCACTCCGGCAACCAGTTCCAGCAGGAAGATCGTGCGTTCCAGCGTCGGCACCGTATCGAGGAAATCGCGGACCCGATCAATCAAAAACGCGGTGACCATCGCCCACACAATTGGCCGGTTCGCCGGCGACATCAATCGACTGACGATTATTGCGGCTGGAACGACCAGCACCGTGTAGACGGCCCAACGAAACAGGTAGGGTGCGTTGGGGTGCAGTTGGATGGTCAGGCCCAGTGCGATGACCAGCGCCATCGACGTCGGCAGCGCGAACACCAGGCTCGCGTCGCGAAGATCGTAATCGTCCGCCGCCTTTTGCCGCGCCCGCGATCCGAGGGCGCGCAGCACGACAGCCAGCACCAGGAACAACGCGACCTGGAACGCAATGGTGGCCCGATGCTCGCGGACATACTCGCTGAGACGGGAGACGCGTTTCTTCATCGAGTCGAAGCCGCCCTCGCGCATCTCGCTTCTTACGCTCTCGACCAGATCCGCTTTCCAGACAGCGGCCTGGTCACGGTTGAAAATGTCCGCGAGCCGGCCATCGATCTTTGTTTCGAGCCGTTTCAGAGTTCGATCGATGTTCGCGCGCGGGTCGAACAACCGGTCGCGGACGCCGAGGAGTTCATCGCGCACGTCAGTCAGTTGCTTTCGGGTCGTGGTGATGGAGGCGATCGTTGCATCGATGCGCTCGATCACGGCTTCGGAGGCGTCGCCGGCAATCGCCGCCTCACGGGTTGCGCTCCATCTTCGATCTTGCGCATCCACCGTCTCCAGCGCCTCTCTGACCTCGGCCAGGCGCCCGCCCAATTCCGCATCGAGCGCTTCCAGCGTTACCAGCGCGCTCCGAAGCTCGCCTTCCCAGTCGCCCATATTGCGGACCTTCGGCGTGCTTTCGAGTGCTTGTACGATGTCTTTCAGGCGCAGATCAATGCTGATGAGCAGGTCATTTGCCTTGGCTGACAATTGCGCGATCTGGGCATCGACTTCCGGTCCCGGTGCGAGCGACTCGAGCAGTGTGACTGTATGGACCGCCTGCTGGGGAACATCTTCGATCGCAATCGCGACAGCCGGAGTATCCGCCTGCTCCGCTTCGTCCTGGCCCGAAACTGTGCCGGGAACGAGCAAAAGCAATAAAGTCATCAGCAGAAAGGTCATTCTTGTCGAAACTGCGTACACGCCAAATCCTTTGGAGCGGAAACTCGGGAACGGGCCGGAGGCTGCGACCATTGCCGCGGAATTCCGATGCGACGGTATAAGCGACATTCGCGTGCAGTATAAACGCACGCAGCATTGCCGGTGACGCGGTCACGCTTACCGGATTTGCCTCACCAGGGTGTCGTCAGCCGCGGCGGCGGTGCGGGTAGCGGACTGATGAAGGTCTGGTGCTCCGCGTCGCGGAGATTATCTGTGCCCGGTTCGCAGCCGGTCGCGGCCGAATCCGCTAGTTTTGTCATGCCGGCCCGGCGGAGCATCAATATCGGAATACAGCGTCGGGTCGAAACCGCCAGCCGCTACTTGCCCGCCTTTGCAAGCAAAGTTGCTGATTTCGACAACTCTTCCAGGTCTTCGGGATCGAGCTCGCTTTTTATGCCCAGCCGCATCAGGTCGCGGAAATTGGAAACCGCGATGAAGAACTCGCGCATCATCAGCACCCAGTAATACATGCCCTTGCGAGTGAGGATCCAGTTCTCACCGTCGTCGCGAATTGCGCCGACCAGTTTGAACGCCGCGAATTCCTGCCAGAGAGTTTTCTCGAACCGGCCATCCCAGCGCTTTTCCATCTGCGCCTTGTTGACCTTCAGACCGAAAAACGTCATCAGGAAGTTGTACCGCATCTGGTCTTTATCGCTGAAGCGGGACATCCGGGTAATGCCGGAATGTCCTGCCTCAACCAGGCGAATATAACGATTGATCGAAAACGAGGCAGCGTACAACGTCCCGCCGAGGTAGCTCATCGCGCCGCTGCCGAGGCCGACATAGTCTTCATGTTCGATGATGTATTCGTCGATGAGGCTCTGGTGTTTTGAGAAACACCATGCCGAACTGGGTTGGTAGGTTTCGGGCAGACGATCGAGGATTGCCTCGTAAAAGACCCGCTCTCGGTTGTAAGTTACGTTTCCCATCTCCCGTTTCATTCTGAGCGTCGTCGTGGTCGCGCCCATCAGCGGATAACAGGAGATCTGGTCGACCTCGATCTCGCGGGTCAGGATGTCCACGTCGCGCATCACCGAGTCCAGGCTCTGGTGCGGCAGGTTGAAAATCAGATCGACATTGAGCGTGTCGAATATGCCCTGTGTCATTGCGAGACGTTCGCGGATCTCGGCGCTGTTGCCGTACTTCTCCTGTCGCTCCATCTCGTGAAGCAACTTGTCCTCGAGACTCTGTACTCCGACCGACAGGCGATTGACGCCGGCATCGCGCAGGATTTTCAATTCGTCCATTACGAGGTCGTCAGGGTTGGTTTCTATCGACACCTGCCGGATCGGGTTGAGCCGTTGTGCCAGTTCCAGCGTCTCGGCCAGTTCGGCAACATTGCAGGTAGGTGTGCCGCCGCCGACATAGATTTCACCGAAACGGAAACCGGCGTCATGGGCAAGCCGGATTTCTTTGCGCAGGGTACTGAAATATTGTTTTGCCCGATCCTTTTTGTAGCGTACACGGTGAAACGAACAGAACGGGCACAGCACGACACAAAACGGCACATGCAAATAGAGCATCAGGTGCTTTTCGGGATCGCCCTTCGGAATGTCTATAACGTGACCGATTTGCTCCAGGCGCGTGTACTTTCGATCCAGCCGGCGCAGCACCGCCGTCATTGCACGCTCAATCAGCATCTGTCCACACCGTGGGTCTCCGAAATCTCACGCTGCCGCCGGAATCGGGCTTTCAGCCCGGAATCGGTGCGGGTTGCGAGCGCAGTTTTTTACAGGTGGTTGCGTAAGTACCCCGCTGTCGGCGAGCGGAATTAGTCCAAGTCTAGCTGATCGCCGACCGCCGCGCCGCAGCCAGCGCGTTCGGGCAAGCTTACGTCGGCCGCTGGTGTTGCAATCAGATCCCGGTTTCGCTGGCCGCCAATCTGCTCGATATCAGGGCGCGGCCGTTATCGTCGCACCACGCTCCGACGGGTTCGAGGCCGAACTATCTTCATGGATTGGCGTGTCCGGCAGCGCAGTCGAAACGGTATTGTCGAAAGTCCGGCGTTTGTAGAACCACGCAATCAATCAGCGCGCCGCGCGGGTTTGTGAACATCGGAGCGCGGGTTCGGCTGCTGGCGAGCACTTGTTCGCTGCGCCGACGACGCGTAGCGCCACTGAGCAGGGAGCGTCTCGATCGGGATCGGGGCGAGAATTTCGCTGCGCCCTCGCCGGGTCAATTTCAATAATGTTTAGTCGCGTAATGTGACTTTATCTGGTGTTGTTTTGCCCGGTGGGCGCAGCGTTGAGCAGATTCTAGCCAATGCCGCGGGGTTGTACGATCCGTACTTCTGGCGGGGCGATCGTCGTAAATACTTATTGTTCAATTTTTTCTTGATTAGATAAGTCGAATATTGCGATGCCCGTTGCGACGAATCGCGACCCGTCCCGCCGTCGCGGCGAATATGGCCGCGGAGGTCATCCGTGGCGGCGGATCGCTCGCGAGCGTGGTGCTCAGTCAAAAATTAAAATGACATAGGTAAAAAACAGCACCAGGTGCACGATGCCATGCATCACGTTGGTGCGTTGGCTGTTGAGGTTGTGGATTGCACACAGCAGTGTGATCAGAAGCAGGTATAACTCGGGCTCTTCCAGGCCGAGTTCGATCGTCATGCCGGTGACCAGGCCGATTGCGAGTACCGCCGGGATCGTCAGGCCGATGGTCGCCAGTGCCGAGCCGAGCGCAATGTTGATCGTCCTTTGCAGCTGGTTTGCCAACGCGGCTTTTACTGCGGCCACGGCCTCCGGTGTCAGCACCAGGATCGCTACGAAGAAGCCGCCGAGCGCAAGCGGCGCTCCGAGACTGCCGATGCCATGGTCGACCAGTACCGCCATCTTTTTCGACAGCAGGACTATAGGCAGCATCGTCAGTGGCAGCAGAACCGCATGAAACCTGATCGAACGAATGACCAGGCCTTGGTGAGCGTGGCCCGTGTCGCCATCCAGCGCGGTCTCCGGTTGCCGGAAATAGCCGCGGTGGCGGGTCATCTGAATACCGAGGAACGCACCGTACAACGCAAGCGACGTTATCAGCAGGTAGACCGCCTGCAACGTGGAGACCTGCCCGCCCGGCGCCGACGTCATGAAGCGCGGAAGGATCAGACCGAGCCCCGCCATCGGTAACAACACGCCGACGTACGCGCTCGCACCCTGCAGGTTGTAACTCTGTTCCTTGTATTTGAGTGCTCCGATAAGCAGGGTCAGACCGAGCAGGCCGTTCAGCACGATCATCACTACCGAGAATAACGTGTCACGTCCGAGCGTCGGACTCTTGTCGCCGGTAAGCATTACCGCGGCGATCATGATGACCTCGATACTGATAACGGACACCGTCAGGATCAGGGTTCCATAGGGCTCACCCAGCTTTATTGCAAGACAGTCGGCATGCCGGACCACCGCGAACGAGAGCCATAGCATGACCGCAAACAACCAGGCGAAAAGCACGAAATAGACCACAGGATCCGAGAGGTCGGCGAACCAGTTCGCGCCGATGCTCATCAGTACCAGTGTCGTGACGATTCCGAACCACAACGGCATCTCGGATCGCGCGATTCCCGGAACGGGGGAAGCGGTGGTCTCGGTCATCATGCTCCTGAGTGCGCGGACGGACGTCTCCATTGTAGCCCGATTGCTGCCGCCGTTCGGTTACTGTCCGGCTGCAAAAATCGCGCTGCCGCTGGAACCCGGCGGGTCCGTTCAGGGGAGCGCGGCAGCGGATTGCGGATCGCTCCTGGCGGCAATCTCCGTACAATCGCGATAATGAGAGATTGGATAATCGGGATACTGGGTTGGCTTGCGGTGCTGTTCGGAGTTGCCGCGGCAGGATTCGCGGTTGGCGTGATGTGGCCGCTGCCCCTGCCGAAACCCGGAGAAAAATTCGCGCGCCTGGTGATTCGCGACGTCGACGTCGTCGATGTCGTCAACGGCGCGCTGCGGCCGGGGCAGGATATCCTCGTCGAGGACGGCGTGATCGTTGCAGTTGGTCAGGGCCTCGCGGCGGACGGCGCCCGGGTAGTCGATGCAGCCGGTCGGTTTGCGATCCCGGGATTGTTCGACATGCATGTCCACAGCGTGCGCATGGCGCCGGCGCTTACCCATCCGCTGTTTGTATCCGCCGGCGTAACCGCTGTCCGTGACATGGGTGGCTGTCTCGGTGAGGGGGACGCGTGGGTCGCCTGCGCCGGCGACAAGCGGGCATGGAATGCGGCGGTCGGAGCCGGGACAATGGTGGGGCCGCGTTACGACTCGATTACGAGCCTCGCGATAAACGGGGGAAGTGAAATTCCGGGCGGTTTCGATCCCGCCCTTGGCGCTGCCACCGCGGAAGATGCGCAAACCCGTGCCGCGTTTGACGCCGCGCGCGGCTTAGATTTTCTGAAACCCTATACCGAGCTGCCACGGGCCGGTTTTTTCGCCCTGGCCGAAGCGGCGCGCGGCAGCGGAATGTATCTCGCCGGCCATGTTCCGCTGGCGGTCAGCGGTCTCGAGGCCGTCGCCGCGGGCCAACGCAGTATCGAACATGCGTTTCTGTTCATCTGGGACTGCTATCCTGGAATGGTGGCGTTACGCGAGTCGGCCGATCCGCGCGCTGTGTACAACGATGAGTTACGGCGGAAGATGGTCGCCGGACACGATGCCGTGCTGTGTACGCGGTTGCATACGGCGATGATCGCCGCGGGAGCGGCCTACGTGCCGACGCATACGACCCGCAAGCTCGATGCATTCGCTACCGATCCCGATTATCTTTCCGACCCGCGGCTCAGGTTTATTCCGGCGCCGTTGCGTTTGATGTGGGCCGAGGACGCCGCGGCCATGGCAGCCAGGGCGGGGCCCGAAGGGATGAAGAGCTACCGGACATTCTATGAGTTCGGTATCGAGCAAACCGGCGTTGCTCATCGTGCCGGGGTGACGGTCCTTGCCGGTACCGATAGTCCGGACAGTTTTGCTTTTCCGGGGAGCGCGCTGCACGACGAACTCGGCCATTTCGTTTCCGCCGGAATGGCGCCGCTCGAGGCGTTGCGCGCAGCCACGATCATGCCGGCACGTTTTCTCGGCCTCGATGGCGAGGCAGGATTGATTGCGCCGGGCGCGCGCGCCGACATCGTGCTGCTCGATGCGAATCCCCTCGAAAACATCGCTGCCGCACGCCAGGTCAATACCGTGGTTCTCGCGGGCGTGGTTTACGATCGTGCCGCGCTGGACGAGATGCTCGAACAGGTGGAGTCGACTGCCGCCAGCTGGACGCTGTGGCCCAAATTTATCTGGCGGATTGTGACGAGTCCGATCATGCGCACCCAGTTCGCTGACTGAATTCGGGCTGCAACCGATAAACCGTTGGCGCGCCGGCCTCGGCCGGATGCCATTATCTACCGCCGCTTAGCCGGCCTTTTTGCGGCTCTTCCGCGACCGGCCCCGAGTCAGCGATACCGGCTCACGGCGCAGCCGCGGCGAAGGTTTGCCGATGTGAAAACCCTGTGCATAGTCGACGCCGAGTTCGCCGAGCAAATCCAGCGTCGCCGCATCCTGCACGTATTCCGCAATCGTCTGTTTGCCGGACGCTCTCGCGATTTCGCATATCGAGCGGACGATTGTCTGATCGATGACGTCTTCGCAGATGTCTCGAATGAAAGCGCCGTCGATCTTGATGTAATCGACCGGCAGGCTCTTCAGATAGTCGAACGAACTGTAGCCTGCGCCAAAGTCGTCGATCGCAAACTTGCAGCCGAGTTCGATCAGTTCTTGCATTTGCTCGGTGGCATTGATCATGTTGCGCACCGCTATTTGCTCGGTAATCTCGAGGATCAATGAATCCGGTGACAGATTGTTCTTTTGCAAATGCTCCTGGATATAGCCGAGCAGATCGGTGTCTTCGAAAATGTTGCCGGAGACATTCAGCGTGAAGCGAATATCGCCGTACCGGGTGCGCACCCCGGCCAGCCGTTCGAGTGCGTTGCGAATTACCCAACGATCGATATCCACCATCAAGCCGAAGCGATTGGCGGCAGGCAGAAATGCGTCTGGCGGAACCAGTTCGCCGGTTTCGTCAGGAAGGCGCAGCAGAACTTCGTAGTGGCTTGGCTCGCCGCGCTCGAGATCGACGATCGGCTGAAAATGCACGACCAGGGCGTCGTCCGCGAGCGCTTTCTGGATCTTTTGCGACCAGCCGATATCGGCCTCCATTTGTTGCTGGTCCTGGCCCGAAGCTTCGTAAAAATTGAACCGGTTGCGCCCGCGCGCCTTCGCGTCGTGACACGCCATATCTGCCTGCGCCATCAGTTCGGCGGGGCTGAACCGGTTCGAGTCGATCATTGTGACGCCGATGCTGCACGGAATGCTGAACGAGTGACCGTTCTCGACGAACAGGTGGTCGCGCATGTTCTGCACCAGCGCTTCGCAGATTGACTCGACGTCGGCACGCTCGAGATCGCGCAGCAGGATAGTGAACTCATCGCCGCCGAAGCGGGACACCAGGTCGTTTTTGCGCACCGTACTTTCGAGCCGTCGCGCAGCCTGAATCAGCAAGCGATCGCCCGCGGCATGACCGAGCGTATCGTTGATGTATTTGAACTGGTCGAGATCGATGAAAAGCAGGGCGCTCCGTG
>PKUM01000102.1 GCA_002868855.1 Chromatiales bacterium | reverse complement strand
GATTGCCCCGATCGCGATGGAGGACGGACTGCGGTTCGCGATCCGCGAGGGTGGTCGCACCGTCGGCGCCGGCGTCGTCGCCAAAATCATCGAGTAATTTGAACCGGGCGTCCGGGGTTTGTCCCGGGCGCCAACTTACTATTAGCGGTACCAGGAAATGGCGACAAACCAGAATATTCGAATCAGGCTCAAGGCTTTCGATCATCGTCTGATCGACAAGTCGGCGCGGGAAATTGTCGACACGGCACGCCGTACTGGCGCGCAGGTGCGGGGACCGGTGCCACTGCCAACGAAGATGGAGCGTTTCACTGTCCTGATTTCGCCGCACGTAAACAAGGATGCACGCGACCAGTACGAGCTGCGCACGCACAAGCGCCTGATGGAAATCATGGAGCCCACGGACAAGACCGTGGACGCGCTGATGAAGCTCGAATTGCCCGCAGGCGTGGACGTTCAGATTAAGTTGAACTAGACGCAAAACCTGCTATAATTTTCGGCTCTTTATGGCCCGGTGCGGGAAAACTCGTGCCGGGCCTTGAGTTTCCATGTCAGGACAGGCCGCTTCAGGCGGCGATCACAATGTGATCAGCGCCGGGTCTGTCTTGCCGTTCCCCCTCCCCGAAAGTGGCCAGCGCGCTGCGATCGACGGTGGGTTTAAGCATGAGTCAGCGCCGGCCAATCGAAGTCGGTGCGGTGTAAAGAGGACAGACAACATGGCTATCGGCTTGGTCGGCCGCAAGTGCGGCATGACGCGAGTATTTACGGACGATGGGCAGTCGATCCCGGTGACGGTGATCGAAGCGCTTCCCAACCGTATCACGCTGGTTCGCGATGCCGAGCGTGACGGTTACCGTGGCGTCCAGGTAACCACCGGCTCGCGCAAACTCTCGAGGCTCACCAAATCCGAGGCTGGCCATTTCGCCAAAGCCGGGGTGGAAGCGGGTCGCGGGCTCTGGGAGTTCCGTTTTGAAGGCGATGAGGGCGCGGACCTTGCGCCAGGCGGCGAGCTGACGGTTGAGCTTTTCGAGCCCGGTCAGAAAGTCGACGTTGCCGGGACCTCTATCGGCAAGGGCTTTGCCGGCACGATCAAGCGCCACAATTTCCGTGGTCAGGACAACACTCACGGCAACTCGTTGTCGCATCGTGTGCCGGGCTCAATCGGCCAGAACCAGACGCCTGGCCGCGTGTTCAAGGGTAAGAAGATGTCGGGTCATCTCGGCAATGCCCGCACCACAAACATAAACCTGGAAATCGTGCGCGTGGATCAGGAGCGCAATCTGCTCCTGGTCAAGGGAGCCGTTCCGGGTGCGCGCGGCGCCGATGTCATCGTGCGTCCGGCCGTTAAGGCCAGGGCCTAAGGCGAGGGGGACCAACGAGCATGGCCAAGACATTGACAGTTGTTGGTGCCACCGGCGGCGATGCCTCCCTCGAGGTGTCGGAAACCGCATTTGGCAGTGAATTTAATGAAGCCCTGGTGCACCAGGTCGTAACGGCCTATCTGTCGGGCGGCCGCGCCGGAACGAAGGCGCAGAAGTCGCGCGCCCAGGTTCGTGGCGGTGGCGCCAAGCCGTGGCGGCAGAAAGGCACCGGACGGGCGCGCGCCGGCACGATCCGCAGCCCGATTTGGGTTGGAGGCGGTCGCACATTCGCCGCGCAGCCGCGAGACCACGGGCAGAAGGTCAACCGCAAGATGTACCGCGCTGCGATTCGCGCTGTGATGTCCGAACTGATTCGGCAGGATCGTCTGAAAGTTGTCGATCAGTTTGCTGTAGAGGCGCCAAAGACGAAACTGGTCGCGACTCGGCTCAAAGAGCTCGAAGTCAAATCCGCGTTGATTGTGGTGGAGGCGTTTGACGAGTCTTTGTATCTGGCCGCGCGCAATCTGCCGCATGTCGAGGTGCTCGAAGTGACGGCGGTCGATCCGGTAAGCCTGATCCGTTACGACAACGTGATCATGACCGTCCCGGCGGTGAAGTTGCTTGAGGAGAAACTGGTATGAACCGCGAGAGACTTATGACGGTTCTGCTCGGGCCGCATGTTTCGGAAAAGAGCACCACTGTCGCCGATGATCACAACCAGATTGTTTTCCGCGTGCGCCGCGATGCCAGCAAGACCGAGGTGCGGCGTGCTGTAGAGATGATGTTCGAGGTCGAGGTTGAGGGGGTTCAGATCCTCAACCAGGGCGGTAAGCAAAAGCGCTTTGGCCGGACGATGGGCAAGCGCTCGGACTGGAAAAAGGCCTACGTTCGTTTGAAGGCAGGTCAGGACATTGATTTCCTCGGCGGTGACTAATACCCGGCGCTACGAGTAAAGAGAATCAGCGATGGCAAAGGTAATCAAAACCAAACCGACTTCTGCAGGACGCCGCTTCGTCGTTCAGATCAAGCGTCCCGATCTGCATAAGGGTGAACCGCATGCGGCGTTGGTGGAGAAAGGCTCCAGCAGCGGTGGTCGTAATAATCTCGGCCGCATTACCGTGCGCCACCGTGGCGGTGGTCACAAACGTCGTTACCGGCAGATTGATTTCCGTCGGAACAAGGATGGCGTGCCTGGTCGTATTGAGCGAATCGAGCACGATCCCAATCGCAGCGCCAATCTTGCTCTGGTGTTGTACGCGGACGGCGAACGCCGCTACATCCTTGCTCCGCGTGGCATGAAAGCGGGCGATCCGATCATGGCGGGCAGCGAGGCGCCAATAAAGCCGGGCAATGCGATGGCTTTGCGCAGTATCCCGGTCGGTACGCTTGTTCACAACGTCGAATTGAAGCCCGGCAAAGGTGGGCAGATTGTCCGCAGTGCTGGCGGTTCGGCGCAGTTGGTGGCGCGCGAGGGTCAGTATGCAACTCTGCGGCTTCGCTCCGGCGAGATGCGCAAGGTCCACATCACATGTCGCGCGACGATTGGTGAAGTCGGTAATTTCGAGCATAACCTGCAGAAACTCGGCAAGGCCGGCGCCAAGCGCTGGCGTGGCGTTCGACCCACGGTACGTGGTGTCGCGATGAACCCGGTCGATCATCCGCACGGTGGCGGCGAAGGCCGTACGTCGGGCGGTCGTCACCCGGTATCTCCGTGGGGTACGCCGACCAAGGGTTATCGCACCCGCAATAACAAGCGCACTGACGGTTTGATCGTCCGGCGCCGCAACAGAAAGTGATTTGAGAGGTAGCAGCTGTGCCACGTTCGGTTAAGAAAGGGCCATTCGTCGATGCTCACCTTATGAACAAGGTGATCAAGGCGGCGGAAAACAACGACAGGCGGCCGATCAAAACCTGGTCGCGGCGCTCGATGATTTTGCCGGACATGGTCGGGCTGACCATTGCCGTGCACAACGGTCGCCAGCATGTTCCTGTACTGATCTCTGAGAACATGGTGGGGCACAAGCTCGGCGAGTTCGCAATTACCCGCACATTTCGCGGGCATGCGGCGGACCGCAAGGCGAGGTAGGAGAGATGACGATGGAAGTGGCTGCACAGCTCAGATACGCCAGGATTTCGCCGCAGAAATGCCGGCTCGTGGCGGATCTGGTTCGGGGCCAGTCGGTGGCGAAAGCGCTGCAGACGTTGGCATTCAGTCCGAAAAAGGGTGCTCGTATCGTCAAGAAGGTGCTCGAGTCGGCAATTGCCAACGCCGAGCATAATCATGGTGCGGACGTTGACGAGCTGAAGATCAGCTCCGTCTACGTCGATGAGGCGCCGTCGTTTCGACGGTTTCGTGCGCGGGCGAAGGGCCGTGGCACGCGCATCATCAAGCGCAACAGTCATATCACCGTCAAGGTCTCGGACGAGTAGGCGCGAGGAGCCGTAATGGGTCAGAAAGTACATCCGATCGGGATCCGACTGGGAATCACACATGATTGGCAGTCGAAATGGTTTGCGGATTCGCAAAACTACCCCGAGTACGTCGCAACGGACTGGAAGATTCGCGAGTTCCTGAAGAAGCGGCTTTCCGATGCTTCGGTCAGCAAGATCGGGATCGAGCGACCAGCCAAGAAAGCGCACATCACGATACATACGGCGCGGCCGGGCATCGTGATCGGTAAGAAGGGCGAAGACATCGAGCGACTGCGCGGTGATGTCGCCAGGATGATGGGTATGCCGCTTGGCGACGTGCGCATCAACATTGCCGAGATTCGCAAGCCGGAGCTCGATGCGCAGCTGGTCGCGGAGGGTATCGCCCAGCAGCTGGTCCGGCGTGTGATGTTCCGTCGCGCCATGAAGCGCGCTGTGACCAATACGATGCGTATCGGTGCCCAGGGCGTGAAGGTCCGGGTCGGTGGACGCCTGAACGGCGCGGAAATCGCGCGTTCAGAGTGGTATCGCGAAGGGCGAGTGCCGTTGCACACGTTGCGTGCCGACATCGATTACGGGTTTGCCGAAGCGCAGACGACCTATGGTGTCATTGGCATCAAGGTCTGGATTTTCAAGGGCGAGAAATTCGACAGGCCCGAGGCTGCTGCCGACAAGGCTGAGCAGCAGGCAAGTTAGGAGTTAGCGGGATGTTGCAGCCGAAAAGAACCAAGTTCCGCAAGCAGATGAAGGGTCGCAATCGCGGTCTTGCAGTGCGCGGTGGCTCGGTGTCGTTTGGAGAATACGGACTCAAGGCGGTCGGGCGCGGGCGCATAACGGCGCGCCAGATCGAGGCAGCCCGACGGGCGATGACCCGTCATGTCAAACGTGGCGGCAAGATCTGGATTCGCATTTTCCCGGACAAGCCGATTACCACCAAGCCGCTGGAAGTTCGCCAGGGCAAGGGTAAGGGTAACGTCGAATACTGGGTGGCCCAGATACAGCCGGGGCGCGTGCTGTATGAAATCGAAGGCGTGTCAGAAGAGGTGGCTCGCGAGGCGTTCCGCCTGGCGGCGGCGAAACTGCCGGTCGCCACGATGTTCGTGACGCGACAGGTGATGTGATGAAGGCGAGTGAGCTGAGAAACAAGTCGGTAGCGGAGCTCGAGGAGGAACTCCTCTCGTTGCGCAAAGAGCAATTCAATTTGCGCATGCAAAAGGCCACTGGCCAGCTGGCGCGGCCGGATCAGTTCGGCAAGGTTCGCAAGGACATAGCCCGTGTGAAAACGGTAATCAGCGAGTTGGCGCGTCAGCCAGGTGAGACGTCATGAGTGAGAAGCAGGAACAGCGCACGCAGCGCACCGTTACCGGTCGGGTCGTGTCGAACAAGATGGACAAGACAGTGTCCGTCTCCATCGAACGCCTCGTGAAGCACCCGATGTACGGCAAGTACATCCGCCGCACCACCAAGTTGCTGGCGCACGACGAAAGTAACGAATGCCGGCAGGGCGATACGGTCGCCATTGCTGAATGTCGCCCCATGTCCAAGCGTAAAGCCTGGCAGGTGGTCAATATTGTGGAGCGGGGACCGTCGCGCGACTAGGCGCGGGCACCGTTTTCTTAAAGAGCAAGTTGGAAACACGACCATGATTCAGATGCAGACAGTTCTGGATGCCGCGGACAACAGCGGGGCGCGTCGCCTCCAGTGCATCAAGGTGCTGGGTGGCTCGAAGCGTCGTTACGCCGGAGTCGGTGACATCATCAAGGTGAGCGTCAAGGACGCGATCCCGCGCGGCAAGGTCAAGAAAGGCGAGATCTACAATGCCGTCGTGGTGCGCACGCGAAAGGGCGTACGCCGTGCGGACGGTTCGTTGATCCGCTTCGACGGGAATGCCGCGGTTCTGCTGACCGCACGGTTCGAGCCGATCGGCACCCGTATTTTCGGGCCGGTTACCCGCGAGCTGCGGACTGGCAATTTTATGAAGATCATTTCCCTGGCGCCGGAAGTGCTGTAAGGGCGAGGTGGGTCATGCAGAGAATCAGAAAAGGTGACGAAGTTGTCGTGATTGCCGGCCGTGACAAAGGTCGCCGCGGTACCGTCGTCCGGGTGCTCGACGACGAGCGAATCGTCGTCGAAAACATCAATATTGCGAAAAAGCATCAGAAGCCGAACCCGAACGCAGGTGTTGCTGGCGGAATCGTGGAAATCGAGATGCCGCTGGATGCATCGAATGTGATGCTTTGGAATCCGGTGCTGAAAAAGGGCGACCGGGTGGGTTTCAAGACACTGGATGATGGCCGCAAGGTCAGAGTCTACAAGTCTGACAACGAAGTCGTTGACGTCTGAGGATTAGAGGATCATGTCCAGACTGCAGGAATTTTATCGCGACCAGGTCGTCCCTCAGTTGAAGGAGCAGCTCGGCTACGCCAACGAGATGCAATTGCCGCGGATTGAGAAGATCACGCTCAACATGGGCGTGGGTGAGGCGCTGGCGGACCGCAAGATTATCGACAACGCGATTGGCGATATGACGAAAATCGCGGGGCAGAAGCCGTTGATGACGCTGGCACGGAAATCGGTTGCGGCGTTCAAGCTTCGCGAAGGGTCTCCGGTTGGTTGCAAGGTGACGCTGCGGCGCGAGCGGATGTACGAATTTCTTGATCGTCTGATCAACGTCGCGATTCCGCGTGTGCGTGACTTTCGCGGACTCAGTGCCAAGGCGTTCGACGGGCGTGGAAACTATAGCCTCGGCGTGAAAGAGCAGATAATTTTTCCGGAGATCGATTACGACAAGATCGATGTAATCCGCGGGCTCGATATCACGATCACGACGAGTGCCAAGAATGACGAGGAAGGCCGGGCGCTGTTACAGGCGTTCAACTTTCCGTTCAGAAAGTAAACGAGGACAGGCATGGCTAAGAAATCGATGCTGGAAAGAGAGTCGCGACGGCGCAAGACGGTGAAGAAGTACGCCGCCAAGCGGGCCGAGCTGAAGGAAATTATCCGCAGCCCGAAGTCGAGCGACGACGAGAAGATGACCGCTATGGCGCGTCTCCAGGCGCTGCCGCGCGATGCATCGCCGGTGCGACTGCGCAATCGTTGCGCGGTTAGCGGAAGGCCGCACGGTTTCTATCGCAAATTCGGCCTCAGCCGGAACAAGCTGCGCGAGGCAACGATGCGCGGCGATCTTCCGGGTCTGTCCAAGGCAAGTTGGTAAACGGGGCGCTACTGATATGAGCATGACCGATCCCATCGCTGATTTGTTGACGCGAATCCGCAATGCCCAGACCTCCGGTAAAGCCTCCGTGGCGATGCCGACCTCGAAAATCAAGGCGGCGGTAGCCGAGGTGCTGAAGGAAGAAGGCTACATCGATGCCGTCGCTGTAGAAGGCGAAGGCGCGAAGCGCCAGTTGGTTCTGAAGCTGCGCTATTACGAAGGCCGTCCTGTCATCGAGCGCATCGAGCGCAGCAGTCGTCCGGGGCGCCGCGTGTTTCGCGGCAAGGGTGATTTGCCGAAAGTGCTCGGTGGTCTCGGTATCGCAATTGTTTCTACGTCGAAAGGCGTCATGAGCGACCGGCGGGCGCGCGAAATCGGCGAAGGCGGCGAAGTACTCTGCGTCGTGGCATAGGCCGCGTCCAGTAATCGAAAGGTATTTAGAACGATGTCCAGAGTTGCGAAACAACCCATCGAACTGCCCAAGGGCGTCGAGTTCAAGGACAACGATGGCGAAATTACCGTCAAGGGTCCGAAAGGTGCCTTGTCAATGCAGCTGCACCCGCAGGTCGGTGTGGCGCAGGATGAACAGAATCTGCAGGTTGCAGCCAAGTCTGAGGCGAAGAACGTCGTAGCGATGGCCGGCACGACGCGCGCACTGATTGCCAACATGGCGAAAGGTGTCAGCGAGGGTTTCGAGCGCAAGCTGCAACTGGTCGGAGTCGGTTACCGTGCCCAGGTACAGGGCAAAGATCTTAATCTGACCCTCGGTTTCTCGCATCCGGTCACCTATCCGCTACCGGAAGGAATCTCGATCGAGACGCCAAGCCAGACTGAAATCGTGATCAAGGGCATCGACAAGCAACGTGTTGGTCAGGTCGCTGCCGAGATCCGCCAGTATCGGCCGCCGGAGCCTTACAAGGGCAAAGGCGTGCGTTACGCCGATGAGCGGGTTGTGATCAAGGAAGCGAAGAAGAAGTAACGGTTTTTTAGTGCGGTGTGCGAACACCGTGACAGGAACGAGAGGATTTCTCGGATGGACAAGAAAACGAGTCGGCAGCGCCGGGCGCGCAAAAGCAGAGCGAAGATTCGCGAGCTGCGGATGTTTCGCCTGAGCGTGCATCGCACACCGCGCCATATCTATGCCCAGGTGATCGGCCCGGACGGCGATCAGGTCGTTGCCGCGGCATCCACTGTGCAAAAAGAATTGCGCGATGCCGGCGGTTACACCGGCAACGTGGCGTCGGCGGCTGCGGTTGGCAAGGCCATTGCCGAGAAGGCGAAAAGTGAAGGTATCACCAAGGTGGCTTTCGATCGTTCGGGCTTCAAGTATCACGGGCGGATCAAGGCATTGGCCGATGCCGCGCGTGAGAACGGCCTGGAATTCTGATTTAGGCTCCGGAGAGCAAGTACATGGCTAGAATGGACAAGTCGGCCGACAACGACGACCTGATAGAGAAGCTGGTGACCGTCAACCGTGTGGCCAAAGTGGTCAAGGGTGGCCGTCAGTTTGGTTTCACTGCACTGACCGTCGTCGGCGATGGTAATGGTCGGGTTGGGTTTGGTTATGGCAAGGCGCGCGAAGTGCCGATCGCCATCCAGAAGGCCATGCAATCAGCGCGCAAGGGCTTGCAGAAAGTAGCCCTGAAAGATACGACGCTGCAGTACTCGCTCACTGCTCATCACGGTGCGACCAAGGTGTACCTCCAGCCTGCATCCGATGGTACCGGCGTTATTGCCGGTGGCGCGATGCGCGCTGTCCTCGAATGTGCCGGCGTGCGCAATGTGCTCGCCAAGAGTTTTGGATCGCGCAACCCGATCAACGTGGTGCGCGCAACCATGAATGCGCTCACCGACATGCGTTCGCCGGAGTACATTGCCCGGAAACGTGGCAAGCGCGTGGAAGATATCGCGGGATAAAGCCATGGCTAAAGCGAAAGACAACAAGTTGCGCGTCACGCTCGT
>PKUM01000206.1 GCA_002868855.1 Chromatiales bacterium | reverse complement strand
TAGGGGAAGTCCCGGGCCGGCCCGCTCCATGCCATGCCGGCTTCGTCTCCGCCCCAGTAGCTCAGAATTTCGCTCATTTTGACACCGCGTTCGAGCAGTACGCCGTGTTCGCGATAAGTCGGAGCAAAAACGTCATCGGGTTCGAGCGCGCGTGCCGCGCCCACGTGGATCGCTTCGTGCCCGAGGCTCGATGCGTAGGTGCCGAGTTTGCCGGTACGTTGCAGATTGATCGCTTTTGCGTCAAAAGCGCGGACACTGATCATCGCGCGGTACAGATCGGTCATGATGTCGCGATCATTGGCAAGCGGCGGGGCGTCGGCGGCCAGCTGCGCCTGTTCGTCCAGGTACTGGATGCGTCTTATTTCAAATCGGGCGACACTGTTCACGTCAGCAATACCGATCCTGCGCCGAGTTTGCGCGGCGGAAAATCCGGTCAGAATGCGGGCAGCGGCGGATGGCGGGTTTCATGTTCTCGTTGTGTGGTCCATCGCACAAGCGCCGCGAATTATACATCAAGCTGCGGCGCGGCCAGCGGCGTTACAATGGTGCATCGCAGTACGACCGCCGACCCCGGAATCGATGTAACTCCGGACGGCCAAGAGGAAAAAACAATGAACAAACGCGAACTCGAGCCCGGCATCCACACAGAGCTGGACGGAGAGCTTACTTATTCCGGGTACCTTGATTTGGGCCGACTTCTCAATGCGCAGCATCCGCTTAGTCAGCCTCCGCACCACGATGAAATGTTGTTCATCATCCAGCACCAGACGGCGGAATTGTGGTTCAAACTGATACTTCACGAACTCGGCGCGGCAACGGCGTATTTTCAACGCGACGATTTCGCCCCGTGTTCGAAGATCTTTGCCCGGGTAAAACAGGTACAGCAGCAGCTGTTCAATCAATGGGCCGTGCTGGAGACGCTGACGCCGAGCGAGTATGCCGAGTTTCGCGGCGTCCTTGGGCATGCGTCCGGCTTTCAGTCGTTCCAGTACCGCAAGCTGGAATTCCTGCTCGGAAACAAGGAAGAGGGACACGTTAAGGTGTTTCGCCACGAACCCGCCATGACCGCCGAGCTCGAGCGTATCCTCCGCAACCCCGGCCTTTACGATGAGTTCCTGCGCAGCCTGGCGCGGCGCGGTTTCGCGGTGCCGGAGGAGCGTGTCGAGCGTGACTGGTCACAGCCTTACGAGGCGCACCCGGCCGTAGTCGATGTGTTGCGCACCGTGTACGAAGATCCATCGCAGTACTGGGAAATCTATGATGTTTGCGAAAAGCTGGTCGATATCGAGCAGAATTTTCAGATCTGGCGTTTCCGGCATCTCAAGAATGTAGAGCGGATCATCGGTTTCAAGCCTGGCACCGGCGGCTCGTCGGGCGTGGATTTTTTGCGCAGGGCAGTGGATATCCGCCTGTTCCCGGAGTTGATCATGGTGCGTACCTATATTGACAACTAGGCATCGGACATCGCGCTCAGGCGTCTTGCCTGAGCGCACGCCAGAGGCCAAGAAGGCTTATCAGTAACCAGAACGACTCGATAATCGCCGCGGACAGGTTGAATTCGTACATCAGCGAGATCAGAACCAGTGCCGCACCGGCAGCGTTTGCCAGCGAATACCGTGGCTCTGACGCCTGCATGCGCCCGGTCTGCAGCAACAGGTAGCTCACCAGAATCAACGTCACCCCGACCATGCCGACCAGGTTGTGCCAGTGCGCATTCATGCCGGTGTCCCCGCGCTGGCCATCTCCCGCAGTAATTCCAGCGCCCGACTCGCCTGCTGCGGCGGTACGAACAAGTGATCGTGATGGATCGCCGAAAAAACATTCACCGGTATCTGCGCCTGCGCCAGCCGTGCGCTGACCGCTGCTATCAGGCCGACGGCGTTGAGATCGGACAGAACGCCCAGCGTGATTCTGGCGCACCGCAGCAGCGGCGTCAGACCGAGATCGGCGGCGCGGTCGCGGCTCATTATCAGCGTGGTGCCCTCCGTCTCGCGAAAGCTCGCGAGAATTTCCGATGCCATGGGCATGGTGGCTGTTTCATCGAGCTGCACGAAAACATACTCCGTCGCGTCGAGCCGCGGGCTCAGACCGGCGATCAGTTCAGCAAGAGAGGTCAGGGGCGCGGCGGAAGATCTTGTTGCTGTCATCGGGTCGAAATCCTGCAGGTGTCGGGAGGGCAACATGATAATGCGGTAGCGGCCATCCGGCGTCACCCGCAAGCGGCGGTTGCTGGTAGCATGCGCCGATGTCGAGGCATATTGTCGCTGTCACCACCTCCCGCGCGGATTACGGCCACCTGTACTGGCCACTCCGCTATCTGGCGCAGAAGCCTGACATTTGCGTGACACTGGCCGTGACGGCCGCACACCTGTCGCCGGAATTCGGTCACACGGCCGACCAGATTGCGGCAATTGACGGCGTCACGATCGTGGAGGTCGAATCGCTGCTCAGCTCCGATACCGATGTGGGCATGGCCAAGACCATCGCGGTGACTGCGCTGGGACTGACGGAACTGCTGGCACAGCTACGACCTGATCTGCTGCTGCTGATTGCAGATCGCTACGAGAATTTGGCGCCGGCCTCCGTTGCGCTGACGCTGAGAATACCGATCGCCCACATTGAGGGCGGCGACGTCAGCGAAGGGGCCATCGACGATGCGGTGCGCAATGCGCTGACCAAGCTCAGCCACATCCACTTCACCCCGACCGAAGCGGCGCGACAACGGGTGCTGGCCATGGGGGAGGAAGACTGGCGGGTTCATAGCGTCGGCGCGCCGAGTCTCGATCTTCTGACCCATCAGTCGCTGTTGGACAACGGCCAGCTGGATGCTGCGCTGGGCATTGCGGTTGCGGCTCCGCTGGTCGTGGCACTGCATCCGCTGACCCTGGCTCGGGACACGCTGGTGGAGTGCGAGGCGGTGTTTGCCGCGCTTGCACGAATCGATGGCCAGATCGTGTTCTGTTTCCCGAATGCCGATGCGGGCAGCCGGCGCCTGCGAGAACAGGCGCAGTCATTCTGCGCGCGGCGCGAAAACGCAGCGCTTTTCATCAACCTCGAACCGCGGGTTTACTGGAGTTTGTTGCGCGTGGCGCGGGCGCTGGTTGGAAATTCATCGAGCGGCATTATGGAGACGCCATCCATAGGCCTGCCCTGCGTCAATATCGGAGAGCGCCAGCGCGGCCGTATGCGCGCCGAAAACATTATCGATGTTGCGGCGGAAGCAGATGCAATCGTCGCCGCCGTGGACCGGGCGATGTCGCCCGGGTTTGCAAAATCAGTGCAAGGGATCAGTAATCCATACGGTGACGGCCGCGCCGGAGAGCGTATCGCGAGCGTCCTGTCGGAAGTGGAGCTCGACGCGCGTTTACTGGCAAAACGCGCACTCGAAGTAGAGCCATTGCCGGGGCGCCCCGGGGAGTGGTTTTTCGTGCAACGCCCGCAGCGTTAACCATGCTGCAAGTCGATAACGACGGTTGTGCCGGAACGCAGCCAGCCTCAAAGTTCCCTGGCGCGCTCCATAAGCCGGGTCAGAAGCCGGTCGAGGTGACGCCGGTCACGCTCGGTCAGACTGTCTAGCAGCTGATTCTCGAAATCCATCGCCAACGGAGCGATGCGCTGGTAAAGACGGTCGCCGGCGGCGCTCAACTGCAACAAGGAGCGACGGCGGTCGGTCTTGTCGCCCTTGCGCTGCAAATAACCGGCTGACTGCAATCGTGCCAGTGCGCGGCTGACTGCAACCTTGTCCGTTGCAGTGCGCTTTGCCACCGTGCCGGCAGTGATGCCCGGAAAACGGCCGAGAACGGCCATGATTCGCCATTCCGGGATAGTAAGTTTGAACCGCTCCACGTAGCTGGATGCGATCGCGGCGCTAACCGTGTTCGACAGCAGCGACAGCCGGTACGGGAGGAACTCATCGAGCTCGAGTAGCGTGTTGTTGCGGATGCTCATCTGCGCCGGTTGAATTAGTTTCAGATGAAACTATAATTGTTTCACCTGAAACAAATCAAGCTCCGCGGCGATCGCTGCGAGAAGCGCTCCGGGAGGAGAACCAATGACGGATATTTTCGAGAACCCCATGGGCACCGACGGATTCGAGTTCGTGGAGTATGCGGCTCCCGATCCGGGCCTGCTGCGGGAGTTGTTCGCGAAACTCGGATTTCCGGTCACTGCGCGGCATAGAAGCAAGGACGTGACCCTGCATCGACAGGGCGACGTCAATTTCATCATCAATGCCGAGGCCGACAGTTTTGCCAGGAATTTCGCCCGCGAGCATGGGCCATGCGTGTGCGCTATGGCGTTTCGGGTGCGCGATGCAGCCGCGGCGTTCAAGCGCGCGGTAGAGCTGGGTGCCACGCCCTTCGAATCTGATGTGGGGCCGATGGAGCTGAATATTCCGGCGATCGAGGGTATTGGCGGCAGCTTGATCTACCTGGTCGACCGCTATGGCGAGAATACGATCTACGATGTCGATTTCGAGCCGGTCGCCGCGGCCGGCCCGGAAGGGGGGGCCGGTCTCACCTATATCGACCACCTTACTCACAACGTGTATCGCGGGAACATGGACAGGTGGTCCGGGTTCTACGAGCGGCTCTTCAATTTCCGCGAGATCCGTTACTTCGACATCGAGGGCCAGCGCACCGGGCTTTTGAGCCGGGCGATGACCAGCCCGTGCGGCAAGATCCGCATCCCGATCAATGAGTCGCAGGATGACAAGTCGCAGATCGAGGAGTACCTCCGCGAGTATCGTGGCGAGGGAATCCAGCACGTGGCGCTGGGAACCGAAAATATTTATTCGTCGGTCGACTGCATGATTGCCAACGGGGTGGAGTTCCAGGACACGCCAGCGACCTATTACGAGCAGATCGACGCGCGTGTGGCCGGACACGGCGAGGACATCGCGGCGATGAGAAGCCGCGGCATCCTGATCGACGGTGCGCCTACCGAGGGCCAGGGCCTGTTGCTGCAGATATTTACCAAGAACGTAATTGGCCCGATTTTCTTCGAGATCATCCAGCGCAAGGGCAACGAGGGTTTTGGCGAGGGCAATTTCCGAGCCCTTTTCGAGTCGATCGAACTGGACCAGATGCGACGCGGCGTGATCTGAGTGCGGCTTTACAGCTACTGGCGCTCGTCCTCGGCCTACCGGGTGCGGATCGCGCTCAATCTCAAGGGACTGGAGTACGAGCTCCACCCGGTGCACCTGGTGCGCAATGGGGGCGAGCAGCATGGCGAGCGTTATCGTCGTATCAATCCCCAGGAACTGGTGCCGGCGCTGCAATGTCAGGGTGAGGTCATTACCCAGTCCGCGGCGATTATCGAATTTCTCGAGGAACGCTGGCCCGCCCCATCCTTGTTGCCCGTCGAGCCCTGCGCGCGGGCGCGTGTCCGCTCTCTGGCCCAGCTGATCGCCTGCGAGATTCAGCCGCTCAACAATCTGCGTGTGCTTGGCCAATTGCGGCAGCGCTTCGGTGCCGACGAGCAACAGGTCCGGAGCTGGTATCTGCACTGGCTGGAAGCCGGTTTTTCGGCGTTTGAAGCGGAGCTCGAGCGCAACGCCGCTACTGCCGATTTTTGCAGTGGCGACGCCCCGGGCCTGGCCGACGCTTTCCTCGTACCCCAGGTCTACAATGCGCGTCGGTTCGAATTCGACCTCGCTGCCTATCCCACGATCGAACGCATTGACGCGAATTGCGCGAGCCTTCCGGAATTCATAGCCGCCGCCCCGGAAAATCAGCCGGATGCTCCTTGATTAAGTAAAATTAGCTCTTATTAACATGCAATTAAAGTTAAAAATGTTAGTAAGCTCTCAGCTCAGGAAGCAGGGAGGCAGTGAGCATGGAGTTGCTCAATGTCGTCGCCATCTGGGGCGTGATACTGATTTTGGCAGCAGGGATCCTGGCCTACATGCAGGCAGGGAGCCTGGCGTGGGCCGCGAGTATCTTTGCAGTCATTACCGGATATGCATTTCATGCCCGTCCTGACTGGTGGGTAATTGCGGGACTGGCGCTCGCGTTCCTGGTGCCGTTCTGTTTTCTTGCGATACCAAGATTTCGACGGCCGTTGATCAGCGATCGGTTGTCAGAGAGATTCTCTGCCGCAGCGCCGCCCACGGCACAGCACGGAGCCTCTATCTGGTGCAGCGAATTGTTCCGCAAGGGTTCCGGGTGGCGCGAGATTTTGCGTTTTCCCCGTACTCACCTGACGGTCGAGGAGCAGGACTATATCGCCGGCCCCGTCGAGGCATTGTGCGAGCGTCTCGTGGCATCGCCGGAGCGGCGGCCTCTGTCTCCATTGGATCGCAGGACATGGCCGGCGCTTGCCGCCGATGGGTTGCTCGGACTCGACCTTCCGAAAGAGTTCGGCGGACGCGCCTTTTCGCCGGTCGGTGTTGCGGCCGTGGTCGAAAAAATCGCCTCGCGCGATCTCAGTATCGCGCTCTGCGTCGGTTCGCCGGCGGCCACCATGGCGCGCACGCTCGTTCTGGAATTCGGCACCCGGGTGCAGCGGGAAATTCTCACAGAAGTTGTTCGCGGTAACGAGATCCTGGCGCTGGTTTCGGCGCCGACGCGAGACGGCGCCGTGGCCGGCCGGCCGGCGGGCCGGGCGCTGGTCCGGCGTGAACAACAGGGTGAGGGACCGGCGCAGCTTGGCCTGACGATGGAATTCGAGCTGCATTGTGTGGAACTCGCACCGGTGGCGTCGATGCTTCTGATTGTCGTGGATATCGAGGACCCCAACGATCTCATCGGCGATGGCATCGGGCTGCGCCGAGCCGTGGTTCTGGTCCCGGCCGACTGTGAAGGCGTTTCCAGAGGTAGTCGGCACGATCTTGCTCGGCTGTCGTTTCCTTTCGGAACCGTGTCCGGACGCCAGGTCAATGTACCGCTGGACAACGTGCTTGGTGGCTGTGTTGCATGTGACGCCGTTGTCGAGAGGCTCGCGGACGTCTCACCATGGGCTCTTTTCTGGAGCTCTGCGGATGCCGCAGCCGCCAAGGTCTCGAGCCGCTGCGCTGGCGCGATGGCGAGGATCTCGGGAATGTGGGGGCCGGCCGGCAACGAACGCGCCGGGGCAGCCCGTACGCTCGGTAAAATGGCTGCCGCTACTTACTCACTCGACGCGTCGCGGCGAATGACGTTGTCGCGAATCAGTCAGCATGGCGTCGATGAAGGCCTCGCATCACTGCTCAAGTTGCTGGTTTCGGCGCGCGGGCGACGGGTCATGGATGCCGGTCTGGACATCCATGGTGCGGCGGCAATTTGTCGCGGGCCGACCAATCTGGTTGCCGAAGTGCAGAAGTACCCGGCCCTTTCGGCGAGCCTGGGCGGTAACGACCAGCAGTTGCGGGGACGCTATGTTTTTCAGCGTTCGGCGCTGGCTCAGCATCCCTATCTCGGCGCCATGCTCGCCGCCGCCGGCGTCGGACCCGGTCATGGCGATCGGGCCGTTTTTGACCGCCTCGTCGGGCGCCAGCTCGCCCGCGTAGCGAATCGGCTGGTGCGAGCGCTGGCGATGGGCTGGAGCGGAGCATGGCTCGCGCCGCACCCTGCCAGGATGCAAGGTATGCATCGGCTCGCGCGGCAGGTGACCCGGCTTTCCGCTGGCTGCTCGCTGACAGTCGAGCTGATGCTTTTGCACAAAGGCGCCAGTCTTCTCGAGGATTCGCGAACCGCCTCGCGATTGTCCGAAATTGCGGCCGAGCTGTTTGCGGCAACGGCCGTCGTGCGTCGCTACAAGCTTGGCGGCGAGGAGGAAACGGAGCGGCCCCTCGCTGCACAGGCCATGGTTGCGAGCATGGCCACGGCCCAATTGCAGTTGCGCCACCTGCTGGAGAACAACGCGCCGCGCTGGCTTCACGCGATAGTCCGAGGCGTTGCGTTTCCGTTCGGCTGGCCTTTCCTTGCAGAGACCGACCAGGCCGAGTTGCAGGCGGCCCAGGCGCTGGTCGTGCCATCGACGGTACGTGACCGTCTGACCGCAGGGATTTTCTGGAGCGGCAACCGGCGCGATGCGCTCTCGCGGCTGGAGAATGCGCTCACGCGGATAAACGCCATCACCCCGCTGGCGGAAAAACTGCACAGTGGCGAACGGGTCGGGCTGATCCACGGCGCCGACCTGGAGGAGAAACTGGCCAGCGCTGAGGCGGCGAGGTTGTTTGCCGCGAGCGATGCGCAGTTGCTGCGTGAGGCGGATGCTTTGCGCCGCGAAGTCATGGCAATGGACGTTGTCGATGAACAGCTGGAGTCACTCAGCCAGAAACGTGCGCCAGCGTAGTCCGAGATAGGTCGTGTAGCCAAAGTCACGGCTGACGATGGCGCCGTTGGAGTCGATGACGTAGTAGGTCGGAAACCCCGGCACCTGAAAATCCCGCGCCGTTGCAGTCGTGCCGAGCAGAACCGGGATTTCGAGATCATGGCGCCGGGCAAAAGCCCGCACTTCGCCGCTTGTCTCGTAGCTCAGCGCGATCATCACGATGTTGAGGTCAGTGGCCGGCAGCGCCGTGCGCAGATGCTGAATATTGCTTGCCGAGGCCGAGCAAATGCGGCACCACGGCGCAAAAAAATAAACCAGCGTTGGTCGGCCGCGCAGATCGGCGAGGTCGACGAATTCTCCGCTCAGCGCCTGCAGCCGAAACGGCGGTGCCGCAGCGGCATCCGCGGGCAGCAGATCGCGGGTCTGGTACCAGCGCACGGCGATGACGACCACCGCGATCAGAAGCAGTTCCGGCCACACCCGGCCGCCGCCGGTTGCCGCGCGGGCCCATCGCTTCAGGCGTGTTGTGACCGCATCGATCACGGCAAGTGCTCGCTGGCGAGATAGTCGCGCGATTGCATTTCGATCAATCGGCTTTCGGTACGGCGAAACTCGAACTCCAGGCGTCGGCCGCGATAGAGCGTTTCCAGTTCCGTCGCTGCGGACAGAATCAGTTTGACGTTGCGATCGTAGAACTCGTCTACCAGGCTAATAAAACGCCGCGCCTCATTTTCGCTTTCCACGGTCAGTATCGGCACGCCGGAAACGATGACCGTATGAAAACAACGTGCGATTTCAATATAGTCGGCAGCGCTCCGCGGGCCACCGCAGATTTCGTCGAAATCGAACCAGACCACGCCGTCTGCCAGACGACGGGTAGCGAGTGAACGGCCGTTGAGTTC
>PKUM01000026.1 GCA_002868855.1 Chromatiales bacterium | reverse complement strand
GTGCTGACGATAATCAGCACCGACTCAGGCCGTTTGCCGCCTTGTGCGGTCAACTATTCTCTTTTTGCCCCGGCGGCTTGCGCAGTCGGATATGGAGTTCGCGCAGCTGGCGCTCGTCCACCGCGGATGGCGCATCGGTCAACAAACACGTGGCAGTCTGAGTCTTCGGAAAGGCAATGACATCGCGGATGCTGGTGGCGCCCGCCATCAGCATTACCAGCCGGTCGAGGCCGAAGGCGATACCGCCATGCGGCGGGCAACCGTACTTGAGCGCCTGTAACAGGAATCCGAATTTTTCCTCGGCCTCCTCGTCACTGATGCCAAGAAGATGAAATACCGTCGATTGCATCTCCGGGCGGTGGATACGGATCGAACCGCCGCCGATTTCCGAGCCGTTCAACACCATATCGTAGGCGCGCGACCGGGTCTGCCCCGGCGCCGCAGCAAGCAGTGCGGGATCGTCGACCAGCGGCGCGGTAAACGGGTGATGCAGCGAAACCCAGCGTTTCTCCTGCTCGTCGTATTCGAACATCGGGAACTCGATCACCCAAACCGGGAACCAGCCCTCCCGGGCCAGGCCGAGGTCCTCGCCGACCTTTACCCGCAGCGCGCCAAGCGCATCGTTGACTACGCTCGCCTTGTCGGCGCCGAAGAAAATCAGGTCGCCGCTGGCGGCCCCGCAACGTTCGAGTATGCTCTCGACGACATTGTCGGGCAGGAACTTGAGGATCGGCGACTGCAACCCGTCGCGGCCCGCGCCAATGTCGTTGACCTTGATGTAAGCCAGCCCGCGCGCACCGTAGCGCGAAACGAAATCCGTGTAGTCGTCGATCTGCTTGCGGCTCAGTTGCGCACCGCCCGGCGCACGCAGCGCAGCCACCCGGCCATCGGGATCGGCCGCCGGGCCGGCAAATACCTTGAATTCCACATCGGCCATCAGATCCGATACTTCGGTCAGTTCCAGCGCTACCCGCAGGTCGGGACGATCGCTGCCGAACCGCGCCATCGCCTCGCTGTACGGCATGCGCGGAATCGGGTCCGGCAGATCGACGTCGAGTACGCTCTTGAAGACCTCCCGCACCATGTTCTCCATGGTGCCCATCACCAGTTCCTCATCCGCGAATGCCATCTCGACATCGAGCTGAGTGAATTCGGGCTGGCGGTCGGCCCGCAGGTCCTCGTCGCGAAAGCACCGCACGATCTGGTAGTAACGGTCCATGCCCGACATCATCAGCAACTGCTTGAACAGCTGTGGCGACTGCGGCAGTGAGAAAAAACAGCCCGGCTGGGTGCGGCTCGGCACCAGGTAATCACGCGCACCCTCGGGCGTTGCCTTGGTCAGCATCGGCGTTTCGATGTCGATGAAACCCTGCCCGTCCAGGCAGTTGCGAATTGCACGGGTCACGGAGTGACGCAACCGCAGATTCCGGGTCATCTCCTCGCGCCGCAGATCCAGGTAACGGTAGCGCAGGCGAATCTCTTCGCTGGCCGACTCGTCGTGGTGGAACGGCGGTGTCTCGGACGCGTTAAGCACCTCGACCTCGGAGGCAAGCACTTCGATACCGCCGCTTGCCAGACGCTCGTTGACGGTTCCCTCGGGACGCGGGCGGACAGTGCCCCTGACCCGCAACACGTATTCGCCGCGGACTTTCTCGGCCACGGCGAACACATCGGGACGGTCCGGGTCGAAAACCACCTGGACCAGCCCCTCGCGGTCACGCAAATCTATGAAAATGACGCCGCCGTGATCGCGGCGGCGATGCATCCAGCCAGCCAGTTCGACTTCTTCCCCGATCTGGGCCTCACTGACGTGACCGCAATAATGTGTTCGCATGGGTAGAACCCCCGTTGACCGGACGCACGGCGGGCATCCGAAAAAAGACGCGCGATGGTACGACTCGACCGCTGCAGGCGCAACAATACAGCGCTAGTCGCTGCTGTTCGCGGCCGTCGTGCCAGCCGGCTTGCTGTCCTTGGCTTTCGCGTCGGCGGCCGGTTTGTCCTTCGTTTCCTTTTTCACAGCTTCCGATTTCGAATCGGAGCCGGCCAGATTGCGCCGCTTGTCCTTGTCGTTCTTGAAATCGGTTTCGTACCAGCCTGAGCCCTTGAGCCGGAAACGTGGCGCCGACAACAACTTTTTCAGCTCGGGCTTGCCGCAATCCGGACAGAATTTGAGCGGATCGTCGCTGATCTTCTGCAAAACGTCGAAATAATGCCCACAGTCGCAGCACTCGTATTCATAAATCGGCATTCACAATCCCCTGGGTCACAAACAACCAAACGCTGTCGCGTGTGTTTGGTCAATCCACCTGTTTTCAATACCCAAAATGCCGTAACGGCACCGCAGATAACCGCGGCGCCGCCCGGATTCACCCCGCCCGACGGTCCTCTCAGGCCGCTCTGGCGAAGCCCAACTCATCGCCTTCGACATCGATCGTGATCGTATCGCCCGGGCCGAATCGTCCGGCCAGGATCTCCTGCGCCAGGGGGTTTTCGACCCGCTGCTGAATCGCGCGTTTCAGCGGCCGCGCGCCGTAAACGGGATCGAAACCGGTCTCGGCGATCTTGTCACGCGCCGCGTCCGTGAGCTCGAGGTTCATCTCGCGCTCGGCAAGCCGGCCGCGCAACTGCTCGATCTGGATGTCCACGATCATCCGGATCTGCTCGCGCCCGAGCGGATGAAACACGACGATATCGTCGATGCGGTTAACAAACTCCGGCCGGAAATGCTGGGCGACATCCTCCATGACCGCGGTTTTCATGCGCTCGTAGTTGGCCTCACCGGCCAGCTCCTGGATGCGTTGCGAGCCAAGGTTGGACGTCATGACGATCACCGAGTGGCGGAAATCCACGGTACGCCCGTGGCCGTCCGTCAAGCGGCCGTCGTCAAGAACCTGCAACAATACGTTGAATACCTCCGGATGTGCTTTCTCCACCTCGTCGAGCAGGATCACGGAATACGGTTTGCGGCGAACCGCCTCGGTCAGGTAGCCGCCCTCTTCGTAACCCACATAACCCGGGGGCGCACCGATCAGCCGGGCCACGGAGTGCTGCTCCATGAATTCGGACATGTCGATCCGCACCATTGCGTCCTCGGTGTCAAACAAAAACGCCGCGAGCGCCTTGGTCAGCTCGGTCTTGCCGACACCGGTGGGACCAAGAAACAGGAACGATCCGTTTGGCCGGTTGGGGTCGGCAAGCCCGGCACGCGAGCGCCGGATCGCGTTGGCCACGACCTGCACCGCCTCGTCCTGTCCCACGACACGCCTGGTGATTTCCTCTTCCATCCGCAACAGCTTTGCTTTCTCGCCCTCGAGCATCTTCGACACCGGGATCCCGGTCCATTTCGACACGACCTCGGCGATCTCCTCCTCGGTGACCTTGTTGCGGACCAGCGTTGCCTCCTGCTGCTCGGCTTCGGCCGCGGATTCGAGCTGGCGCTCGAGTTCCGGGATCCGGCCGTATTGCAACTCCGACATGCGCTGCAGATCCTGGGCCCGGTGCGCGGTATCGAGCTCAATCCTCGCGCGATCGAGTTCTTCCTTGATCGCCGTAGCACCCTGCATCGCCGCTTTTTCGGCTTTCCAGACCTCGTCGAGATCGGAGTACTCGCGCTCGAGCGTATCGAGTTCTTCCTGCAACGCATCGAGCCGTTTTTTCGAGGCCTCGTCGGATTCCTTGGTAAGCGCCTCGCGTTCGATCTTCAGCTGGATGATGCGCCGGTCGAGCCGGTCCATCGCCTCCGGCTTGGAGTCGATTTCCATGCGGATGCGCGAACCGGCCTCGTCCACCAGGTCGATGGCCTTGTCAGGCAGCTTGCGATCAGAGATATAGCGGTGCGACAACGTGGCGGCCGCGACAATCGCCGGATCGGTGATGTCGACGCCGTGGTGGACCTCGTACTTTTCTTTCAATCCACGCAGAATCGCGATCGTATCCTCAACGGTCGGCTCGTCGACCAGTACTTTCTGGAAACGGCGTTCGAGCGCCGCGTCCTTTTCTACGTACTTGCGGTACTCGTCGAGCGTCGTCGCACCCACGCAGTGCAGCTCGCCGCGGGCCAACGCGGGTTTGAGCATGTTGCCGGCGTCCATCGCGCCCTCGGCCTTGCCGGCACCGACCATCGTATGCAATTCGTCGATGAACAGGATGACCTGGCCTTCCTGTTTCGACAGTTCGTTGAGAACCGCCTTCAGCCGCTCCTCGAATTCGCCGCGATACTTGGCGCCGGCGATCAGCGATCCCATATCCAGCGACAGTATGCGTTTGCTACGCAGGCTCTCGGGCACTTCGCCATTGACGATGCGCTGGGCCAGTCCCTCGACGATCGCGGTTTTTCCTACGCCGGGCTCACCGATCAGCACCGGGTTGTTCTTGGTTCGGCGCTGCAGTACCTGGATCGTGCGGCGGATTTCCTCGTCGCGTCCGATCACCGGATCGAGCTTGCCCTGCTCGGCGCGTTCGGTCAGATCCACGGTGAAACGATCTAGCGCCTGGCGCGTCTCCTCGGCATTCTGATCCTGCACCTGAGCACCGCCACGGACCTCTTCGATCGCCTTTTCAATCGCCCCTTTGACCCCGCCGCAATCGCGCAACAGGTTGCCAAGGACGCCCTTGTCCTCGAGCGCCGCCAGTACGAACAACTCGCTCGAGATGTAGGAATCGCCGCGTTTCTGCGCCAGCTTGTCGCTGACATTCAACAACCGAGCCAGATCCTGCGAGACATGTACCTCGCCGGGCGTGCCTTCGACCTGCGGCATGCGATCGACCGCGTCGCCGAGATGCGAGCGCAACAGATTGACGTTGACGCCGGCCTTGGCCAGCAATGGCCTGACACTGCCTCCGTCCTGGTCGAGCAACGCGGTCATCAGATGAACCGGCTCGATGAACTGGTGGTCCTTGCCGAGCGCCAACGACTGAGCGTCCGCAAGCCCCAGCTGGAATTTACTCGTGAGTTTGTCCATGCGCATAAGGCGCAACCCCGCTCGAATGTCTGGAAACTGCGACTTAAGTGGGGTCTTATCGGGGAAAATCAACTCTTCCCGGGCGCTGCAACCGGCCGCTAGTGCGCCAGACCATGAGCGAGCCGGGTGGCACCGGCGACGATCAGAACGCCCAGCACTATCAGCGTCAGCTGGCTGAGTGCGGCGCCTGGCTCGAGCCGACGATGCAGGCCCGGGATAAGGTCGGCCACCGCGACGTACACGAAACTGGCGGCGGCCACGCTGAGCACATAGGGGAGCAGGGCCTCGGCCCCGGCCAGCCAGTAATAAGCGAGCAACGCACCGATCACCGATGTCAGGCTGACCAACAAATTCAACGTCAGCGCGCGGCCCCGGCTCATTCCCGAATTCAGCAGGATCGCGATGTCGCCCAGTTCCTGCGGCAACTCGTGGGCGAAAACTGCCAGCGCGGTGACAATTCCGAGATGAAAGTCGGTCAGAAACGCAGCCGCTATCAGCACGCCATCCAGCAGGTTGTGGAAGCCATCGCCAATCAGGATCAGCGTGCCGGAAGCATCGTGGCCGGCAGCCTCATCATGAGTATGAACCTCGCAGCTGTCGTGATGGCAGTGGCGCCACAGCACCAGTTTCTCGAGAATGAAAAACGCGAGGAGTCCACCGAGTACAGCGAGCCCGATTTTTCCGGCGTTACCGGCCCCGGCCGTTTCGATCGCCCGCGGCAATAATCCGATAAACGCCGCCCCGAGCAGCGCACCCGTGGCAAAACTCACGAGGTGGGGTAACAGGCGATTGCGCACCTGCGCGCCGGCCAGCAGGAATGTCGAGGCAAGCAGCGCACTCGCCACGCCGCCAACGACCGTTACCAGCAAAATCCACTGCAAAGTAGTCATAACTCAGTCTTTTTCCGCAGCGCGCCAAACCAGCGTCGCCATTCGCCCGCTCAGACCGTCGCGGCGGTGCGAGTAAAACCGCTCCGGATCCGAGAAAGTGCAGTACTCGCCACCCGCCACATCGACGACACCGGCGCGGTCAAGACGCAGCCGCAGCAAGCCAAACAAATCGGCCATCGAGCGATCCCCGGCGCCGGGCCGGAAACAGCTCCGGGCCTCCTCATCGTCTCCGGCCAGTACCTCGACCACCTCGGGCCCGACCTCGAATCCTCGGCGCGAGATTGCGGGCCCCATCCACGCTACCAGCTCCCGACCGGATCCGAGAGCCGCAAGCGTATTTTCCACCACGCCGGCCACGAGACCGCGCCAGCCCACATGGACCGCGGCGACGCGGGTCCCGCAGCGGGTCGCCAGCGCCAACGGTATGCAATCGGCGGTAAGTACCGCACACACGACCCCGGCCCGGTCCGTCCAGGCCGCATCGGCCTGGACGCCCTGCCCGGCAACACCCGCATCGACAACCGTCGACCCATGCACCTGGGCCAGCCACAGCGGCTCCGCCGGGAGCCGCAGACTGCGCGCCATGAGCGCGCGATTCGCGGCGACAGCAGCGCTGTCGTCACCTACATGATCGCCGAGATTCAGGCCCTGGAAAGGACCGGCGCTGGCCCCGCCGAGGCGTGTCGTAGTCAGCGCCCGCACCGAATCCGGCGCAGACCAGCTGGCGTTTACGACCTCGAGACGTTGCATCGTCGGTTTTTCCGCAATCACGAATGGGCGGCAATCATTCGCCGCGGCCATACGACTGTCAAATTCAACCGCTCGCACGCGCCGCGGAATCCTGTTGCAGCGCCTCCAGCAATGCGGCGAAATCGGCCGGCGCCGGTGCCGTCCAGATCATTTCCTCGCCGCTATCCGGATGGCTCAGTCCTAGCCGGCACGCATGCAGCGCCTGGCGCCTGAAACTCCGCAACGCGGCCTCGAGATCGGCGCCGGCCCCTGCCGGAATCTGCAGGCGCCCGCCATACAGCGGATCTCCGACCAGCGGGTGCCGCAGCCAGGCCATATGCACCCGGATCTGGTGAGTACGCCCGGTTTCGAGGCGGACGCCAACATAACTGTGGGCGCGGAACCGTTGCCGCAGGCGGTAGTGGGTGACCGCGGCCCGGCCATCCCGGCGCACAGCCATTCGGGTGCGTTCGACCGGGTGGCGCCCGATCGGCTGGTCGACCCGGCCGCCGCCGGTCAGAGCGCCGACGCACACCGCTTCGTATTCGCGAACGATGCGCCGCCCGGCCATCGCGCTGACCAGTTCGGTATGCGCCGCAACGCTCGCGGCGACGACCATCAGGCCGCTGGTATCCTTGTCGAGCCGGTGTACGATGCCGGCGCGCGGCAGATGGGCAAGGTCGGGCCGGTAATGCAGCAAAGCATTCTGCAGCGTGCGATCGGGGTTGCCGGCGCCGGGATGAACGACCAGCCCGGCCGGCTTGTTGACCACGATGATCGATTCGTCCGCGAACACCACATCGAGAGCGATTGCCTGAGGTCGTGGCGCCACCACGGTCTCGATGACCGCATCGACGACGATCGCATCGCCGCCGTGGACCGTTTCCCGCGGCTTGCAGGCAGCACCATTCACGGTCACCTGGCCGGATACGATCCAGGCCTTGATCCGGCTGCGCGAGTATTCCGGCAACAACTGCGCCAGCGCCGCGTCAAGCCGCAGACCGGTCAGTGCGTCGGGAATTCTCAGCTCATGCTGACGGTGGGTTTGCATGGGGACGGACGCGGAAGCTCGCTTTCCGGCGGTGATGGTTGATCAATGTTTCCGGTATACTGCGCGGTCTTGGCGGTGCCAGCAAGCCGCATGTCGTGCAACCGATCGCAGATTCCCGATGAGTCGAACCAAGCAATCGAATCCCAGTGTTCCTTCGCCGCAGCGAAGATCCGTGCATGGCGTCCTGGCGGTGTTTACTGCCGTGGCCATGTTGAGCGGCTGCGCCGGAGACCGCGACCGCAGCAACGACCCGCGTGCTACCCCACCCTGGCTTTACGAAAAGGCTCAGGACAGCATCAAGTCGACGAACTACACCAATGCGATCTTTTTTCTCGAGCAACTCGAGTCGCGTTTCCCATTCAGCGATGAGGCCAAACAGGGCCAGCTTGACCTGATGTACGTCTACTATCGCGACGGTCAGTTCGAGTCGGCCATCGATGCAGCGGACAATTTCGTTCGCGAAAACCCGACCCACCCACGCGTCGATTATGCGTATTACATCGAGGGTCTCTCACATTACGATCCGTCGCGGGGCGTGCTCGAGAGACTGTTTCGGGTCGACACCACGATGCGCCCGCCGGTGGGTGCGCTGGAAGCTTTCACGGCATTCTCGACACTGGTCGACCGCTTTCCCAATAGTGAATATGCGCCCGACGCGACCCAGCGCATCAAGTTTCTGCGCAATCGCCTCGCCCGCTATGAGGCACACATCGCGGAGTACTATATCCGCCGCGGCGCCTACGTCGGAGCGCTGCGCAGGTTGCATCGCATTATCGAGACGTACTACGGCTCGGACAGCACCTACTGGGCCCTCGAAATGATGCTCGAGAGTTATCGGGAACTGGGCCTGGGCGATCTTGCCGCCGATACAGAGCGGCTGCTCGAGGAAAACGCCCACCTGAAGAACTCGAAGAGCTGAGTCCGGTTGTCAGACTCGCCTATCGTCCGGGACCGTAACCCGAGGTAATCGGATAGCGCCAGTCGCGCCCGAAACCGCGGCTGCTGACCCGGATTCCCGGCGGCGCCTGGCGGCGTTTGTACTCGTTGCGCTTGACTAGTTCGAGCACTTCGCCGACCACCATCCGGTCAAATCCACGCGCGGCAATCTCATCGACCGAAAGATCGTCCTCGATAAAGTACTCGAGGATCGGGTCGAGGATTTCGTATGGTGGCAGCGAATCGGTGTCTTTCTGATCGGCGCGCAGCTCCGCCGACGGCTCGCGGGTCAGCACCCGCTCGGGAATCACCCTGCCGTTTTCATTGCGATAGCGCGCAAGCCGGTAAACCAGCGTCTTGCTGCAGTCCTTTATCGGCGCAAACCCGCCCGCCATGTCACCGTACAACGTCGCGTAGCCAACGGCCATTTCACTCTTGTTGCCGGTCGTGAGCAGCATGCGTCCGGTCTTGTTCGAAATTGCCATCAGCACCATGCCGCGACAACGCGACTGGATGTTCTCCTCGGTGGTGTCTTCGCCACGCCCGGCAAACTGCGCGGCGAGCGCCGCAACCGTTGCTTCGTAAATCGGCTCGATCGAAATCACGTCGTAACCGATACCGAGCAGACCGGCCTGCTCCCTGGCATCCTCGAG
>PKUM01000175.1 GCA_002868855.1 Chromatiales bacterium | reverse complement strand
GGGAGGCGCCGCTCAGCCTCCGGAGGCTAGCGCTTGCGGGTGGAGATCTCGGTAATGTGGAGGCCGTCACCGCCCTCGAGATATCGGCGCAGTGTGTAAGTGACGCTCGGGAACGCCAGCGACTCCCATGGGATTTCATCGGCGCTGACCAATTCGACTTCCAGGCTCTCCTGCCCGGCTGCGAAGTCGGCGGACTGCATCGTGGCACGAAACATCACGTGAACCTGGTGCACATGCGTCACATTCACGACCGCGAGCATCGTCGTAATGTCGACCCTGGCGCAGGCCTCTTCCCAGGTTTCGCGTGCCGCCCCATCCTCCAGGGTCTCGCCGTTTTCAAGGAATCCGGCCGGCACCGTCCAGTAGCCGAGGCGGGGTTCGATTGCGCGTTTGCACAACAGCAGCCGGCCGTCGTATTCGGGCACGCAGCCAACGACGACTCTGGGGTTCTGGTAATGGATCGTGTGGCAATTGGGGCATACGTAGCGCGGCAGCGTGTCGCCATCCGGCACGCGGAATTCCACCTGGTGGGCGCAATGGCTGCAGAAATTCATTGAGTCGTCCCGCTGGTTCGGCGCGAAAGCAATCCTGCACGCAGCAAGGGGCCGGGGTCAAAATGCCGGGTGACCTTTGCGTGTTCTGAGGCCAGCAGGCATTCGCTGCATTTTGGTACCGGGAGGGGGACTCGAACCCCCAAGGGATTGCTCCCAGTGGATTTTGAATCCACCGCGTCTACCAGTTCCGCCATCCCGGCATCGGCGCGGCAGTGTGCCATAGCTGGAGATTGCTGCCAACCGTGAAGCTTCGCGATCCGCGCAGGCCTTCGGGCTCGGATTGGCTTGTCCGCGAGCTTGACTTGAGTCGGCGGCTTGCTAGTGTTCGGCGTCTTCCCGCAGCCGAACAAAGGAGGCTCGTCATGGCGCTGATCCGGGTCAACGGCCACGATCTTTATTACGAAATTCATGGCAGCGGCGACCCGGTACTGTGCATGGGTGGGTGGGGAACCTATTGCCATGGCGGTGAACGCAACCTCGCCCGCGGACTGACCGATCGGTACTCGGTCGCGATTTTCGATTACCGCGGGATCGGTCAGTCCGAAGATACGCCCGGCGTGCCCGCCACCACGCGCATGCATGCCGACGACGCGATCGCTCTGCTCGATCATCTCGGCTGGAGCGAAGTGCACCTCATTGGCCTGGTGGGTATCGGCGCGTGTGTTTGCCAGGAGATTGCAATCGCACGTCCGGACCTTGCACGCAGCATGGTCAACATGGGCTCGTGGGCCTTTGTTGACGACTACCTTCGCGACCAGCTCGAAATGTTTCGGGTAATGCATCGTGACTCGGGGTTTTATGCGTTCCAGAAACTCGTTTGCGTGCTGTCGTTCTTGCCGGACTACTACAATGCGCATCATTCGCGCCTGCTTGGGCCGGACGGGGGATGGAAGGAGCTCAATGGGCGTTTCGAAACCCACTCGCGCCTGATCGACGCCTGTTTGTCGCACGACGTTCGCGGCCGCCTCGCCGAGGTGGGCTGTCCCAGCTTCGTGATTCATGCCGCCAGGGACATGGTAACCAGTCCCCGCTACACCCGGGCAATCGAAGCGGGGATACCGGGGGCCGAAGGTTATTTGTGGCAGGAGGTCGCGCACGTCGTGGCCGGCAAGGAACAGAAAATTCGGTTCTGCGAGTTGCTTTTCGATTTCCTGGATCGGGTCGAGAATCCGGTGCCGGACGCCTAGTTTGCGATGAGCGTGAGCCGGGCAGGTACCCGCGTTTTTCGCTGCCGCAAAAGCCGCGCGGAAAAGTCGCGGCCGCGGCGGCGATCTTCGTGCCGCCACCTGGCGAGGATCGCGGAGACGCTACCCGGCAACCGGTGTTAGCGGCCCGTCGACTTTTGCCAGATATTCCATGACGTCGTCAAAGCTGACGACATCCGCATAGCGCCGATGCACATCGATCAGGTTCTGCCGATGTGGGATCTCGTCGGCGTCGCCGACGCATTCCGGCGGCACGATGACCCGGAATCCATAGGAAAATGCGTCCACTGTCGTTGCCCGGACACAACCGCTGGTCACGCATCCGGTGATGATGGTCGTATCGACTTTGTGCTTCGCCAGGAAAGTTATCAGCGGAGTGTGGAAGAACATCGACGGCGCGTTTTTGCAAAACGTGAAGTCGTAGCTTTCATGATGTATCCGCGGGTCGAGCGCCAGACTTTCGTCGCCATAGAAAAAGTGTTCATGGACCGGCCTGACTTTCCATCGCGGCATATCGCGTTCGCTGTGATAGGCGGTGTAGCACTTGGCGACGGGAACGCCGCGTGATCGCGCAATGTGCAGCAGTTGCGCGGTGCAGTTGGTGGCGCTGTCGACCATCGGCAGGCCGCCGAGCGGATAACGCGGATCTGTAAACCCCAGCTGCAGATCGACCACCAGTATGGCCGGGTTAGTGCCGAATTCGGTCTTGCCGTGCTCGTAACCGACTTCCTTGTAGATATCGCCCATTGGCTGGTGCTCCAGTGGCATCGCCTGGCGGCCGGTACCGGCCCTCCGGACCGAGGATAGCGGCCCCCGGGGGCGGAGAAAAGAATATGTTTGCGACCTTTTGCGGCGGCGGCGCATCTATAGTGGTGACATGGCGAGTTTCAGCGACTGCATAGTTGAGCCGGCGATCGTTCGCCGCGCGAGCAAGGGTGACATGCAGGCCCATGCGGTGCTGTTCCGTACCTTCAGCCCCGCCGTCTACACGCTGGCGCGACGAATGCTGAACCAACCGGCGCTCGCCGATGAAATTCTGCAGGAGACATTCTTGGAAGTATTGGGAAAAATTTCGGGCTTCAGCGACCAAGGACCGTTCGCGGCGTGGATTCGCCGAATCGCCGTGAACAAATGTCTTATGCATCTGCGTTCCGCCTGGAATCGTCATGGGGTCGGTCTCGAAGCCGGCGAAACCGCGCCAGGAAGCGGCGAACTGGCGGATACAGGCAGACCGGAGGGATTTGCCGAACAGGTCCAGGCCCGGCTCGACTTGTCGGCCGCGCTGGAGCGCTTGAACGACACGAGCCGAACGGTCGTGTGGCTGCATGACGTCGAGGGTTTTACCCATCGCGAAATCGGCGAACTGATGGGCAGGACCGCCAGCTTTTCGAAGTCCCAGCTGGCTCGCGCCCATGAACGGCTGCAGGGCTATCTCGGCGGGCCGAACACGGAGGAAGAGAAGACATGCATGCGAGTACTGAAGAGCTGCTGAGTTTGCGCGATGGCGAGGCCGTTGCCGAGGCGGTGGTTTCGCATGTGGATGACTGCGAGCAATGCCAGGTTTCGCTCGGTCGTCTGAGCATGACGAAGACCGCGCTGCGGGGCCTCCCGGAGCTGACGCCGGCCGATGACGCATGGCAGGGCGTCCTGGCACGGCACGACACCATCGCAAAGCCGGTCCGGCGCCGTTTCGTTCCGCAGCTGGTCGGCCTTGCGGCGTCGGTTCTGGCCGTCGTTATCGTATTGCAGGTACTCGACGATCCTGGTCGCCGCGCCGTTCGCGGCATGCCCGAGCAGTCGACTGCGGACAGTCAGTTGATGACGACGACGGTGTCTCCCGCCGCGACCGCCCAGCCGGCCGGGATGAACGCATCGGCCGCAGCAGGGGGAATTCCTTTGGCGGCACTTATCTCGGAGTCACAGCAGTTGGAGCGGACTCTGCGGGCGTTGCCGCGTGGGCCGCAGGTCGTTTCCGGCGGTACTGCAGGAACCATCGGTGAATTGCAGGACCGGATTGCGATGATCGACTACCAGATGAGCATGGGTCAGCTCGACGGAGACGATCCCGACGTGGCGCGGAGACTTTGGCAGGAGCGAATCGAACTGATGAATTCATTGTTGGCCGTGCGCTATGCGCAGGCACAGCAGGTGTCATTCTAGAATTGTGAGGACGAAAAATGTCGAGCATTGGAAAACTCAGATATCTCGTAGTGGCGTCGGTTCTGATCTGGTCGCCAGTGGCGGTCGCCGAGGTCGAAAAGGCGGCCGAGGTCGATGAACGTGAGCTGGAGGCGCGTGCCGAGGAGGCGGAGATGCGTCAGCTCGAAGCCGAAGAGCGGCTGAAGGAAGCCCAGGCGCGTTTGGAGGAGGCGGCCCGCGAGGTGGCCGAGCTCAGCCTGGAAATGAGTGCGGTTGAGATGCCGGACATGCGCATCGTGCAGAGAATGGCGATGAAAAGTAAGCGCGCCATGCTGGGCATAAATATCGGCCGTGGCGGCGCGGACGAGCCCGGTGTAGAAGTTGCGGGTGTAACTCCGGGCGGACCCGCCGACGAGGCCGGTATCAAGGTTGACGACGTACTCATTGCCGTCGACGGAAAATCCCTGACCGAAGGCGGCAGCAGCGGCAACAAGGCACTGCTGGAGCATATGAAGACGGTAGAGCCCGGGGACGATGTTGAAATCGAACTCAAGCGGGACGGCAAAACCCGCACCGTAACTGTCGCGACCGAGAATTTTGCGCCGATGGTATGGGCTTACGGTGGCGACGACGTCCCGGACTTCGATGTCGTTGTCGCACCGGAAGCGGACTTCGAGATTGCCAGGCATGCCGCGGGTTCCAACTTCTACAGCAGCTGGGGACGAATGGAACTCGTCACGCTGACCGAAACGCTCGGCGATTACTTCGGCACGACCCAGGGTCTGCTCGTCGTGCGCGCGCCCGGCGACGACAGGCTCGGTCTGCGCGATGGTGATGTGATCATCCGCATCGGCGACCGCGAGCCGTCCGGTCCGGGTCACGCGATGCGAATCCTGCGCAGCTATGAGCCCGGCGAGAAAGTGGACATCGAGATTATGCGGAAGAAAAAACGCCAGTCGTTATCGGTCGAGGTGCCGGATCGCCGCATGAGTCTGCGCGCGCCGCTGCCACCGCGTCCGCTGCGTGCGCCGGCAGCGGCATCCGCGCCCGCGGTAGCACGCCCGCCGAGACCGGCCAGCGGCAATACGACTACCTGACTACATTTTTGAGTGCATCGTGGCCGGCCGTTGTGCCGGCCACGCTTTTTGAGTTCGCCGGCTGAGGGTTCTGCTACCATCCGCGGCCATGCACCGCAGTGATTTCGCTTTCGATCTGCCTCCGGAGCTGATTGCCCAGAAACCGCTCGCCGAGCGCGCGGCCAGTCGCCTGTTGCGGCTCGACGGGCAGACAGGTGAGCTCAGCGACGGCGTTTTTACCGAGTTGCCCGGCTTTCTCGAGGCCGGCGACCTGATGGTTTTTAATGACACGCGGGTCATTCCGGCGCGTTTGTTCGGGCGCAAAGCCAGCGGTGGACGCATCGAATGCCTGATCGAGCGTGTCGCGGGCGAGCGCGCCGCGCTGGCCCATATCCGGTCGAGCAAGGCGCCGCGCAGCGGAACCTCGCTGCTGTTCGATAATGGCTGTGAAGCGCGGGTCAACGGTCGCCGCGGCGATTTGTACGAGCTCGAGTTTGACCGGCCGGTGCTGGCGTTTCTCGACGCCCATGGTCATGTGCCGTTACCCCCGTATATAGACAGAAGCGACAACGCCGGCGACCGCGAGCGCTACCAGACCGTCTATGCGGACAAGGCCGGCGCTATCGCCGCGCCCACGGCAGGCCTGCATTTCGACGACGCGCTGCTGGCCGCGCTCGACCGTCGCGGTATCCGCCGGGCGTTCATTACGCTGCACGTCGGTGCCGGCACTTTTCAGCCGGTGCGGGTCGAAAATCTCGCGGAGCACCGCATGCACAGCGAGGTCGTGCAGCTGGAGCAGTCGGTATGCGACGAGATTGCCGCGGCGAAAAGCCGCGGCAGCCGTGTCGTTGCGGTCGGAACCACCAGCGTTCGCGCGCTTGAATCGGCCGCGACCGAAGGTGCGGTGAGGCCATTGCACGGCGAAACCGATATTTTTATCCGGCCCGGCTACGAGTTTCGCTGTGTGGACGCCATGGTGACCAATTTCCATTTGCCGGAGTCGACGCTGCTGATGCTGTTGTGCGCATTCGCCGGCTACGAGCAGGTGATGCGCGCATACGCTCACGCGGTGGCCCAGCGCTACCGTTTTTTCAGTTATGGCGATGCGATGTTCGTTACCCGCCGGTCCGCGGAGCGGCTACCGTGAATTTCGAATTGCTGGGAAGGGATGGCGCGGCGCGGCGCGGGCGGCTCGGATTCGCCCGGGGAATCGTCGATACACCGGCATTCATGCCGGTGGGGACGTACGGCACCGTGAAGGCGATGACGCCCGAGGACGTCGCCGCGACCGGGGCGCAGATCATTCTCGGTAACACCTTTCACCTGATGTTGCGGCCGGGTACGGAAATCGTCCGTGCGCACGGCGATTTGCATGATTTCATGCACTGGCAGGGGCCGATCCTCACCGACTCGGGCGGGTTCCAGGTCTGGAGTCTTGCGGCAAGGCGGCGGATCAGCGAGGAAGGAGTCCGGTTCCAGGCCCCGACCGACGGCTCCGAGGTCTTCCTGAGTCCGGAAGTGTCGATGCAGGTGCAACGCGATCTCGGAGCCGACATCGTGATGATATTCGACGAATGCACGCCATACCCTGCCAGCGAGAGCGAGGCGCGGAAGTCAATGGAATTGTCGCTGCGCTGGGCGGCGCGCAGCAGCGCCGCTCACGAAGGCAACCCGGCCGCGTTGTTCGGAATAGTGCAGGGAGGCGTTTACACGGACCTTCGGCTCGAGTCGCTGCGCGGGCTGACGGAGATAGGCTTTGACGGCTATGCGCTCGGGGGATTGTCGGTGGGCGAGAGCGCCGCCGAGCGCAACTCAGTGCTCGAAGCTGTCGTGCCGTTCATGCCGGACGAGGCGCCACGCTACCTGATGGGCGTGGGTACGCCAGAGGATATCGTCGAGGCGGTGCGACGGGGCGTCGATATGTTCGACTGCGTCATGCCTACCCGGAATGCGCGCAACGGGCACCTCTTCACCCGCAACGGCGTGGTACGAATTCGCAATGCGAAACACCGCGAGGATACCGGGCCACTGGACCCCGAATGTGGCTGCTATACCTGCCGTAACTACAGCCGCGCCTACCTCCGTCACCTGGATCATTGTGGCGAGATGCTGTCGGCGCGGCTCAATACCCTTCACAACCTCTATTTCTACCAGGAGCTGATGCAGGGCCTGCGCGAGGCGATAGGCGCGGGCAGTCTCGACGCCTTCGTATCCGGGTTCTACGCCCGGCAGGGGAAATCGGCGCCTGCTGTGTCATAATAGCGCGCTTGATGCGGCCGCCCGGGTGGCCGGAGAGCAACGAATTGAGACGACTTCGACCCCTGGAGTCCATGCAGGGGTCAGAGTTTCGAACGAGGAAAAACTATGGATTTCTTTGTCCAACCGGCCTGGGCGCAGGCCGCCCAGCAGCAGCCCGACATGCTGACGAGCTTCTTGCCGCTCATTCTCATTTTTGTGGTTTTCTATTTTCTGCTGATCCGTCCGCAGACGAAGCGGGCCAAAGAGCATCGTGCCATGGTGTCTGCCCTGCAGCCTGGTGACGAGGTGATTACCGGCGGTGGCGTCGTCGGTAAGGTCACCGCGACGGACGACCAGTTTGCGACGGTCGAAGTCGCGAAGGGCGTCGAAGTCAGGGTGCAGAAAGGCTCCGTTTCAGCGGTTCTGCCCAAAGGCACCTACAAAGGCGACTGACTCACCCGGAGCAGTTCGCATTCCCCTTCAGTTTCGAGTTCAGGCAGGTTCTAAATGAACCATTACCCCGTGTGGAAAAACATTCTTCTGGCCGCCGTTGTGGCCGTGGCTTTCGTGTTGGCGTTGCCCAACCTGTTCGGAGAGGATCCGGCGGTGCAGGTGGCGCGCGAGGACTACGATTCGGTCGGTCAGGGCACGCTGGAGCAGATCAAGGAAGCGCTCGAGCGCGAAGGTGTCGCCTATCGCACCGCCTTTCTCGATGAGGGCCGGGCCCTGATTCGCTTCGCCACGACCGAAGACCAGTTTCGCGGTCGCGACGTCATAGAGTCCGGGTTCGAAAATGGGTTTACCGCGGCCCTGACCCAGGCCCCGCGAACGCCTGGCTGGTTGCGCCGGATCGGTCTGAAACCGATGAGTCTCGGGCTGGATCTGCGTGGCGGCGTGCATTTCCTGTACGAGGTCGATATGGATGCCGCCGTAACGCAAACGCTGGACCGTTACGAGCGCGACTTCAAGGCGCTACTGCGCGAAGAAGAGTTACGCTATCGCAGCGTTCGTCATCAGGACAACACGGTGCGCATCGTAATGCGTGACACCGCGGATCTCGCCGCCGTCGAGGAGTTGATCGAGCGCGAGGATCCGAATCTCAGCATAGTGCGCGACGAATCCGGCGAGACGCCCGCGCTCGTTGTCAGCATGACTGAAGATCAAATCAAGCAACGCCAGGATTTCGCGATCGACCAGAACATCATCACGTTGCGCAATCGCGTCAACGAGGTTGGCGTTGCCGAACCGGTGGTGCAGCGGCAAGGAGCGGATCGCATTGTCGTGCAGCTCCCGGGAGTACAGGATCCGACCCGGGCCAAGAAGATTCTCGGTGCTACCGCAACACTGGAGTTCCGCCTGGTCGACCAGGACGGAAACGCCTACGAGGCAGAGCGCACCGGGCGCATACCGTTCAACAGCAAGCTGTTCAAGGAGCGCGACGGTACGCCGATCCTGCTCAATCGCGATGTCATCGTCACCGGCGATCAGCTTGTGGATGCATCCTCGGGCTTCTCGGAAGGCAGCCCGTCGGTCAATGTCAGCCTTGACGCCAAGGGCGCCCGCAACATGCTGGAGACGACCAAGCGCAACCTCGACAAGCCGATGGCTGTTGTTTTCATCGAGAAGAAGCGCGAGTTTCAGCAGCGCGATGGCGAGGAAATTGAAGTCGATGTTACCGAGGAAGAGGTCATCAGCGTGGCCACGATCCGCGGTGTTTTTTCATCGCGTTTCCAGATCACCGGTCTGACAAGTCCGGAGTCGCGCGATCTCGCACTGTTGCTGCGTGCCGGCTCGCTGGCGGCACCGATCTACATCGTCGAGGAACGCACAATCGGTCCGAGTCTCGGTCAGGACAATATCGACAAGGGCTTCCTGGCGGTCAAGGTCGGATTTCTCGTGGTGGTCGTTTTCATGGCGTTTTACTACCGGGTGTTCGGTCTCGTCGCGGATTTCGCGTTGCTGATGAACCTGGTGTTGATCGTCGCCTTGCTGTCGCTGCTGCAGGCGTCGCTGACGCTGCCGGGAATTGCGGGCATCGTGCTGACCGT
>PKUM01000195.1 GCA_002868855.1 Chromatiales bacterium | reverse complement strand
GGTGTCGAGCAGGCCGCGAAAAAGGCCGGCTACGCGGTCGAGGTGCCGTTCATCCCCGGGCGCACTGACGCAACCGCCGAGATGACGGACGCGGATTCGTTCCGCTGGCTTGAGCCCGCGGCAGACGGTTTCCGTAATTACTACGACGACCGCGCGCTGCTGTCCCCCGCGGACATGCTGATCGACAAGGCAAACACGCTCACTCTGACTGCACCGGAGATGACCGTGCTGTTGGGCGGTATGCGTGCCATGGGTGCCAACACCGGCGGTTCCCGGCATGGCGTGTTCACTGACCGCGTAGGAGCTCTCAGCAACGATTACTTCGCGAACCTGCTCGACATGTCGGTTGAATGGAGCAAGGCAAACGGCGAGCCGGGTATCTACGAGGGTCGTGATCGCAAGTCCGGTAACGTGAAGTGGACGGCAACACCGGTCGATCTGGTATTCGGGTCGAACTCCGAACTGCGCTCCGTCGCGGAAGTTTATGCGTCCGAGGATGGCAAGAAGAAGTTCGTCGCGGATTTCGTTGCGGCCTGGAGCAAGGTGATGACGCTCGACCGTTTCGACATCAGCGAGGCGCAACGCCAGGAGATGGTTGCAAGTCGCTAGACGGTGACCTGACCAAAATCCCGTTGTCGGGAGGGCTGGATGGTTTCAGCCTTCCCGGACGGGCAAAGAGCGGAGCGGCGGCGCGTTGAGCGCCGCCGTTTTTTTGTCCGCCTGACTTGGATCGCGGCGATTGGCAGCGCAATTGCGCCCCCGCAATGACCCATGAAATTTCCGTCGATGCATTATGTTAATCGACAGGTAAGTACATGCCCGAATTGCGCTTTGCGCTGCCTTTTTCGCATCTTGTCACCAAGTTATTCAGATTTTTTCGGCGAGCGTTTTTCGGGTCCGCGACTGACTCTTGTTTGTTCGCGAGAACCGCAAAGCCGAGCTGAAGCCCGGAAGTCCCAACGAGTCGATACTAACAAAGCAGGGACAGCTAACCGGATTCCAGGGAGTGGCTCGAAAGTGGCTCCGTTGTGTATCGCTTCGGGTCGTTAGCGAGGCCGCGATGCGCCGATATCGGTGGCACAAGATGAAGGTGACTAAAATGAAAAAACTGATTGTTTTGTTCGCACTGCTCGTTCCTTTCTCAGGCATCGCCAAGGATAAGGGTGAAGACCCCGCTTATTTGCCGGTTACTGCCTATGTCACGCTGGCTCAAACGTATGGGGCCACGACCGGGACGATCTACAATACGTTCGACTTTACAGCCCCTTACGTGCTTTACAGCGTCGAGTTGAGATTGGACAGTTGGGGAAGCGGGACGACGGAATGCGAAAGCGAAATCCAACTCCATGACACTGTGAACCCGAGTTACACGGTTCTCGCCAAGAAGTCATGGCGGGCGGCGGATGACAGCAGTATCCTGCGTTTGGAGTTTCCGACGCCGGTGCTGATCGATCCAGAAACCCATGTCTTAGGCTTGATGATTCAACCCAACGGCGGCCTCTGTTCTGTGACCTTTAACGGTATCGCCTCCGGTCCCTGAAATTAGTCGACTGATGGCCTTCCGACAACAAAATGGCGGCGCGTGCAACGCCGCCATTTTTTGTGCGATTTGGGGTAGCCGCAACGCAAAAAAGAGTGGATGGATTCGGCCCGCGGCGGCAGTCACTTACCGCGAAAACCGGATGTAGCGCGTGACGTTGGGCGGCACCTTGGTCGCGGACCGGCGTAATAGCGCGCCGTCGATTTTGCCGGTGCGTTGGAATTGGTGGGTATGCAGCGTAAGTTTGCGCTGATAGCGACAGGCGGTGACGCTCGGTGTCAGTGACCGGAAGCCCCGCTCCGCGGTTGTCGCCTTTTCCTTAAAATCCCGATGTCTTTGCAGCATCTGCGGGCGAGCCGCTTCTCATCCGTGCGTGGTCATTGCTGCGACCTGACCCAGCCTTGTGCGGCGCAGGTTATCCAAAACCCTCTATAGTTCGGTTAAGAGTTTCGGTCCGAACACATAAATAGGAAAATTATCATGAATATCGATTGGAAATGGGTGGGTCTCGGCACGCTGATAATGCTCGTGCTCGGCATTGCTGCCGGGGTCATCTTTGGCGTCATTGCCGCGTCCGCGCTGGAGGGGGTAACCGATCCCGCGGACGTATCGCTCAGCGGTGGACAGATGGCTCTGGCGGGTCTCCTGAACGTCCTCGCATTTGCTGTAGGCGGCTATATCGTCGGCTTGAAGTCGGCGGGCCGGACGATTTGGGAGCCTGCGATTGCGGCGGCCGTCGCGGTGGCGTTCGTCCTGCTGCTGTCCGGAAATTTCGGCTTAGGAAACGTGATCGGCGCTGGCCTGGTGCCCTTCCTGGCCGCACTGGGCGGTGGCTGGCTCGGCGAGAAACGGCAGGACTCGAAATCGTCTCCCTGAGCCATTGATTCGATTGCCCCGGCGTCCTCCCCGGTTTCGCATTGGCTCGACCAGCAACTGCCGGGAGTTTAAAGCTGCCGTTCTCCGAGCTGTCGGCGCCGAGTGCCAGCCCGAAGTCGAAACCGGATGACCAGCACGGTTTTCGTGCCGGAAGATTTTTTGCCGTTGTTGGCCTGCGAGTTCTTTGCGCTGCAGGCCCGTCAACCCCGCGGCATTACTGATCCGGGAAGTCCGGGTCGGGCGAGGTTTCCATCGGCAGGAACGGGTCGGCAGTCCATTCCCTGAGCGAGCCGTCGTAGATTGCCACATCGGTAAAGCCGAGCCGAACCATCGTGAATGCGAGCGAGGAGGCGGCGATGCCACCGCCGCAGTAGGTGATCGTGCGGGTATCCCGGGCCGAGCCGATAAGCGCGGACAGTTCGTCCCTCGAACGGAAACGGCCCTTGTCGTCGACCAGTGATGTCACCGGGACGTTGCTCGCGGTGACGATATGACCGGGCCGCTCATACATCGACATTTCGCCGCGGTAGTGCGGCGCCGGCAGGGCATCGACGATTTCGACCGAGTCGTCGGAGATGGCGGCAAAAACTTCGTCGCGGTCAGCGAGGAGTCCGGGCCGCGTCCTTGGCGTGAGCGTGCGCGCGACCGGTTTTTGCGGTTCGTCTGCAAGCGGTAGTCCGGCGCCGGTCCAGGCGCTCAATCCGCCGTCGAGCAATGCCGCGTTGTCGAAGCCCACCCAACGTAGCATCCACCAGACCCGAGCGGCCCATGCAGGATTGGCGGCGGAATACAGCACGACGCGGGTGTTGTCGCCGACTCCCAGGGCACCCATGGCCTTTGCGAATGCTTCGGGAGTGGGTGCGGTGAATGGCAGCGCTGCATCCGGATCGGACAGATTGCCCATCAAATCGGCGAACTGCGCCCCGGGAATATGCCCGGCGTTATAGCCGGGACGGCCGCTACGCTCGCGCAAGCCGTTCTCGTCGCGCTCGACGATGACGGTGCAGTCGAGAATGACGAGGTCCGGTTCGTCCAGGTGCTGACTGAGCCACTCGGCCGACACCAGCGTGTCCATTCTGGCGGCAGGTGCGGGTGCGACGTCGGTCCGTTCGTCCGGTCCGGCGCAGGCGCTCAATAGTGCCAATGCGGCGATCAGGACGAGGCGGAATTGCGGGAGTTTGTGTAAAGACATGTGTGCCTCACTGCTGCAAGCAGCAATTTGTCGGGAAGTATTTACGATCAGTTTAACCTGTCGGCGCCCGCCACGACGGCAGCGGCAGGATTCGGGGACGGCGCTCTGAGCGCACAGCGTCAGGGTCACTGCCCCCGGTACGGGGAGTCGGCGGGCCATCGCCATTCGGACGAGAGCGGCGACGGTCTCACTGCAGATCGATCCTGGCTTCGGAGTAGTACCTGTTCAGATCGTACAGGCCAGCCCGTACCGGATCGCTCTCGTTCAGCTGCTGCTGGAACCAGTCGTAGGCCGGCCAGAACTCCGGCTCCATTCGATTGATGCCGAATTTGTCGAGCTTCGCCTTGTACCCGGGAGACTCGTCGAAGTTCTGCAACAGATCGATAAGCTCCGGCAGCTCACTCTTGTCCAGCACCAGGAAATAGTTCGGGTAGGCGCCGACGCTGCCGGGAACGAAATCGATAGTGTCCTTCGCCGGGTTCAGCCGTTTCTGTTCGCCAAAAAGCGAGTTCACATTGTCGTGCCACCGATTGATCACGATGGAGAAAAACCGGAACGGCCCCTCGTCGCCGCGCACCCGCACGTAGAGCACGTTGACCTCGGTGCTGGTCACGTGGCGGATAAATCCGGTGCCGGGCGCATTGAGGGCGCGAAAGCCGTTCAGTATGTCCTCCTGGCTGTCGAAGGTTTTCGGCATGGGCGTTTGTTCGTCAGTGCCGTGATAGTTGACGGGATCGAAGCCGCTACCGGTGGCCGGCAAAATGTGGTTGCTGATGACGCGCTCGACAAATTCACGCTTTGGCTCGTTGCTGGTGAAGGCGACACGCGTCGGTCTCGCGGAGACGACATCCTGGTCCTCGATGTCTTCGGCGGCCTTGTCGCCGATGTACCAGGATTGCAGGATTGGCACCCGCCGTTCTCGTGGCAAAAAACTGAGGAAATTCAGTTCACCCTCGATCCGCAGAAAATCCATGTAGCGGCGAACGTTGGCCTGGTGCGAGACGTTGCCGTAGACATCGAAGCCGGCGACGAGCGCATAGTAGATTCTCTCGAATTGGGAGTAATCGATCACCCAGAGCGTACGCGGCAGATCCCCTACAGCGCCTTTGATCACCGATGCGCTGTCGAAGTGGCGATAGATGGTCAGCACCGGGGCATCGTCCGCGGAGTTACCGCGCCAGATCGCGTCGATGTCGAATCCTTCCGGCGCGTTGTCCATGTAGAGCTGAGTTTTTGCCCGGTAGAAACTGGTGTAGCGGTTGCGATACTCGTTGCTGAAGGCCTTGAACAGCGACATGTCGCTGCCGCGCTCGGTTGGCAGGCGCAGGTTGTCTGCCTGCTCCGTCAGAAACTCCGGGTTCTGGACGGCCTGGTCCGCATCGGGGTCGAGAAACAGTGCCCAGAAATGGTCGTTGATGACGTTCAGCGCAATCTGGCCCTTGCACACCGGTCCCTGCATAAACGTCTGGATGATGTACTCGGAATGGTCGAGCAGAAACTGGTAGCGGGATCGCGGCGGAATCTGGGCGTAAATCAGGAACGGGTTCGCGCTCTCGCGGTCCTCGTAGGGCATGACGTTGGGCGTTTCCAGCCACTCTGTTTCGATGAACAGATTGCGATAGCGCGCCAGCCGGCGATCGTCGAAGTCGACGACCATGTGGGTTTTCAAAACGATCGTCGAGTGAACTTTCTCGAAACGATAGTAAAAACGATCGGTGCCGGGATCGTCGTAGGGACGCCGCGTTGCGATGATGTCCACCGGACTGCCGCTCGGTAACGTGGAGCGGACCAGGCGATAGAACACGTTTTCGCCGCTATCCGCGAAGCGTATGTGAGCAAGAAAAAAGTGCTCGTACAGATATCGCGCCGTCATCGCGTACTTCGGATCGTCGCGATTGAGAAACGCCTCCCACTTGGCGATTTCCGCCGCGCCGGCCGCGCTCGGCATCGTCAGCCTCGCCCGTTCGGTTACGCTCGGTCCGGCGGCACCCTGTTCCAGCCAGATCGCGAGCGTGTCGTGGTCTGCGTCGGCAACTGGCGGGAATCCGAACGGCATCCCGCGCCCCGGATGCTTGCCGAGAAACGACCGTGCCTCGTCGCTGTCCGCGGCACAGGTCAGGTCGGTTGCTTCGGCATGATAGCGGCCCTCCGGAACCGGATTCCTCCGTTTCGCGTCCAGGAAATAGGCCATGATCGACTCGTTCGCGAGCCCTTGGCCCGGGTTGTCGGTCACGCTGTGGAAACCCATTTGTCGCCACTGTTCGGTGGTTTTCGCATCGAAGAACAATCGTGACGGTGCCTGGTCTGTCAACCGATCGGACGAATAGACCCCGTCCTTGCTGCCGCCGCGATCGACGCCTTCGTACGAGCCGAGTTTCAGCTGGCAGGCCGCGTTGTAGCAGGAGTGGCACACGACGCAGCGCGCATCGAGCACGGGTTTGACATCGTCGAGGAAACTGACCGGCTCGGCGGGAACCTGGACAAGCGGGGTCGGGGGGAGCGCGCGCGAACAGCCGGACAGCAGCAAAAGCACCGTCGTAATGGCCATCAAATGACGTGTCATGAGCGTACCTGTTGCAGATTCAGGAGGTGTGCAGCTTCCGGTCGAGCGGAAGCTGTCGCGTTCGTGCCCGGGCAAAACCGCGACGCGGGAATCGTGCAGATTAGGGAATCAGCAGGTTCGACTCAAGTTTTGCAACCACCCGAGGCGGCTGCAAACCGAGGCCAATGCATGGCCAGGCGCAGGGACGGCGTTGGGTTCGCGGCTTCTTCGCGGTCGTGCTGATTGGCCTTCCCCAGCCGATGGGCGGAGCCGGATGACTTTTTGAGCGCAAAGACCCCGGCACGCGACGCGTGGCAACAACGCCGCACGTGATTGGCGGACTGTACAGCGGGCGTCCACAATATTTTCACTTCACCAGATCCCAATAACGCCGGTCGCCGAATCGCTTTTCCAGCAAGTCGACGAACAGTTGCACCTTCGCTGACAGATGACGGTGGCGCGGGTACAGCGCGCAGAGGGTGATCGGCGGCGGGGCATAGTCGGGCAACAGCGTGCGCAGCAGGCCCTGTTGCAACGCGGCTCCGACAATGAAGGTCGGCAGTAACGCGATTCCCTGGTGGCTGACGGCGGCGTCTCTGAGCACTTCGCCGTTGTTGGACCACATCACGCAATTGATCGCATAAGACCGATCGGTGTCGGGGCCGATCAGCCGCCACTGGCTGCCCGAGCCGAGATAGCCGTAGTGGAGACAACGATGGCGTTTTAGCTCGGTCGGATGCGAGAGCACGCCTGCCAGCCTGAGATAATCCGGCGATGCGCACAGCACGCGTTTTGCCGGCACGATTTCGCGTGCCATCAGGCTGGTTGACGATACCGCTTCGGCCACGCGCAACGTAACGTCGAATCCTTCCTCGATCGGATCGATGCGGCGATCGCTCAGCACGAGTTCGACATGCACGTCCGGATGCCCGGCCATGAACTCTGCAACTACCGGTGACAAATGCAGGGTGCCGAACGACATCGGTGCGTTGACCCGCAGGTTGCCGGTCGGCCGTTCCTGCAACTCGGTAATTGCCGCAACCGCATCATCGAGCTGGCCGAGGATCTCGACGGCACGGTCATAAAACGCGAGGCCGGTTTCGGTTGGTGTCACCCTGCGTGTGCTGCGGTTCAGCAGACGTGTGCCGAGTTCGGTTTCGAGATTGATGACGGCTTTGTTTACGACCGAGCGCGACAGCCCCATAAGGCGCGCCGCCGCGGCGAATCCACTGGCTTCGACGACTTTGGTGAAGGCCCGCATGCTGGCGAATCTGTCCATCCGGTCGCAGTCCGATTGTCAATATTCTGGCGACAGTATGTCTTTTTTATATCTGATTGTCTTTATTAAGGAGCCATAGCAGAATGATTGCCATCTTTCGGTTTGTGCCACTGCGGAGGTCATCATGCTTGCAATTCGCCACGCGGAGGAACGGGGACTCGCCAACTTCGGCTGGCTGGAAAGCCGCCACACCTTTTCGTTCGGGCATTACTACGACCCCCGGTTCATGGGCTTCGGCCCGCTCCGGGTCATCAACGAGGATCGCGTCCAGCCCGGCCAGGGATTCGATACCCATGGCCATCGCGATATGGAGATCATCTCGTATGTGCTGGACGGCGCGCTCGAGCACAAGGACAGCATGGGGACCGGTTCGGTGATACGGCCGGGCGATGTGCAACGGATGTCGGCGGGGACGGGCGTGCGCCACAGCGAGTTCAACGCATCCGACTCCGACCCGGTGCATTTCCTGCAGATCTGGATATTGCCCGAAGAAAAGGGCCTCGCACCCAGCTACGAGCAAAGAACTTTTGCGGCGGAAGAGAAAAACGGCAAGCTGCGCCTGGTTGGGTCGCGTGACGGCCGCGAGGGTTCGGTAACGATTCACCGCGATGTCGATCTGTATGCGGCGCTGCTCGAGGACGGCGAGACGCTCGGCCACGCGTTCGCAAACGGTCGCAATGGCTGGGTCCAGATAGCCCGTGGCAGCGTTTTGCTAAACGGCAATCAGCTTTATCCGGGTGATGGGGTTGCCATCGACGGGCGAGCGGAGATTACCCTGACCGGGACGTCCGCGGCGGAAGTGTTGCTGTTCGACATGGGCTAACCGGCGCTGCGCCGCGGGCGGATCTGTGGATCATGCGAGATGGTCCGTGATTTGCGGTTTTGCGCCGGCCGCGGCGATCGAGGTTGACAATCGAATACGATGTATTACATTGTCACACACTGAGTGATAGCCTGAGATCTTGCCGTGCCCGCCCGTAAAGCCGGTCCGAAAAATAAGCGCCGTGATATCAAGGACCGCGTTGTCCAGGCGCGAATACCCGAGGATCTGGACGCAGAGTTGCGTGACAGGGCCGGCCGGTTGGGAATCTCCGTGTCGACGATCGTGCGTAATGTCTTGATGAACACCTTTGACCTGGTTGAAGGCGTGGTCCACGACAGCGCGGAGATCGCCCGCGCATTCCAGGGCAGGCGTCCCGCTGTCGACGAATCGCCGCAGGCGCGAGCCAGCTCCGCGGCATCACCTGGCGCGGATGCGCCGATCGGCTGGCAGGAACTCGTGCTCAACGTCAACGGCGTTTGCGAGCACTGCAACGCGATCTTGTCCAGGGGTAAGCGCGCAGCGGTTGGTATTCCGGTCGGGGATCGACCGAGACTATCGTGTCTTGGCTGTCTCGCATCGCTCGGCGCGGCAGACCCCGAAATGGCCGGCGACTCCAGCGACGAAGGCTGACCGGCTCCCCGCCAACTGGTGGCAGCTCGACCGAACCTCGTCATCGACCGGAGTTCAGCATGGCGATATCAATCAAGACTCTCCGCGGGATAACACGGCTAACCTTCGATTCGGTGTCGGGAGTCATGACAACGGTGGAACGGATGCACGAGGTCATCGCGCGCCGTCCGCTGCCATGGTCACCGCCACCTGACGGGCCGACGCGGGCCCACGGTCTCATTGCACGTTCGGTTTACTCGGTGATGCGCGGCGTGACCGGCGTCGTGCAACAAGGCGTCGATCTTTCGCTCGGTCTGGTACCGGACAGCGCCACGGAGCCTCCGCTCTCGCGCGGTGAGGCCAGGTGGCTGGCGGCACTGAACGGCGTTTGCGGTGATCATCTCGAAGCGACT
>PKUM01000027.1 GCA_002868855.1 Chromatiales bacterium | reverse complement strand
TTAGCCTTGCCGCCGTCTGGACCGCCCCGTGAACGTCACTATTTATCATAATCCTCGCTGCTCAAAGTCGCGCGCCACGCTGGCTTTGCTTGAAGAACGCGGCCTTTCACCGGAAGTTGTTGACTATCTCAAGAGCCCGCCGTCTTTAGCCGAGCTGAGCCGTCTGATTGCCTTGCTCGGTATTACGCCACGCCAATTCATCCGCAGCGGTGAGGCGGCCTACAAAGACCTCGGTCTCAGCGACCCGGATGTCGACGACCCAGAACTGTTGCAGGCCATGCGTGACTACCCGGCGCTGATCCAGCGCCCGATCGTGGTCGCTGGAGACGCGGCGCGTATCGGCAGACCACCGGAAGCCGTTCTCGAAATCATTCCAACCTGATGCAGATTCTCGTTCTCTACTTCTCGCGCCACGGCTCCACTGAACGGCTGGCGCGGCAGATCTGTCGCGGCGTGGAAACCGTGCCAACGGCGAGCGCAATAATGCGAACCGTCCCGGGTGTCTCCGGCGAATGCGAGGCAGTCGCACCGCCGATACCCGATAGCGGCCCTCCCTACGCCACTCTGGAGGAGCTCGCAGGGTGTGCCGGGCTGATCATCGGCAGTCCGACCCATTTTGGCAATATGGCGGCCCCGCTGAAATACTTTCTCGACCAGACCAGCGCGCTCTGGCTCAACGGCGCACTGGCGGGCAAGCCCGCGGCCGCATTCACGTCTACTTCCAGCCTCCATGGTGGCCAGGAGAGCACGCTGTTGACAATGATGCTGCCCCTTCTTCATCACGGCATGGTCATCACCGGGTTGCCCTACACCGAGGCCGCGGTGGGTTCGACGACCAGCGGTGGCGGTCCGTATGGCGCCAGCGCCTATCGGCCGGAAGGAGCCAGGCCAGCTCTGACTGAACAGGAGAACGAGCTTGCGCGGGCGCTCGGCAGGCGTGTAGCAGACCTTGCTTCGCGTCTCTGCGGCCCCTCCTCCGGGCCGTTGCGATGACAGTCCGGGCACCCATCCTCGACGCTGCCGCCGCATCGTTGTCGTTATTTTTTCTGGGCCTTTTTCTGTACCGGTTCGTGCCGGCTGTCGGTCCGGTTGCCGCCGCCGGCCTGGCCCTGCCACTGTTGATTCCGGCGATCGTCTACCGGACCGATCCTGTCAGGGCATATCAGTGGCTTTGTGTCCTGATAATTCCGTATCTCGGTATCGCGATAGTCGAACTGGTTGCCAACCCGGCCCAACGACTCTGGGCTGCGGTCTTCGCGCTGACCGGGCTGGTCCAGTTTATTGTCGCGAGTCTCGGAACGAGAATCAGCGCGACGCCGGCACCACGCTCTTGACGAACGGGATCGTCAATCTTCTCTGAGCGCTGAGCGAAGCGCGGTCGAGCTGATCGAGCAGACGAAAAAGGGAATGGCTGTCACGCGGATATCGGGCGAGCAGGTACCGCCCGGTTTCCTCGGGCAGCTCAAGCCCGCGAAAACTGGCCCTTAATTGCAGCGCGCGCAACCGGTCATCGTCCTCCATCGAACCAAGTTCGAAAACCGGCCCCCAATTCAGGCGCGATCGGAGATCGTGCAGCTGGATTGCTACCGCGGCAGGTGGTGCGGAAGACGTGACCAACCAGCGGGCGCCATGTTCGCGGCCCTGGTTGAAAAGCGTAAACAGCGCCGCCTCCCACTCCGCGTTGCCGGCAATCCGGTCGATATCGTCAAAACACAATAATTCGGCGCGGTCCCAACCAGAAACGATTTGCGCCGGCGGCAGCGGCTGCCCGGCCAGCGCGAAATAGGCACACTGCGCGCCGCGGTCAATGCCGGCCCGGCACAAGGCCTGACAGAGGTGGCTCTTGCCACTGCCTGGCGGACCCCATAACCAGACGACCGGATCGTCCGACTGCGCCGAAAAACGGCGCATGTAGTCGAGCACAACACGATTCGGACCGGGATAGAAGGACTCCATCCGCGCCTGATCAGGCAACGCCACCGGCAGGGGCAACTGGCTCATGTCGGCTCGTGGCTTACCCGGTAAGCGCGCATACCCCAGCGCCATGCATAATCGATACCGCTGGTCACGGTGGTAACCAACACCAGGCTGCCGAGAAACAAAACCGTCCAGCCCGGTACAAGTGCCGGGTAGGCAGCGGCCGACAGCACTGCAAGCACGTACAGCAGCTGGATGCCGGTATTGATCTTGCTGACTCCGCTCGGCTCGCCTTCAACAGGCTTGACCAGGAAATTGTAGGCAAATCCGCCACCCACGATCAGCAAATCGCGCCCGATCACTACCAGCGCCAGCCACAACGGATTCAGGCCAACGTAGGTCAGGGTAATGTAAACACTGAACATCAGCAGCTTGTCCGCCAGCGGGTCCAGAATGCCGCCAAGGCGGGTCCGCCAGTCAAAACGCCGCGCCAGGAAACCGTCCAGCCCGTCTGAAAACCCGGCAACGAAAAACAACAGCAATGCATTCTCAAATTCACCGCGCACCAACAACATTACGATCGGCGCAACCAGCACCATGCGCATAATGCAAATCAGGTTGGGTATGAACTTGAGATTCATCGGCGATAGCGATACCGCAATGACTGTACGGACCCGGACATATCCGGCGAGGGGTCGGATTCAAGCAGGGTGCCAAGCCCGATCGTACGCTCCAGCATTTCCGGCTCGGCGCGAAGACTCAGCCGGAATCGAATACCGTCGGCGGACACCTCGTCTACCGCCAGGCGTTCGACCAAACTGAGTTGTTCCAGATAACTCGCCACGGCACCATATTCGGCAAATTCCTCGATCCCGCCCACCGTCAGTATCAGATCGCCGCTCTCGGGGCTGCCACGAACTGCAAATAACTCGGCAAACCTGTCCGCTGCAAGATCGATACCGGCCTCGAGCCCGCCCAGCGCCTGCGCCTGTGTCGCCCCCATCATCAGGGTCCAGCGCACGCGCCACTGGCGGTTCTGCTGCAGTTGGGCGCGCCCAACAAGGACCGCGTCAGCGCCATAGCGCTCCGACGCCTCACTGATCTTGTCGTCAAAACCGGCCCATACATCGGAAAACGTCAACGTCTGCATATCCGCAGTGTCGTTGAGAGGCAAAAGCAACGGCAGGCCGCGCCGCGCGGCACGCTCACGAAGGAGATCGGGCATGTCGCCAACGTCCTCGGCACCGAGCAGCGCGCGTTCGCCGCGGCCGTTGTCCAGAGCCAGCCACATCAGCGTCTCCGGGCGCTCCGAACCCCAGAGCCGCTCGCCACGCTCGACAAGTCGGGCATTGACCGCGTCCTCATCGAAGCGCACCCAGAGTTGGCCGTCATCGAGAAATCGGTATTGCTGGACGAAACTACGCGCCGAACCAAGCAACTCATGCGCCCCATCGCCCGGCTCTATGCGGCGATATCCGGTTACCCGGATCAATACCTGCTCGAGCGCCCTCGAGTAACCGGCCGCAACGCTGTTTGCAGTGCGGTCCTCGACCCCGACTGAAGCCGCGTACAGACCCGCAACCTCGGAAGCCCACAGGTTCCCGCAAACCGCCAGCGCCGCGGACAGCAGAATCGCGTTTTTCCAGAATTTCGGCAACAGATATCTCCTCTTACTGCGCTGCACCCGGCGCACATTCTCCCACACCGCCCGGTGTACAATACATAGCCGGCGGCGCCGCTGCGGCGCGCCACCCCAATCAATCACTGAGCCGAGTCACCCATGAACAAGAAAACATCCCTTACCTACCGGGATGCCGGTGTCGATATCGATGCCGGAAATGAGCTGGTCCAGCGCATCAAATCGAGTGTTGAAAGCACTCGCCGGGCGGAGGTGCTGAGCGGAATCGGCGGCTTCGGCGGCCTGTTCGCATTACCGCTCGAGCGCTATAGCAATCCCGTTCTGGTATCTGGAACCGACGGGGTTGGCACAAAGCTGAAACTCGCCATCGAGATGGGGATACACGACACCATTGGCATCGATCTCGTTGCGATGTGCGTCAACGACGTGCTGGTGACCGGAGCGGAGCCACTGTTTTTTCTCGATTACTACGCGACATCGCGCCTCGAACTCGAAGTCGCCGAGGCGGTAGTTGCGGGGATAGCGCACGGCTGCCGCCAGGCCGGCGCGGCACTGATAGGCGGTGAAACGGCCGAAATGCCGGGAATCTACCAGCCCGGTGATTACGACCTGGCCGGATTTTGTGTCGGCATCGTGGAACGCGAGCAGATCATCGACGGATCGGGCACCCAGCCCGGCGACTGCGTGATCGGACTGGCCTCATCGGGACCGCACTCGAATGGCTACTCCCTGGTTCGCAAGATTATCGAGGTCAGCGGTTGTCGGCTCACCGACAGACTCGGCGACGGGTTGCTCGGTGAACAGTTGCTGGCACCTACCCGCATTTATGTCAGGCCAGTTCGTGAGCTGCTGCAACAGGTCGAGGTCCACGCCCTCGCCCACATCACCGGTGGCGGTCTTCCCGAAAACCTCCCGCGAGTGCTGCCCGACGGACTGGGAGCGGCGCTCAATGAAGACCGTATCGAGCGGCCGGCCGTATTTGAGTGGCTGCAAAAACACGGCAACATCGAAGCAGCCGAAATGTATCGTACATTCAATTGCGGAATCGGCATGTGCGTCGTGGTTTCCGCCGACGATGCCGACCGTGCCATTGAGGTACTGGCAAGCGCCGGCGAGACAGCCCGGGTGATTGGCCACATCCGCGAGGGAGAACGCACGGTGGAGATTTCCTGATGGCCCAGCGGTCGTTGCGTCAGGTCGTTTTGATCTCGGGCAATGGCAGCAATCTTCAGGCGATGCTGGACTCACGCGGCGATGAATTGTCGGCAGTCACAATATGCGGAGTCATCAGCGATATACCCGGCGCCTACGGCCTGATACGCGCACAAAAGGCCGGCGTCCCGACCGCTGTAGTAAGCCGAACCGACTTTCCGGACAGGCACGATTTCGATCGCATGATCGCCGAACGCATCGATGCCTTTGACCCCGACCTGGTGGTTCTCGCCGGCTTCATGCGCATCCTCAATGCGGAGCTGGTTCAAGCTTACCGCGGGCGAATGCTCAACATTCACCCGTCCCTGCTTCCTCGTTACCGCGGCCTGCATACCCATCGCCGCGCGCTCGAAAACGGCGATACATTCCACGGCACCAGCGTTCATTTTGTTACCGCGGAACTCGACGGCGGTCCGGTCGTGGCACAGGCCGAGGTCGCGGTCGAGCCCGATGACGACGAGGCCGCGCTTTCAGCCCGCGTTCAGCAACGCGAGCACATAATCTATCCCCGTGTAATTAACTGGATTGGCACGGGCCGCTTGCAATGGACCGGAGCAATACCGCAATTCGACGGCCGGCCACTGGAGAAACCGATTGTATGGAAACACCTGTCCGGACCCGAGTCGCTGCCCTGATCCTGGCTTACGCCGTGCTGCCTGGTTGGCCCGAAGCGGCGAATGCCGCAGACAGCGGTCCGCGCCTCGAACCCTACCAGGCGAATTACCATTTACACAGTTCGGGTTTTCGCGCGGCCGAGATCGTCTCGACGCTGCGTGAAGAAGGCGCGGAGTATATTTTCGAGACACGCGGCAAATCGCGCGGGCTGGCGACATTTTTCGTGCCGCGCCAGGCGTTGGAAATTAGCCGGTTTAGAGTCAGCGAGGACGGTCTCGTTGCGCTCTCCTACCTCAGGGATGCGGGGAAAGCAGACCCCAGAGACGATACGCGTGCTGAATTTGACTGGGCGAACGGCACGGTGGCGACGATCGACAAGGGCCGCGAGGCAACACTTGAACTGGCCCCGGGCATGATCGAGAGACACATTCTGCCGCTTGCGATCGGCCTCGGCCTTCGCCGCGGCGCGCCACCACCGTCATTGACGCTGATCGAACGTGACCGGATCAAGGTATTCGACATCACTCCGCAGGGCGCCGATCGGATTGAACTGGGCGGCGGCGTCTACGAGACCGTGAAATTTCTGCAGCACCGCGATGAGTCCGACCGCAGCACGACCATCTGGTTCGCGCCGGACCTTGGTTTCGTTCCGGTGAAATTCGAAATTCACGACAAACGCGGTCTGCGTGCGCGCATCCAGCTGAAACAGCTGACCCTGGACGGGAATGCCGTGCTCGAAGACTGATCAGGCGCGCGGCAACGTAACTCCCTGCTGGCCCTGATACTTGCCGCCACGATCCCGATACGAAACTTCGCAGACCTCGTCAGACTCGAAAAAGATCATCTGCGCCACGCCTTCGTGCGCATAAATCCGCGCTGGCAGTGGTGTCGTATTGGAAAATTCGAGGGTAACGTGGCCCTCCCATTCCGGCTCGAGAGGCGTGACGTTGACAATGATGCCGCAACGGGCATAGGTCGACTTCCCGAGGCATATCGTCAGCACATTGCGCGGAATTCGAAAATACTCGACGGTCCGCGCCAGCGCGAACGAATTTGGAGGGATGATGCAGACGTCACCGCCGAAGTCGACGAAACTGTTCGCATCGAATGTTTTCGGATCGACGACCGCGGAATTGATATTGGTAAATATCTTGAACTCCGCCGCGCAACGCACATCGTAGCCGTAACTGGACGTGCCGTAGGAAACGATCTTGCCATGTTCGTTGGCGCGGACCTGACCCGCTTCGAACGGTTCGATCATGCCATGGCATTCGGCCATTTGCCGGATCCACCTGTCCGACTTGATACTCATCAGTTGTCCTCGATGCTGATTTTTGGAAATAGCCGGCTATAGTCGCGCGCCAGCATCGACAATCGGGCGCCCATTCGTCGTGCGATTTCAAGATAGCGATGGGCAATCTCGCCGTCGGGCTGGGCCACCACGGTTGGCCGGCCGCTGTCCGCCTCCTCACGCACGCTCAGATCGAGCGGAATTGCGCCGAGGAGAGGCACTTCATTGTCGGCTGCGATCCGGGCGCCGCCGCCGCTGCCGAATATTGCCTCTTCGTGCCCGCAGGCCGAACAGATATGGGTACTCATGTTCTCGATGACACCGAGCACGCGCACGTTTACCTTCTCGAACATCTTCAGACCCTTCACCGCGTCCAGCAACGCAATGTCCTGCGGTGTCGTAACAATCAGCGCACCGCTGACCGGGACGTTCTGCGACAGCGTCAGCTGGATGTCGCCGGTGCCTGGCGGCATGTCGATCAGAAGATAGTCGAGTTCTCCCCAGTCGGTCTCGCTCAGCAACTGGTTCAGCGCCTGGGTCACCATGGGTCCGCGCCAGACCATCGGCTGGTCTTCGTCAATCAGGAATCCGATCGACATACAGACCAGCCCAAGCGTCCGGATCGGACGCATCGTCTTGCCATCCGTTGTCTGCGGGCGCTCGCTTCGCACTCCGAGCATCCGCGGCTGACTCGGACCATATATATCTGCATCGAGGAGACCAACCCGGGCACCATCGGCCGCCAGCGCCAAAGCGAGGTTGGCGGCGGTCGTTGATTTGCCGACTCCCCCCTTGCCACTGGCAACGGCAATGATATTGCGAACCGACCCCAACGGCTTGAGCGTCGGCTGGACCGCATGTGCGACAACCTTCCAGCTAACCTCCACCCGGGCTTCCGTGACCCCCTCCACCGCGCCGATTCTCGCGCGCAGTTCCTTCTCCAGGAGCGGCTTGTAACCGTCGGCCGGAAAACCCAGCTCAACCGCGACGCTGGCGGCCCCTTCATTCACTTCGATCGATTTGACCGCCTTGGCGCTTAGAAGGTCGGTCTCAAGGTAGGGATCCTGATACTCACCGATTGCAGCCTCGATCTGGTCCTTGCGCGGCTCGCTCATCCTGCTACTCCGTCGTTCACTGCCCCGGTCGGGGAAAAGGCGCAATCTTAACGTAATCCGGGACGCATACCAGCGCGGGCCGGGGGTTCGGACGCCAAAGTGCCCCTTTGCCGTGCAAATAATGCAACCGATGCCACATTTTTGGCCCTGTCAAAGGCTTGGACCACGGGGGCAAGCACGGTATCGTAGGGGTTTGAAATCAACCGGGTCGTTGTGGCAGCCGCTAAGCAGTGCGGTCGTCGGGGGAACGGCGGCAACCGGGAAAGCCAGTTTGCAGGACAATTTGGGAGTTTGCCTGGCGTCGCGCCGGCTGCCCGGACTCGGGTGCCGCGCCACGTCGATGCCACTATGCTCAAGCTTTTTGGATCTCTTAAATCGGAACGTCTGATCGCCCAGATCAAAGAGGCGAGCGATCCCAATTCCGTGGAAACGCAGAAGGCGGCCAGCGCCCTGCGCTCGATCGGGCCGAAAGCCATCCCGAAAATCATAGATGCGATGGCCCATGGCGACAAAAGCGAAACTGTCGTCTACGTCGAAGTGTTGTCGGCGCTGACAAACAACAAGACCCTGCCCATGGTGGTTTCCGGGCTCTCCGACGGCAACCCTCGAGCGGTATCCGGCGTTGCGTGGGCGCTCTCCAGCAGCAAGCAGTTCGATCCCAACAAGCTTGTCGACTTCCTCGACGACGAGGAAATCGCCAAGGCGGCGCTGATGGGCGTGCTGATGACCCACAAGGACAAGCTCAACGTTCGCTCATTGCTGAGCAAAGTCTACGATCTCGAACCGTCCGAGAAGGCGGCCATGTTCAAACTAATCGGCGAAATGGCCGATTCCAGCATTGTCGGTGACCTGATAAACCGTATCGAGGGAAAAGATCCACTCGTACGCGTACACCTGATCAATATCCTGTCTCGGTTCGACCAGCCGGATGTTCAGCAGGCACTCGAACGGCAACTGAAAGACCGCAACAAGATGGTGCGGCAAGCGGCAATTTCCGCGATGGGCCGAATGAGCCACGCGGACAATATCGAGACATTGTGCGACTTGTTGCGTGATCCGGACCTCGAGGTTCAGAGCAAAGCCGTCGACGTCATCTCACGGTTGCGCCATCCGGACACGATGCGCCATCTGGTCCAGGTTCTGAAAGACGAGTCCGAGTATTCACGCCGTTCCGCGGTGGAGGTACTCAATGAGATCGGCGACGCGAATTCGATCAAGGACCTTCTGCAGGCGTTGAAAGACGAAGACTGGTGGGTAAGATCACGCGCGGCCGATGCGCTGGCCAAGATCGGCGGTCCGCGAGTCGTAGAAGCGGTGATCAGCCTGGTCAAGGACGATGACGAGGACATTCGCCGCGCGGCTATTGAAATTCTCAACCAAACCAAGGATACCCGCGCGATCAAGCACCTGATGGCGGCCACGGAGGACAAGGACTGGTGGGTTCGCGAGCGCGCCGCCGATGCGCTGGCCGACATCGGCAGTACGAAAGCCGTGCCGGCGCTGTTGAAAATGCTTGGCGGCGATCCGCGTTCGATTCCTCCGGCGATCCG
>PKUM01000007.1 GCA_002868855.1 Chromatiales bacterium | reverse complement strand
ATCGCGATGTTCTCGGCGCCGTACGCCGACCGCCACGGCAATGTGTACTTCAGGCACGCGGCAACGATTACCGAGAACATCGAAGCGGCACACGCCGCCAGAGCCAATGGCGGCAAGGTTCTGGCGGTCGTCTCGGGTTTGACCGAGTATGACCCCGAGCAGGTTTCGTTGCATGCGGACGAGGTCGACGCAATCGTAGTGAACCCCTTCAACGAGCAAACCGGAAGCGTACCGCAGAAGCGTTTCTGGGCATCGTTTACGCCAGGCGGCGACGGTGCGGACCACAGGGCGATCGCGCGGCTGCGCTATATCAATCGCATACTCAAAATCACCCCGCGGCGTGGCCCGGTAGAACAAATGCTCGCGCGCCTCGGGGCGTTGACTTTCGCCCGAGAGGTGGAGCCCGGGGCGACCGTCAACATTGGTGTGGGCTTCGGCGAAGAAGTGTGCCGCCTGCTGTACGAAAGCCCGCTCGCCACGAAATTAAAATTCACTACCGAGACCGGAGTCTACGGCGGCATGCCGGCACCGGGCATCTTCTTCGGCGCCGCGGTCAATCCCGAACGCATGGAATCCTCGGCGTGGATGTTCCGCCATTATCGGCAATGCCTGAGTGCCACAGTCCTCGGCTTTCTCCAGGTCGATTCCGCGGGGAACGTCAACGTCTCGAAACGCGCCGACGACATCGCCGACTACGTCGGCCCGGGTGGCTTCCCGAGCATTGTCGCGAGTGCCCGCTGCGTGTTTTTTGTCGGCACATGGATGGCCCACGCGCAATGGGAAATCAACGCCGGCCGGTTGCGTCTCAGCCGCCCCGGTACGCCGAAATTCGTCGCCGAGGTAGACGAGATCACCTTCAGCGGCGAGCAGGCCCTGCTGAACGGCAAACGCGTCTTCTACATCACGAATATCGGGGTTCTCGAGCTCACCGCCGCCGGCCTGGTGCTGTCCGGCGTGATGCCCGGGGTCGATATTCGCAGGGACGTGCTCGACGCGACCAAAGCACGTATCTTGCTGCCAGATGGCGGCGCGGTGCCGATAATCCCCGAGTGTGTGGTCAGCGGCGACGGTTTCGCCCTGCAGTGGGGCGGATTGCGCAACAACTGACGAAGAGCGGGAGAGCGAACATGCACGGAGGAGATCGGATAGCGGCGGTTCTCGAGGCGCATGGCGTGCAGTTTCTGTTCACGCTTTGCGGCGGTCATATCTCGCCAATCCTGGCCGGCGCCAAGCAGCGCGGCATTCGCGTCGTCGACGTGCGTCATGAGGCAACTGCGGTTTTTGCCGCCGATGCGGTGGCGCGCCTGAGCGGCGTTCCCGGCGTCGCCGCGGTCACCGCCGGGCCCGGCCTTACCAACACGATCACTGCCGTGAAAAACGCCCAGCTCGCACAATCACCGGTTGTCATTCTCGGTGGCGCAACGGCGACCGCGTTGAAGAACCGCGGGTCATTGCAGGACATTGACCAGATGGCGTTGATGCGCCCCCATGTCAAATACGCCCGGGCAGTAAAACGCCTGCGCGACCTCGTGCCGGTCATCGGAGAGGCATTCGATGCGGCACAGGATGGTGTACCTGGCCCGGTGTTCGTCGAATGCCCGGTTGATTTGTTGTATGCGGAGCCGACCATCAGGCAGTGGTATGGCGACAGCACGCCACGCGGCAACAGTATCGCCGAACGCGCGATACGTCTGTATCTGCAAAACCATGTCCGGCGCCTGTTCGCCGGCGCAGACGAAGCAAGAGTGCCTGCCGGTACCGGAATGACGGCGCCGGTGCCCGATGCCGCTCGCGTTCGCAAGGCGGCAGACCTGTTGGCGACGGCCGAACGGCCGCTGCTGGTGATCGGCAGCCAGGCCCTGTCCGATGTTGCACAGGTACGCGACCTCGCGCGCGCGGTGGAGAAACTCAACGTGCCAGTTTATCTGTCCGGCATGGCACGCGGGTTGCTTGGCAGCGCCCACCCGTTGCAGCGACGGCACAAACGCCGGGTCGCCCTGAAGCAGGCCGATGTCGTAATTCTGGCTGGAGTACCGTGCGATTTTCGCCTCGATTACGGCCGCCACATTCGCCGCTCAGCAACGCTGATCTCCGCCAATCGCAGCAACCGGGACATGCGTCTGAACCGGCGTCCGGATCTCGCAGTACCTGGAGACGCCGGACATTTTCTGACCATGCTCGCCGCCTGCGAGGGCATCGGAGACCCCCAACGGGGCGACTGGCATGCAGAACTTCGCGGACGCGACGAGGAACGCGAAGTCGAGATCGACCAGCAGGCTGAAACCGCCGGTGATGGCCTGAATCCGCTCCGGCTGTGCCGCGATATCGATTCTGCAGCAGATCGTCACAGTGTGCTGGTTGCGGACGGAGGCGACTTTGTTGCGACTGCTTCCTACATCGTGAAACCGCGTGCACCGCTGTCATGGCTCGACCCCGGAGTATTCGGGACCCTCGGCGTCGGCGCCGGATTCGCCTTGGGCGCCAAACTGGTGCGGCCCGATGATGAGGTCTGGGTCATTTTCGGCGACGGCGCTTTCGGCTACAGCGCGATCGAACTAGATACCTTCGTGCGGCACAAGATCCCGGTCATTGCAGTCATAGGGAACGATGCTTGCTGGACCCAGATTGTCCGCGAGCAGGTCAAGATGCTTGGCGATGACGTAGGTTGCCGCCTGGCTGCCAACGACTACGACAGAATGGCGCAGGCGCTCGGCTGCACCGGTCTGCGTCTCGATGATGCCGCGAATACCGCAGGCGTTCTGGAGGCGGCGAAAACCGCCGCGGCCGCGGGTCAACCGGCGCTGGTCAACGCGCTGCTGGGAACAACCGACTTTCGCGAAGGTTCGCTGTCTATGTAACGGCTTAGCCGTCGACCCGCGTCAGCCAGTTATGGCGATCCGCTGATTCGCCGCACTGTATCCGTACCAGTTCCTCGCGCAGACGGCCGGTATGCTCGCCGACTCCACCGCCGCCAACCTGGATTTCCTTGCCCTCGTGGACCAGGGTACCAACCGGCGTGAGTACCGCCGCGGTGCCGGACAACGCCGCCTCTCCGTCGCGGCACCACTCGAGCATCTCGGCAACCGTGAAATCTCGCTCCTCGATTTTGTAACCGAGATCTCTGCCAAGCGTCAGAACGGAGTCACGGGTTACCCCATGAAGAAAGCTCGTATCCAGCCGCTTGGTGAGAATATGCCCGTCGCGAATCAACAGGAAATTCGCCGCTCCGGTTTCCTGAACATCTCCACCCGGACAGAAAAGCACCTGGTCGATCTGGTGTTCTGAACGCGCCGTAACGATATTTTTCAGTGCGGCGGCATAGTTGGCGCCGGCCTTGACCACGCCCAGATGCGGCGCAGTCCGGTAATGTTCCTCATCGACGAGAATCCGCAGCGGCCGCAGACCCCCGGCAAAGTAATCGCCGACCGGACTCAGCAGCACGTACAGGCAGAATTCGGTCGCGGGAATCGCCGCGGCACCGATATCGGGCACGGTACCGATCAGCACCGGCCGCACATACAAAGCGCCCGGCGGATCTGGAATCTCGTCGCGACAGCTGGCAACAGCTTCCTGCACCATCCCCGCCACGACGTCACGGCCGGGAAACTGGAGACATAACAGTTCCGCGCTGTTTTCCATGCGCGCCATGTGCCGGTCCAGTCGAAACAGGTGGACCGAGCCGTCGCGCCAGCGATACGCCTTGAAGCCCTCGAAAATGCTGCTCGAGTAATGCAACGCGTGGGCCGCCGGATGGAGCGGAAGATTCTGCAACGGCTCAATGACGGGCTCTGACCAGGCTCCGTCCTTGTACCAGCAGATTGCCATGCGCGGCGCAAAAACCGTTCCGAATTTTGGTGGCGTCTTGTCGTTTCCAGACGTCATTTGGGTTCTCCAGAGTGCTGAGCTGCGGGAACTGCGCCCCGTTTTTTTGTGGCCCCGAACTATGGACGAAATGGCCTGGCATGGGAAGCACTGGGGTCACAGTTGCCGGGTCCGGGGCGCTGCGGCATTCCCCTACTTTTTTTGCACTGCAATAAAACATATCATTGCGATCGATTGTGCACTGCGGCAATTGCTCTGCCCGATCCGACCATCCAGCAGACAGGAGAAGGAAGCAACATGGATATGAAAGACAAAGTAGTCGTAATCACCGGTGCCGCCCGCGGCCTGGGGGCTGCAATGGCGGAAGCTGCGGCCGCTCGCGGAGCGACTCTGGCCCTGGTCGACCTGAAAGCCGAAATGCTGGATGACACGGCCGCTGTTTGTGACCGCATCGGTGCAAAAACCGCCTGTTATGGGGCAAATGTTGCGCTGGAGGACGACGTCAACCGCCTTTTCGCGGACATCGAGAGGGATTTCGGGCGCGTGGACGGCCTGATAAACAACGCCGGGATAACCCGCGACGGGATGCTGGTAAAAGCGAGAAAAGGCGAGATTGTCGACAAAATGAGCCTGGCCCAGTGGCAAGCTGTCATTGACGTCAATCTGACCGGCGTATTTTTATGCGGTCGCGAGGCCGCGGCGATGATGATCGCGAAGAAAACCAAGGGCGTGATTGTCAACATTTCCAGTATCTCGCGCCACGGCAACATGGGTCAGACCAACTACTCGGCGGCAAAAGCCGGTGTCGCGGCCATGACGGTGACCTGGGCCAAAGAACTGGCCCGCTATGGTATTCGCGTAGCTTCGATCGCTCCCGGGTTCATCGCGACAGAACTGGTGGCGTCGATGAAGCCCGAGGCCCTCGAGCGTATCCGCGGCGTTATCCCGATCGGACATCTGGGGCGACCGGACGACATCGCCCATGCCGCGATGTTCATATTCGAAAACGACTACATCAGCGGTCGCTGCATAGAGCCCGACGGCGCGCTGCGCCTTTAGCCCGCCCGCGAATTCTGAGTGGTCGCGCAGCGACGGGTTCGCTCCGCCGCTGCCCGGCAGCGGGCCAACCCGTGTCCCCTGTTAGCAATGCTCGCCTGTCAATCACATGCCCGAAATTCCGGGCCATTCTTTGCCGCGCTGCGCAAAATTTGCTCTTTGCAGTAGCAAAAACACTGATATCTCATTTTTTTTATGTATTAAATTCAATTTGTTAAATGTAAACAAATCAATTTTTGCAAATTATTTTGCACTGCAAAACAAATTGCATTATATTGCACTGCACCATGCCACTCCGGACAGAGGATTTACGACATGACCAAAAATGACCCGTTTGCGACGATGTTCAATTTCAACGAAAGCGCTCTTGCCCCGTTCGCGGAGTTCAGCAAGCTGACCGCGACGACCTTCGAGAAGATTGCCCGCTACCAGTACGAACTGGCCGGTGACCTGGTAGAGGCCAGCATCGAGCAGGCCAAGCTGCTTGGCAACATCGACAAGCCCGAACAACTGCTCCAGGCCGAGATGGACCTGGGTCAGGCTCTCGGCAAAAAACTCGGCAAGCGTTCCGAGTCTCTGCTGAAGATTGCCAGTGAGGCTCAGCAAAGCTATCGCGATCTCGCCGGCCAGGCCGTGGCCGACGTAAAAGCGAAAGCTGCCTGAACCAGCTGATCGCAACCCCCGGGGCGACCGCGTCCCGGGGGTTTTTTTGCGCCCGTGCGGCCGTTACCGCAACCGTCGCGCGCCGCAGTTGCTGACCAAAGTACATGCGGGCGACTATTATCCGGATATGGCTACCGAGCACCTGATAAAAAAATACGCCAATCGCCGGCTCTACGACACGACGCAAAGCAGCCATGTGACCGTGGACGACCTGTTCGCCATGATTCTGGCCGGCGATACCATCCGCGTCATCGACGACAAAAGCGGCGACGACATTACCCGTTCGGTTTTGCTGCAGGTAATCAACGAGCGAGAATCGAATAGCGGGCAGCCGCTACTCAGCACGGCGTTGCTGCAAAACCTGATCCGCTTCTACGGCAATCCGCTGCAAGGCTATTTCAGCCGGTTTCTCGAGGATAGCGCCACCCGCTTCATCGCCGAACAGGGCCGCGTGCAGGCCGAAGTCGAAGCCTTTATGCAGAACATGCCAATGGGCGAGTTCGGCCGCGTGGCGCAGGCCAATCTCGAGAGCTGGCAGAAATTGCAGCAGGAAATGCTGGCCGCATTGCACGGCGATCCTCACCGCGATGAAGACGACACCGGGTGACAATGACGCTTACGGCGCAGACTCGGAAATCAGTATGCGCAACTCGCCGACCCGCTCCGCACCGTCCGCCGGACCGTAACGAACGAGCAAATCGTTACGGCCGTCGTCATCGACGTCACGCGCTTCGACCATCTGCCCGTTTCGCGGCAACGGCAATGACAGCGTTTTCTCGCGCTTGCCGAACAGCTCAGGCACGCCAACACCGGGATAGATTGTCAGCTCGTCGGCATCTTCCTGCACCAACAGCTCGGCGGGCCCGTCACCGTCCATATCCGCGATAATCACCGCGGGGTAGCGCATAAGGCCGGTTTCGAGATCGAATTCGACCTTGAATCGGGTTCGGTAGTCGGAGTCCTCGGCGTAACCTCCGTCCTCACGCATCCGGTAGACATCCAGATCCACACCGATGCGTCCGGAAAACAGCGCGCTGACAATTCGCGCGAGGCCAAGCCGCGTTGACGGGGTCGCAATATCCATCAGCCCGTCCCCGTCCACGTCCACGACCAGCGGGTCAAACTGAATGCCTCCCGAGGCAATACTGCCATCCGGGATACCCGGGTAGATTAGCGAATCGGCGGCGCGCTGACCAAGGTAGAGATGATATTCGCTGCGGCGATCGAACACGCCCTTGCTGATGGACTTTTCCGTTAGCAGGTCCGGGACCTGATCCGCGTTGAAATCGCGGACCAGCTCCACCTCCTCTATTTCGAGGTCACTCTGGTCGATCTGGCCGTCGTCGCGCTCCCATTGTGCCCGCTGACTCTCGCTTGCGAGTGGCGCGCCGACGTTATCGCGCCGGCCCTTGTCGGGAAAACTCCGGTCCGGCCTCTGGATGAAAGACAGAAATTCCGTGTCCAGCAGAAAAACCAGGTCGTCCAGACCGTCGCCATCGACGTCGCCGCTGTGCGGCCGCCGCGGCTGGTAGCTGACCCGATCCTCGTACACCTTTACCCGGGCCGGAATATCCAGCCGAAAACGTTCGAATCCGGAGTCCACTCTACGCGCCAGCAACCAGCCGCCGAACTGCGGCAACAGGATGTCGTCAACTCCATCGCCATCGACATCGCGCACGAATTCGGAAACCTTGGGGCCCTGCGCGGTCGTACCGTTGTAGAGGCTGTGAATCTCGGCAATGTTTCGCGACGTCCCGCGCATGATGTCGAGTTCGGCAACGCCGCGCTGATCGAGGAAGTACAGCGTATCGGTACCCCGTCCCATCAGGTCGCCGGTGTCATAGAAGAACACCTCGGCCGGTATTTCGCCCGTGGCGACGACACCGCCCTGGGCCACCGAAATTACGCTGTAATGCCACAGTTCGTCCCGCCTTCCGACCGCTACCAGCCCGGACTGGCCATCGACAGAGATAGCGACAGGAGCTTCTTCGACAGTGTGGTCGAGTCGAATAACCAGTTCGCGAAACTCGCTGGCGACCGACCCGCCAGGCAATGCCAGCAAGGCAATCGCGACGAATCCAGCGCGCTGCTTCGTCACGCTAGTAAACCCGGTAGCCGCCGTGGCGCTTCCGACTGAGATAGTCGATCCAGCGGAAACCAAGAAAGCCGCCCGCTGCCAGACCCAGCAGCAGCGCAATTGCGGTCCAGTACCAGTCCAGCCGCACCCGGTCGACGCCGGTCTTCGCCACCAGGGCCTGATACTCGTTATTCAGCGTTCCCATCCGTGCTTCCAGATCAACGGCCTTCGATTCCGCCAGTTGCGCCCGTTTCGCGTCCGACGCCGCGGCTTCGCGCAACTGGTCGCGCTCTGCCGTGAGCGGCCCGGCTACCGCCTCGGCTTGGGCGAGCGATTCTTCGAGCTCGAGTACACGCAGGCGGGCCGGTTTGGCGCTGACCAGGAACGCACTCTTTGCCCATCCCTCTTGTCCGTCAGGAGTACGCACCAGCAGAAAAAATGTGCCGCGATCCAGCACTTCGACCGCATCACCGCTACTGAGATTTGCCACGGCTGGCGCGTTGTCGCGCGGCTCGGCATGCAGGCGCAGCCGAAGCTGGTCGGTAACGTACATCGTCTCCGCGCCCGCGAAAGGCGCAGCTGCCATCGCCACAAACACGATCACAGCCCAGCGACACCAACCCGGGATCAGGGTGCGAGGCGATCGATCTGCCATGTGTTGCCCTCCCTGCGACGGTAGAGAAACCGGTCATGCAATCGGTTCGGTCGCCCCTGCCAGAACTCGACGCGTTGCGGCCAGACCCGGTATCCGCCCCAAAAATCGGGCAGTGGCACTTCACCGTCGCGCCATTTGCGCCGCATCTCCTCGAATTTCATCCGTAACAGCTTACGCGATGTAATCACGCTGCTCTGCTGCGAAATCCATGCACCGATCTGGCTCTCGTGCGGCCGTCGCGAAAAATAACGCAGGGTCTCGGCTCGCGACACCGTTTCCGCCCGGCCGCTGATCGTGACCTGGCGCTCCAGATCGAGCCAGGGAAACAAAAGCGTCACCTGCTGGTTTTGTGAAATTTGTCGAGCCTTGCTGCTTTCGAGGTTGGTGAAAAACACGAATCCAGTGGAATCAAAATACTTCAGAAGAACTGTCCTGAGTCCGGGACTGCCGACACCGTCGACCGTCGCGAGGCTCATCGCATTGGGTTCGCGCACGCCGGCGTCGCAGGCGTCCTGAAACCAGCGCTCGAACTGGACGACCGGATCGGCATTCAGATCGTCGCGTCCAAGTCCGGCACGCGTATACTCTCGTCGCAGATCAGCAATATCCAGAGTCATACAGGTCGCACAGTGTGGCTCCCGGGATATGCCGGGGCAAACTAGAATAGAAGAAAAATCCATGCGTATCGAGACAAAAAACAAGCCGCCGTACATTGACTCCACGATCACCCGCCTGAGCGCGCTGTTACTGGTCGTATTGCATGCCGTCAATACACCGGTCGCCGCCGCGGAGCCGGAGGCGATAGCGGCACCGCCCCCGCGCAGTTCAGGGGAAGGCCCCTATTCAAAGTTGATATTGCGCGGCGTTACCCTGGTCAACGGCGCGGGCGCGCCGCCTCGCGGGCCGGTTGATATCGTGATTGCCGGCAATCGTATCGAAAATATCGTAAGCGTCGGCTATCCGGGTGTACCGATCGATCCGGATAAGCGGCCAGTGGCTTCGGATGGCGATCGCGAAATCGATCTTGAAGGCCACTATGCCCTGCCCGGTTTCGTCGACATGCATGGTCACATCGGCGGCGTGGCACAGGGAACGCCCGCTGAATATGTCTACAAACTGTGGCTTGGACACGGCATTACAACGATTCGCGACCCGGCCAGCGGCAATGGCATCGAGTGGGT
>PKUM01000335.1 GCA_002868855.1 Chromatiales bacterium | reverse complement strand
CTTCAACCGCAATCTGCGTGACCGGCTCTAACAGCTTCTCAAGATCGAGGGACATTAGTAAGTGCTCCAACGTTAGCTTGCGCAAAAGAGGTATATGATAACGCGGTCATGGAGGACGTTGCCCAAGCAATCATCGACTGGACCCGGATAGATACGACCCTGCTTGACATGGATGGGACTCTGCTCGATCTGGGATTCGACAATTTCTTCTGGCGCGAATACGTTCCGCGCCGCTATGGGCTCGCTCGCGGTCTCGAAATCGAGGAAGCGCGGCGTCTGCTTGAGCGACTTTATCGTGAGCGCGAGGGTTCGCTGCAATGGTACTGCCTCGATTTCTGGACCCGCGAGCTCGACCTTGATCTGCTGCAGCTAAAGCGCGAGGTGAGCGAACGGGTCCGTTACATCCCGCGCGTGCCCGAATTTTTGGAAAGCGTAAGGGCGCTCGACAAAAAGTTGGTGCTGGTCACCAACGCCCACCGCGACAGCCTGCTGGTCAAGATCGAGCAGACCGCTTTGCATCGCCATTTCGATGCCGTTTACAGTTCGCATGATTTCGGCTTCCCGAAGGAGGACGAGCGGTTCTGGTTACAACTGGCCAGGAAAGAGCCTTTCGATCCGGCGCGCAGCCTGCTTGCTGATGACAGCCTGCCGGTGCTGCGCGCAGCGCGCGACTTCGGCATTGCTCACCTGATCGCTATCCGGCGCCCGGACCTGGGAGCGCCACGGCGCGAAATCGACGAATTTCCGGCCGTTGACGGCCTCGGTGAAGTCAGCCCCGCCGCGGACTAGCGAGGGTCCGGTGCTCAGGCCCCGGTCGTTGACGGTTTGCGCGGACCGCGGCGTTTGCCCGAGTTGCCACGCCCCGGGCTACGCGATGACCTGTTGGGACCGCCGCGGCCGTGGCTCTGCGGCCGGCGTTTTTGCGGCGGCGGGCGCTTGATTTCGACCACCAGTTCCGGCGGAACTGCCTCGATCGGTATCTTGTGACCGATATAGTCTTCGATCTCCGGCAACGAAAAAACGTACTGCTCGCAACCGAAACTGATCGCATCGCCGCTTGCTCCCGCACGCGCGGTGCGGCCGATCCTGTGCACGTAATCTTCCGCGTCCTGCGGCAGGTCGTAGTTGATTACGTGGGTCACATCGGGGATATGAAGTCCGCGTGATGCCACATCGGTGCCGATCAGCACGGGCAGGTCGCCGCTCTGGAACTCGCGGAGCATGCGCAGCCGCTTGGGTTGCGGGACATCGCCGGAAATCGCCCGGGCATTGATCCCGTTGGCCTCGAGGTACCGCTGCAGGCGATCCGCCTCGCGGCGGGTATTGACGAAAATCATTGTCCGGGTGGCCTGCATGCTCTTTAGCAGCCCGATCAGAAACGGCAGTTTCTCCTCGTTGGCGGGGAAGTACAGGACCTGGGTCACGCGGTCGGCGGTGACTTTTTCGGGCTCGATCTGGACCAGTTTGGGGTCGTTCATGTGTTCGTATGCGAGCTCGAGGACGCGATGCCGCAGCGTCGCCGAGAACAGCATCGACAAACGCTTGTCAATCGGCGGCAGCCTCCGCAATACGTAGCGGATATCCTTGATAAACCCGAGATCGAACATCCGGTCCGCCTCGTCCAGGACCAAAACCTGAATGGCTTTCAGGCCGAATACGCCCTGCTTGAAATAGTCGATCAGGCGTCCCGGCGTACCGATCAGCACGTCGACACCCTCTTCGAGGCGGCGGCGTTGTTTCTCGTAATCGGTCCCGCCGTAGGCGAGGCCGAAGCGCAGCCCGGTAAACTCGCCCAGCAGGCGGGCATCGTTTTCGATTTGCACGGCCAGTTCACGGGTCGGTGCGAGAATTATCGCGCGCGGGTCGTTCGGGCGGCGTCCCTCGAGCGGAGGCTCCCGCAGAAGCCGGTTGAAGGTGGCGATAAGGAACGCAGCGGTCTTGCCGGTTCCGGTTTGTGCCTGCCCGGCGACGTCGTGTCCCAGTAGTGCGGTCGGGAGCGTATCGGCCTGGATCGGAGTGCAACGATCGAATTTTGCCGCTTCGATGCCACGCATCACTTCGGGGGGGAGATCCAGGTCGCTAAACAGTTGCGCGGCCAGATGCGACTCGTCCGAGTCGCTTGATTTATTTGTCATATGATACTCATCAGGATTCGTGCGGAAAAAAGACTTGCAAAATCCGCACGACACGGTACAGAATAACGCCCAGAACGCAGCGGCCATTGCCGCGCCTACCAGTCGCCTTCACCAATTTCAGGTTCCACTCAGCAGCAGAACAATTGGGTCATTGTGCCTGATTGCCTCCGGTACGTCACACCCGAGTTGCTGAAAGACCGCATGTTCGAAGGCGGCAGCCATCCCAGTCCCAACAAACGGAGGTTCTCAGGTGAGCGCCAAAATCGTTCATACAAGCGACGATGCATTTGATGCCGACATCATAAATTCGGATCAGCCGGTACTTCTCGATTTCTGGGCCGAATGGTGTGGTCCGTGCAAAATGATCGCGCCAATCCTCGATCAGATCGCCGAGGAATACGACGGCCGCCTGAAGGTGGTCAAGATCAATATCGACGAAAATCCGAATACCCCGCCGAGGTTCGGCATTCGTGGTATTCCGACCCTCATGCTGTTCAAGAATGGCGCCGTAGAGGCGCAGAAAGTCGGAGCGGTGAACAAGAAACAATTGGCTGAATTTCTGGATACGAATCTGTGAGAGGCTACCTTGGTAAATCCGCGCAGGGGCGACCCAAACCCCAGTCGCGCGGCAAGTCCGGCAACAAGTCGGGAAACACAGCTGGCCGCAAGAAGAAAGGGCGTCGCAGCAATGACCCCATGGCCAGTATGTCCGACAACGAAGGACTAGAGACAATTAGCAGCGAAGAACTGGCGCACACGCGCGAAATCATGAATTTGACCGCGCTGAAACAGCGTCCCGTAGCGGAACTGGTCGATCTCGCCGAATCTATGGGGCTGGAAAATCTGGCCAGATCGCGCAAGCAGGACATCATCTTCTCGGTGCTGAAAGCCCACGCCGCGAAAGGCGAGGACATTTACGGCGACGGGGTGCTCGAGATCCTGCAGGATGGTTTCGGGTTTCTGCGCTCGGCCGACAGTTCCTACCTGGCCGGTCCGGATGACATTTACGTTTCGCCAAGCCAGATTCGCCGCTTCAATCTGCGCACCGGGGATTCCGTATCCGGCCTGATCCGCCCGCCCAAGGAAAGCGAGCGCTACTTTGCGCTGCTGAAGGTCGGCGAGATCAACACCGAGGCGCCGGAAGCAGCCAAGCACAAGGTTTTGTTCGAGAATCTGACGCCGCTCCATCCGGCCGAGCGTCTGCGCCTGGAACGCGGCACCGGTAGCACCGAGGACCTCACTGCTCGCGTCATTGACCTGGTTGCACCAATCGGCAAAGGCCAGCGCGGCCTGATTGTGTCTCCGCCGAAAGCCGGTAAGACGATGTTGCTGCAGAACATCGCGCTGTCGCTGGCGGCCAACCATCCCGATTGTCATCTGATGGTATTGCTGATTGACGAGCGTCCTGAGGAAGTCACGGAGATGGCGCGAACGGTTCGCGGCGAAGTTGTCTCGAGCACATTCGACGAGCCGGCCAGCCGCCATGTGCAGGTTGCGGAAATGGTCATCGAGAAGGCCAAGCGGCTGGTGGAGCACAAGAAGGACGTTGTGATCCTGCTCGATTCGATCACTCGCCTGGCGCGTGCCTATAACACCGTCGTGCCGTCGTCGGGCAAGGTCCTCACGGGCGGCGTGGACGCCAATGCACTGCAAAGGCCAAAGCGGTTTTTCGGCGCGGCGCGCAACATCGAAGAGGGCGGCAGCCTGACAATTCTCGCCACCGCTCTGGTCGAGACCGGTTCGCGTATGGACGATGTGATTTACGAGGAATTCAAAGGCACCGGCAACATGGAGATCCACCTCGATCGCAGGATTGCCGAGAAACGCATTTTCCCGTCTATCAACATCAATCGTTCCGGAACTCGCAAGGAGGAACTCCTGACCGAACCGGACGAGTTGCAGAAGATGTGGGTGTTACGCAAGCTGTTGCACCCGATGGATGAGCTTGCGGCGATCGAGTTCCTGCTCGGCAAGATGAAGGACACGAAAACCAACGGCGACTTCTTCAGCGCGATGAAGCGTTGATCCGGAAAGGCGCGGCCGAATACGGCCGCGCCGTATCCGCTCTGTCCCGTACTACTTGGGCGCCAACTCCCGCCTGACCGCCCGATAGCCAATATCGCTGCGGAAAAATGCGCCTTCCCACTCGATCCGGCGCACATGTTTGTATGCGATCTCGCGCGCGGCGGTCACCGAGTCGCCCATTCCGACGACACAAAGCACCCGCCCTCCGCTGGTAACGATGCGGCCGTTTTTCTCGGCCGTGCCGGCATGAAAAACCTTCACGGCCGATTCGTCCGTCGAGCCGAGCCCGGCAATCGGTTTGCCTTTCTCGTAGGAATCCGGGTAGCCACCCGCGGCGACGACGACACCGAGAGCGGCCCGCGGGTCCCATGCCACGGAGGCCTCGTCGAGTTTGCCATCCAGCGCCAGCAGGCATAGTTGCGGCAGATCGCCGCGCATTCGCATCATCACCGGCTGGGTTTCGGGGTCGCCGAAACGGCAATTGAATTCGAGCACGCGCGGAGTGCCGTCGGCGCCGATCATGAGACCGGCGTACAGGAATCCCACGTACCTGATTCCTTCACTGGCAAGACCCGCGACAGTAGGTTCGATGACTTCGTGAAGGATGCGCCGTTCGATTTCCGGCGTAACGACCGGTGCCGGCGAATACGCACCCATGCCGCCCGTGTTGGGGCCCCGGTCACCGTCGTCGCGGGCCTTATGGTCCTGCGACGTCGCAAGCGGGAGAATATTTGAGCCATCCACCATCACGATGAAACTGGCTTCCTCTCCCTGCAGAAATTCTTCCACCACGATGCGATGGCCGGCCTCGCCGTAAACGTTACCCGCGAGCATGTCGGTCACGCACGCCTCTGCCTCGGCCAGCGTTGCAGCGATGACCACGCCTTTGCCCGCCGCGAGTCCATCGGCCTTTATCACCAGTGGCAGGTCATGCTCACGAACGTATGCAAGTGCGGGTTCGACTTCGGTGAACTGGCAATAACGGGCGGTCGGAATCCGGTGGCGCTCGAGAAATTCCTTGGCAAATGCTTTGGAACCCTCCAGCTGAGCGGCCAGCGCCGACGGGCCAAAGCACTTCAGACCTGCTTCCGCGAAGCGATCACAAATTCCGGCGACCAGTGGCACTTCCGGGCCGACAATCGTCAGGTCGATGCCTTCATCACGCGCAAATGCCAGCAGGCGCTTCGTGTCGGCGCTATCAATATCGACGTTTACCAGTCCGGGTTCCCGCGCCGTGCCCGCATTGCCGGGTGCCACATACACCTGGCTTACTGCGGTGGATCGGGCGCATTTCCAGGCCAGCGCGTGTTCGCGCCCGCCGCTACCAACTACCATCACTTTCATTTGTGGCTCTCCGAACGTATCAGTGCCTGAAGTGCCGCATACCGGTGAAAACCATCGCCAGTTCGTGCGCGTCCGCGGCGGCAATTACTTCTTCATCGCGCATTGACCCGCCTGGCTGAATTACTGCGGTTATACCGTGTTCCGCCGCGCTGTCGATGCCATCGCGGAATGGGAAAAATGCGTCCGATGCCATGACCGACCCCTTTACGGAGAGCCCGTGGTCGACGGCCTTGATCGCAGCTATGCGCGTACTGTAGACCCGGCTCATCTGTCCGGCGCCAATGCCAATCGTCATTTGATCCTTGGCGAAGACTATCGCGTTCGATTTCACGAATTTGGCTGCTTTCCAAGCGAAAAGCAGGTCACGAATCTCATGTTCCGACGGTTTGCGCCGGGTCACGACCTCGAGTTGCTCCTGCGTGACCAGGCCGTCGTCGCGATCCTGCAGCAGCATGCCGCCGGTGACCCGTTTGAAATCCCAGGCCGGCTGCGGATCCATATCCCACCATCCGGTGGACAGTACCCGCACGTTTTTCTTCGCGCCCAGCAATTCCAGTGCGGCCGGTTCGATCTCGGGCGCTATCAACACCTCGACGAACTGTTTTTCGATAATCGCCCGCGCGGTCGCCGCGTCGAGCTTCCGGTTGAACGCTATGATTCCGCCGAACGCCGAGGTCGGGTCCGTGCTGAAAGCGCGGCGATAGCCGGCGAGGATATCGCTGTCGACGGCAATACCGCAGGGGTTGGCATGCTTGACGATCACGCAGGCGGGTTCGTAGAACTGCTTGACGCACTCCAGCGCGGCATCGGCGTCGGCGATGTTGTTGTAGGACATCTCCTTACCCTGATGCTGGCGCGCAATCGCGAGCGAGGCGTCTGCGCTGGCGGGATCCGTGTAGAACGCCGCGCGCTGATGCGGGTTTTCGCCATATCTCAGCCGCATCTTGATCGGCCAGGCGATGTCGAGACGATCCGGTAGCGCATTGGGCTCGGTACCTGCGCGGCCAAGATAGGATGCGATGGCTGAGTCATACGCTGCCGTGTGCGCGAAAGCCTTAGTGGCAAACCGGCGCCGACTTGCCGCGGTGAGCGCGCCATCGTTTCGTGCCAGTTCTTCGAGCAACAGCGTGTAGTCAGCCGGATCAACGACAACGCCGACGGCATCGTGATTCTTGGCTGCCGCGCGAAGCATTGCCGGTCCGCCGATGTCTATATTCTCGATTGCATCCTCGCGGGTGCAGTCGTCACGCGCGATCGTTTCGCTGAACGGGTACAGATTTACAACGAGAAGATCGATTGGGGCGATGTCATTGTCGGCCATTACCTGTTCGTCGATGCCGCGCCTGCCGAGAAGCCCGCCGTGAATCTTCGGGTGCAGCGTCTTGACCCGGCCAGCCATGATTTCCGGAAATCCGGTGTAATCCGACACCTCGCGTACGGCAATGCCGTGGTCAGCGAGCAGTCGCGCAGTGCCCCCCGTGGACAGTATTTCGATTCCCCGCGCCGCCAGCACAGTGGCGAGATCGGCAATGCCGGCTTTGTCCGAAACACTTAAAAGTGCCCTGCGTATCTGGGTCATCAGTTGTTCTCTGGCGGCGACTCTGGCGCCGGGCAGGAACCCCGCAGCGCCCGGTGTCGTCTATGTAATCAGGCCGTAAGTCTTGAGTTTCTTGCGCAACGTGCCGCGGTTGATGCCGAGAATGTCGGCCGCGCGGCTCTGGTTTCCCTCGGTGTATTCGAGCACCGCCTTCAGCAGCGGTTGCTCCACCTCCCCGATCACCAGCGAATACAATTCGCCCGGGTTGTGCCCGTTCAGAGTCTCGAAATAGCTGTCCAGAGCTTCCTCTGTAAGCTGGCGCAACGGTTTGTTGGCAACGCTTACATTGATGGCTGCCGCGCCGTTCGATTTCTTGTTTTTTCTGGTCACCCTCGCAGTGTCCCCATGCATTTACGCCGCCAGCGGTTCCCCTTCCGCAAGGCAACGAAAGTACTCGTAGGTCAAGTGAGTCTGTTCACCTGGTGTTTCGGCACGCACCGCACGATGGCGGTAGGCGTCAGCATTCCGGCGACCCTGACAGTACCAGCCTATATGTTTACGGGCGACGCGTACCCCAACGTCATCGCCGTAAAAGCGGTACAGGTTCTCCAGATGCCCGAGCATGATATCACGGACCCCGGCTGGCGGGACCGGCTCGAGTTCTTCGCCGGTGCGAAGAAAATGCGCGATTTCCCGGAACAGCCACGGCCGCCCCTGGGCGCCGCGTCCGATCATGATTCCATCCGCGCCAGTCGCTGCCAGAACCTGGTGTGCCTTGCGTGGAGAATCGATATCCCCGTTTGCCAGCACCGGGACTGAGACGCATTCCTTGATCGCTCGAATCGTGTCGTATTCGGCGGCCCGGTCATAACGGCATTGCCGGGTCCTGCCGTGCACTGCAATTGCCGCGACGCCCGCATCCTCGGCAATGCGCGCCACCTGAACCCCGTTGCGTGAATCGCGCGACCATCCGGTCCGGATCTTGACTGTGACCGGTATCGAAACCGCAGCGACTGCGGCTTCGATAATTCGTGCAACCAGCGTTTCGTCCTTGAGCAGAGCGGACCCGGCCGCCTTGTTGCATACCTTTTTCGCCGGGCAGCCCATGTTGATATCGATGATGTGTGCACCATGCGCCTGGCTCAGCCGGGCTGCCTCGGCGATTTGATCCGGATCGCCTCCGGCAATCTGCACGATCCGCGGTTCGGGCTCGCCGCGATGATCGAGGCGCCTGCGGGTTTTGGCACTGCGCCAGAGGCGGCTGTCGGCGCTGATCATTTCCGACGCTGCAAGGCCGGCGCCGAGGCTCCGGCACAACTGGCGGAACGGGCGGTCGGTCACGCCGGCCATCGGGGCCAGCGCGAGGCTGTTTTCGAACAGATAAGGTCCGATACGCATATTTTCGGGCGTTGCCCACTGTGACCGGGCCGGGAATGATAGCTCCATGCGCGGGACGCGCAAAGCGGGCATTGCGTTAGCCGGCGGTCAACGCGGGTTAGCGCACTCCAGCACGCCGGCTACCAGCGCCAGACAGGCGTCAATTTCGAAATTCTCCGCCTTCTGATCCGGCGGTTCCACGACAGCGATTTCGCCGATAACATTTTCACCGGGTTCCAGCAGTGGCGGCGGCTCGCTACCGAGATACTGGGCGGGGAGCAGGTCGCGCTGACCGATTGGTTCGCCCCAGATATCGATCAGAATAAGCCGGATTACCGGGTAGGGTTGTGCCCGTGCGGCCCGATTGCGCAGCGATATCTTGATTCGAATCACCCCGGGGGAATCCGGGTTGACGACCGCACTCATCTGCCGCAGGTCGTAGGCGGTCAGGTCCCATTTCTCCGGCGGTTGGTAACCGAATGCCTGGTAAACGCTGCGCAGGGCCGGGGCAAGAGCGGAGTCCTGCAGCAACTCGTCGCGGCGTGCGTGGATCAGCTGGATTACCAGCAGGAGCGCCAGCGCCAACGATGCGGCGGCGAACAGCACCCGTTTCCGGCGCGGTGGTGGCGAACCCGGAAACGGTGTCGCGGATGAGGCTGCTGGCGGCGAGAAGGGCGTCTCCGGCTGATCCGATTGCTCGTCCCCGAGTGCCTCGGCGACGGCCGAATCCAGTTGCGGATCGGCGGGCGTTACCGTGCTTGCGAGGAAAGTCTCGTAAAGCCGGTCGGTCTCCTCATCGCCGGTTGCGGAACTGGTGCCGCCGTGCCCGGTCGCGACGTCTTCGTCGTGGCCCCGATTGCTATCGGCATCGACGCCCTCCGTGTCGGTGCGATCTGCGCCGGTCTCGCTGTCGGGACCCAGGCCGAGCTGCGCCGACAGGTTTTCCCAGGCTTCGTCGTCCACGTCGTCGAGGTCGGACTCATCCAGCAATTGCACCCGGATACCGGAGGCTTCTGCGACCATTTCGGTCGGAGCGGTTTTCTGTTCGTTCTCGCGCAGGATGTCCTCGAGCAGAGACTGCTCGTCCGGGCGCGATTCGTTGGCGGCGGAGTCAGGCGGCGCCTCCTGCTCCGCTGCGGGCTCGTCGTCACTCCAGTTGAGTGCATCCAGCCCCTCGAAAGCTCCGGCGAAATCGTCGTCGTCCTCGTCCTCGTCTTCCGCGACGGGTACCGCTTCATCGTGATGCTCATCGCTGAGCGCATCGACTGCGGCGTCCAGTTCCTCGTCGAGACCAAGATTGACTGCGGCCGACCCATCCCGGTCGTCCGCCACAGCTGCGACCTGCCGCGCGTTTTCTTCCGCTTCCGAATCGCTGAACAAAGCGGCCAGACCGGCGTCGACCGCATTTTCATATTCGTCGTCATCCCTCGCATCGACGGCTGCTGACTCCGTTTGCTTCGGCCCGTCGATTTGCTCGTGACTGGCTTCATCCCCGGAATCGGGCTCGTCCGAATCTTCAAGCGCCTCGATCGCGGCGTCGATCTGCTTTTCGAGGTCGATTTCATCGGCGACCAATCCGTCCGGATCGTCGGCCGCAGCCGCCACCTTCGCGTCGTCGCGGGCGAGCGGCTGCGCGTCTTCTTCCGTTCCGGCATCGGCAAACGAGATCGCCCGGTCATCGCCGGCCTCCGCTGTACCGTCGTCGTTGTCATGCCCGGAGTCTGCAGCGTGCTCCTCGGGAGCGCGCGGTTTTTCGCCCGACTCCGGTTCGGTTGCATCCGCCGCAAAATCAGGTTGCGCGGTTTCTCGCTCATCCGGGTCGTCAAATACACCGGCCATTCCGGCATCGACCACTGCCGGGGCCGCGTTTTCAGGGGCGTCCCAGATATCGTCGGTCACCGATGTATCGGCCTCTTTCGCCGCGGCAGCGGGTTCGAAAACCGCGGCGATCCGGGCGCTCACGGGGTCGGCCTCCTTGTCTTTTCGCCCGCTCCATAGGCGCTGCAAGAATGTGCGCGGTGTGCCGTGATCCTCGCTGGAGCCGGTTTTCGCTGCGGGTTCGACATGTTCGTCTTGGGGTGGAGGTGTAGTGGAGTCAGACTCGATTTGCGGTTCCACCGGGTAGTCGTTCGATTGCCGCGGCGATGTGTGCTCTTCAGCAGCGCTGTGCTCCGCCATTTCCGGTGTGCCGCCGGGCACGGCTTCCTCATCTTCCCGCGGCGTTGCGTTCTCGTCCGCCGCGCCGGGTTCTTTTTCCTGTTCGTCCGGCGGTGTGCCGGTTTCGGCTTCAACGGCAACATCCTCGTCGCCGTCGTGCTCGCTCGAAAGTGGCTCCATATTCCAGTGGGTGGAGGTGTGGACGTCCCTGGACAGATCGATCCGGCCGACGCTGGAAGCAGTTGCGGGTTCGGCACCGCTGTCGGGAATACCGTGTTCGTCGTCAAAAAACAGATCCTGCCAGGGATCCGGGCCGGCCTCCATTGGCGCGGACAAAGGTCCGGCTGTCGCTTCATCGCGATTCGTTTCTGCGGCTATCTCAGCGGAATCGCTGGCGATTGCGGTCGGCGAAAAAACCTGCTGATCGGGATTGTGCTCCTCCGTTTCGTCCTGAAAGGCGTCTTCGTCAGCTGCGGAATCATCGGCAAATTCCGGTGCTTCGAGAATGCCGCTTGCTTCGAGCAACTCTTCGTCCAATTGACGGGTATCGCCGAATTCGTCCTGCGCTACCGCACCGTCTTCATCGTCCGCCGCCGGGCTGGCAGGGGTATCCTCGTCCGGCGTTGGCTGGTGCGCCGAATCCGAGGCCGCGGATTGATCATCGTCCGATTGCTCCACCAATTCGTCCAGCGCATCGAACACATTCGAGCATTTGCCGCAGCGCACCTTGCCTCGTGCAATGCGCAGTTGTTCCGGAGTTAGCCGGTACAACGATTGACATTCCGGGCAACGGGTAAACATGTGTCAGCAGCGCCGGCAAGCGAGAGCCGCCCAGCCATCGCGGATATCGTAAGTCGTAACGGTGAAGTGCCCGGCAAAAGCGGCCGCTACACCGTCAGCCTGATTTTCCAAAATTCCCGACAAGACTGCTGTTCCGTTCATGGACGTCATATTAGCTATCGTTTCAGCGAGTTCCGTCAACGGGCCCGCTAAAATATTTGCCATTAGGATATCGCACTTCAGGTCTTCGGGTTCTATCCGGTTGGTTGCAACGAGGCGGTCGGCCACGTCGTTGCGGCGGGCATTTTCACTGGTCGCCTCCAGCGCCTGCGGATCGATATCGAGGGCAAATGCCCGGGCCGCTCCCAATTTGAGCGCCGCAATAGCGAGGATGCCCGAGCCACAGCCGTAGTCCACGATGGACTTGCCGCCGACGTCCTGGCTTTCCAGCCACTCCAGGCACAATGCGGTCGTTGGGTGGGTGCCGGTACCGAACGCGAGCCCCGGATCCAGCCACACGGTCACCTCCCCGGGGCCGTTTTCGCGCTGGCCGGCCGGGCTTACCCACAAACGCCGGCCGAATTGCATAGGACCGAAGTGCTGCAACCATTCGCGCTCCCAGACCCGGTCCTCCAGGGTGCGAAATTCGTTGACCGGAAGCTCGTTGCAGTCCAGAGCAGCGCGCAGATGGCCGCGTACGAAATTCACGTCAACGTCATCGGCGAAAACCGCGCTCAGCCGGGTGTGTTGCCATAACGGCGTCTCGCCCGGCAACGGCTCGAGAATCTCCTCGCCGTCTTCGGCCAACAGCGTCATCGATTGTGCGCCGCATTCGAACAGGGCGGACTCGACCGCTTCGAGGTCGAGGTTGCGAATGGAAATGACAAACGTTGCGATGGGCATCGCCGGTTTTCCCCGCGGTCCGCAGACGCCGAGTTCCGGTCTAGAGACCGAGACGTTTCTCCAGGTAGTGAATATCGGTGCCGCCGGCCTTGAATGCGGTGTGCTGGCAAATTTCCCGGTGCAGCGGGATGTTGGTCTTGATCCCTTCGACCACGATTTCGGCCAGCGCATTTCGCATTCTCGCAATGGCGAGCTGCCGGGTTTCGCCGTGGGCGATCACCTTCCCGATCAGCGAGTCATAAAAGGGCGGCACGTCGTAGCCCGAGTACGCATGACTGTCGACGCGGATTCCGGGTCCTCCCGGCGCATGCCACAGCGTAATCGGGCCGGGCGAGGGCATGAAGGTCTTGGGGTCCTCTGCATTGATCCGGCATTCGATCGCATGGCCACGGATCCCGATGTCTTCCTGTGCATAGGGCATGGGCCGCCCAGCGGCGATTTCGAGCTGGGCGCGCACCAGGTCGACACCGGTAATCATTTCCGTGACCGGATGCTCAACCTGAATTCGCGTGTTCATCTCGATAAAGTAAAACTCGTCATCCTGGTAGAGAAATTCGAACGTGCCGGCGCCGCGGTAGCCAATGGTCTGGCAGGCTCGCACACAGCGGTCGCCGATCATCTCCCTTTGCGCTTCGGTGATTCCCGGCGCAGGCGCTTCCTCGATCACTTTCTGGTGGCGCCGCTGCATTGAACAGTCGCGTTCGCACAGGTGGATGGCATTGCCGTTTCCGTCAGCGAGTACCTGGATTTCAATATGCCGGGGACGCTCGAGAAACTTCTCCATATAGACGGTTGCATCGCCGAATGCAGCGAGCGCTTCACCGCGAGTCAGGTTGACCGTGTTCAGCAGCGAAGCTTCGGTATGCACGACTCGCATGCCGCGCCCGCCGCCACCGCCGGAGGCCTTGATGATGACCGGATAACCGATACTGCGTGCAATCTTGATGTTCTCGTCGTGGTTCTCGCCAAGTGGTCCATCCGAGCCGGGCACGCACGGGATTCCGGCCTCGCGCATCGCACGGATGGCCGATACCTTGTCGCCCATTAGCCGGATAGTCTCGGCGCGTGGCCCTACGAAAATAAAGCCGGACTGTTCGACCCGTTCCGCAAAATCAGCATTTTCGGCCAGGAATCCGTAGCCTGGATGAATTGCGATCGCGTCGGTGACCTCGGCTGCACTGATGATTGCGGGCATGCTGAGATAACTGTCCGCCGATTTCGGCGGACCGATACACACCGTCTCGTCGGCCAGCAGCACATGTTTCAGATTGCGGTCGGCCGACGAGTGGACTGCGACGGTTTTGATGTCCAGTTCACGGCACGCGCGCAGAATGCGTAGCGCAATCTCGCCGCGATTGGCTATCAGCAGCTTCTCAAGCATTGCGGCGGGAACCCTCTGTTACTCGATGATGAAGAGCGGCTGGTGGTATTCCACCGGCTCCGCGTTTTCGACCAGCACGGACACGACTTTTCCGGCGCGGTCGGCTTCAATCTGGTTCATCATTTTCATCGCCTCAATGATGCACAACACATCGCCGATCTCTACCCGTGAACCAATCTCCACGAACGGCTTGGCGCCCGGCGCAGGCGACGAATAGAAGGTCCCGACCATTGGGGCCATCACGGAGTGGCCGTCAGGTGAGGCCTTTTTTTCGATCACGGGCGCGCGCGCTTCGGCTGCCGGCGTCGCGGCGACGATTGCCTGCGGTGCTGCCGTCGGCGCTGCAGGAAGGCTGCTCGGATAGCGGCTGATCCTGACCCCTTCCTCGCCCTCGGTGATCTCAAGCTCGGCGATTCCGGACTCCTCAAGGAGTTCGATGAGTTTTTTGACCTTTCTGATGTCCATCGTTTTCCCCCAGTACGTATCGGCGCGGTCAGCGCAGCGCCGCGTCGATCAGTCCGCAGCGCCGGAACCCAGTTTTAATGCCGCAGCGAGTGCAAGTTCGTAACCGTACGTGCCCAGTCCCACGATACAACCCGCTGCGATATCGGACAGATAACTGTGATGGCGGAACGGTTCGCGCGCATAAATGTTGCTGATATGAATCTCGATGAAAGGCTTGCCGCATCCGGCAAGGGCATCCCGCAATGCGATGCTGGTGTGTCCAAGCGCCGCGGGGTTGATGATCAGCACTTCGCTGGCGTCGGACGCCGCGGCCTGAATCCGTTCAACCAGTTCGTGTTCCGCGTTGCTGCGGTAGCATTCCAGTCGACTCCCCGCTGCCTCCGCCCGCGCCTGCAGATCGCGCTCGATATCGTCGAGCGTGCGCGAGCCATAAATTTCGGGCTCGCGGCTGCCCAGCATGTTCAAATTGGGACCGCTTAACAGAAGCAGGTTTGCCACGGAGGTCTCGTTTTCGTCCGGTTTGCAGAAATTCGCGGCAAGTTTAACGCCATTACCCCTCAAATCGCTACACTTTCGGGGATTTTAGCTTGTGCGTTGCAGCACCGGCGGGGCCATGCGGGGGGGGGTTAGCGGTATGCCGTCGCCTGGATCTGTTCGCTTATCTGCTGGCGTGCCGCGGCCAGTTGCATATCGCCGGCCCGCAACCGGGCAATCGCCGCGAAGACGATTTCCGCCTGTTCGCGGTGGACTTCCCCTAAATGCAGGTGTACGACCCGCCCAGCGTGGTCGGTAAACGCGGTCAACGGCAACCCGATGAAGTCCATTCCGAAGGCCTCGGCCGCATCGATGGCTTCCTGTTCGCCGATCAGCACGGGGTAGGTCACCGCAATTTCCTGCAGGAACGCCACCACGTCCTCGCGGAAATCCACTGCCACGCCAATGACCTGGATTCCGGCGTCGACATATTCGCTCTGCAGCGCGTTCAGCAACGGAATCTCGCGCCGGCACGGCGCGCACCAGGTTGCCCAGAAGTTGACGACAAGCGCGCTGCCGTCCCATTCGCTGATCGAGCGTTCGATGCCGTCGCTGTCGCTTAGAGCAAAAATTGGTCGAAGTTCGCTCATGGACAATGTCGGGCCGGGCTGCACTGGCGGCGTGTCCGCACCGCGCTTCGCAAACACGAAGGCGAAAACAGCGGCCGCGGCAACCGCGCCGAGTATCAGCAGAATTTTCTTGTTCATCAGCGAGAGACAGCTCCGTAGGCGGCGCTTACATGAGCCGCGAATTCCTCTGCCGGCATGAAACCGACAACCTCGCGCCCGCGTACCTGCGCGCCGTTAGCATCGAAAAAAACAATAGTCGGGGGGCCAATGATATTGAATCTCTGCAGGAGTTCGCGGTCCCGATCATCGTTGTCAGTAACGTCGGCCTGGAGAAGCAGAACATCGCGCAGCGAATCCTGGACCGCGCCATCGGTAAACGTATAGCGCTCCATTTCCTTGCACGACACGCACCAGTCCGCGTAGAAGTCGAGCATGGCCGGCTGGTTGCGTGCCGCGGCTGCGCGCAGTTGCGCGTCGAGATCGGCCGAGGTCTTGATGCGGGTGAAAGCGACACCGTGCTCGCTGGTTGCGCTGCCCGTGCCACGGAGCCCGGCCAGGGGCTGCAGCGGATCGCGCCCGCCCGCCGCCAGGCCGATCAGCAGCAACAGTCCGTAGGCGAGGGTGACCACGCCGAGCGCGCGTGACAGCTGGCGCCAGATGCTCGCGGAGCCGGGTAACGCGGTGAGCGCACCAAAAAACACTCCCAGTGCTACCGCCATGAGCGCCCACAGCAACATGATTACGGCACCCGGCAGAATGCGTTCGAGCATCCACACCGCCACGCCGAGTAACAGGAAGCCGAAAAACGCTTTCACCTGCTCCATCCAGCCTCCGGCCCTGGGCAGGATCTTGCCGGCCGACGCGCCAAACGCGATTAACGGCGCACCCATGCCGAGGCTCATGACGAACAGCGCAAGTCCGCCCCGGACCACGTCGCCAGCCTGGCCGATTACGGCGAGCGCGGCAACCAGCGGCGGGGCGACGCAGGCGCTGACGATCAGTGCAGACAGCGCACCAACGACAAATGTCCCCAGATACGTACCGGTCTGGCGCTGGTTGCTCATGTTGCTCAACCGCGTCTGTAGCGCCGCCGGAATCTGCAGCTCGAACAGGCCGAACATGCTGAGCGCCAGTGCCACGAACAACAAGCTGAAGGTCACGATGATCCACGGTTGCTGGAAAACGGCCTGCGCCTGTTGCCCGGCCATCGCGAACAGCGCCCCGGCGATGGTATAGGTCAGCGCCATGCCCATTACATAGGTAAACGACAGCGCCGTGGCTTTGGCCGTGCTGGTATTTTCACCCTGACCGACAATGATTCCCGAGAGGATCGGAATCATCGGCAGCACGCAGGGCGTGAAAGCAAGCAGGATGCCGATGCCGAAGAACGTGGAAAGGACGAGCAGCAGGTTTCCCTCGCCGATCAGTTTCGCCAGCCGGTCCTGTTCGGACAGTGGCACGTTCGGCGTTGTCGTGCCGGTGGTCTGCACAGCATCGACCGCCGGTACAAAAAGCTGCAACTCGCGGGTCATCGGCGGGTAGCAGATTCCGTCCTCGGCACAACCCTGGAGCGCCAGTCGCAGGACGATATCGCCACTTTCCGGCCCGCTGCGGGCGAACGGGACGCGAACATCGACCGATCCGTAATAGACCTCGGTGGCGCCGAAGTACTCGTCGGTCTTGGGTTTGCCGGGAGGGAGTTCGGGGGCCGCCAGCTGGATAAGGGTGCTGTCAGTGGCGACAGCGAGTTTGTCGCGGTAAAGGTAGTAACCGTCGGCAATCGTCCAGCGCAACAAAAGGTTGTTGGGGTCCGCCAGAATGGCATCGACGACAAATGCCTCTTCGGCCTGGAGAAAAGCGGTTTCGGTTGCGCCACCCGTGGCCCCGAGAATAGCGCCGAGGTCGGATCGCGGCGGTGTTGCCGGTGCTGCTCGCTGGGGCAGCGCGACCTCCGTTGTCCAGGTGTCCGGCGGATAGCACAGGCCGATATCTGCGCAGCCCTGCAACCGCATTTGCAGCTCGAGCCGATCCAGATCCGGCGGTGCCGAGTAGGGAATCTCGATCGCAAACGTGTTGCGGAAGATCTCCATTTTTCCAAAGAACTCGTCCTCGTGGATCTCGCCACGCGGGAAACGCGGATCGCCGAGACTGACACGCCCGTCGGGGCTGGTGAACCTGAAGCGCTTTTTGTAGAGGTAGTAACCGTCGACCAGCCCGAATGTCACGACGATCGTCTCGGCGTCGGCCGCGACCCCATAGGGGAAAGCCTGTTCCGGTCGCAACGGTTCGTCCTGCGCTGCGAGCGCCGGACCCGCGAGCAGCAGTATCCCGAATAGCGCGAACCCGATCAGGCCATATCGGCCGTTCGCTAGGTTGTGTTGTCTTCGATCCATTTCAGATATCCGGGGGAGCCGTGGTTGATAGGGACCGCGATGATCTCGGGAAGTTCGTAAGGGTGCTCGTCCCGCAACAGTGCTTCGAGCGCCTCATACGCCGGTCTGCGGGTCTTGAACAGCAGCATGATCTCGACAGTTTGCTGCAATTTTCCTTCCCACGAGTAGAACGAGTTCACACCCGGAAGCTGATTAACGCAGGCGGCAAGCTTCGCCTCTACCGCTTTCGTCGCGAGGCGCCGCGCGGATTCCGGATCGGGGCAGGTAGTGAGAACGAGCAGGAATTCTTCGTCCATAGTAGTGATTCGTCGGGGTTTTGCTCGGGCTGAATTGCCCTTCAGGTCAGATGTCTTTGAATAATATACAAATTTTTTTCGCTTGAAAAATGGCGGCGCGCCCCTATTATTAGCACTCCCCAGAGGCGAGTGCTAACAGCAGTTCTGGCACCTCGAATTTGAACCCGTTCATGAATTGAGCTTAAGGAGAGCTGAAACATGAAGATTCGCCCATTGCATGATCGCGTGATCATCAAACGCATGGAGGAGGAACGTACCTCCCCCGGCGGAATCGTTATTCCCGACACCGCAACCGAAAAGCCCATCAAGGGCGAGGTCGTGGCCGTTGGCAACGGCAAAATCCTGGAAAGCGGCGAAGTCCGTCCGCTGGACATCAAGATCGGTGATGCAGTGCTGTTTGGCAAGTACAGCGGCACCGAGGTCAAGGTTGAAGGCGAAGATCTGCTGGTCATGCGTGAAGAAGACGTCATGGCCGTGATTGAGTCGTAAGAAACGCTGCCGCCGTAACATGGCGATCCGTTTCAACTAACAGAATTCAGTGAGGAATTGAAAATGGCTGTAAAGGAAGTCCGCTTCAGCGATGATGCCCGCCAGCACATGGTGCGCGGCGTCAACGTCCTGGCGAATGCCGTAAAGGTAACTCTCGGTCCCAAGGGCCGCAATGTCGTGCTCGAGAAGAGCTTCGGCGCCCCGACCGTCACGAAGGACGGCGTTTCTGTCGCCAAGGAAATCGAGCTGAAAGACAAGTTCGAGAACATGGGTGCGCAGATGGTAAAAGAGGTCGCATCGCAGACCTCCGATATCGCCGGTGACGGTACCACCACCGCTACCGTGCTGGCCCAGGGAATCCTGCGTGAGGGCCTCAAGGCCGTCGCCGCGGGTATGAACCCGATGGATCTCAAGCGTGGGATCGACAAGGGGTCGGCTGATCTCGTCGCCGAACTCGAGAAGCTGTCGAAGCCGTGCGCCGATTCGAAGGCGATTGCCCAGGTCGGTTCGATCTCGGCCAATGCCGATGAGTCGATCGGCAGCATCATTGCCGACGCGATGGAAAAAGTCGGCAAGGAAGGCGTCATCACCGTCGAAGAAGGTTCGGCGCTCGAGAACGAGCTCGACGTCGTCGAAGGCATGCAGTTCGATCGCGGTTATCTGTCGCCTTATTTCATCAACGATCAGCAGAGTCAGAGCGTTGAGCTCGAGGATCCGTTCATCCTTCTGCATGACAAGAAAATCAGCAATATCCGCGACATGCTCCCGGTGCTGGAGTCGGTCGCCAAATCGAACCGTCCGCTGGTGATCGTGGCTGAGGACGTCGAGGGCGAAGCCCTGGCCACGCTGGTGGTCAACAATATCCGCGGTATCGTCAAGGTCGCGGCCGTCAAGGCCCCCGGCTTCGGCGACCGTCGCAAAGCCATGCTGCAGGACATCGCGATCCTGACCGGCGGCACGGTGATCTCGGAAGAGGTGGGCCTGTCTCTGGAGAAGGCCACGCTGGACGATCTCGGCTCGGCCAAGAAGATCCAGGTGACCAAGGAAAACACGACGCTGATCGATGGCGCCGGCCAGGCCAGCGAAATCAAGGACCGGGTCGAGCAGATCCGCGCCCAGATCGAGGAAGCCACCTCCGATTACGACAAAGAGAAGCTGCAGGAGCGCGTTGCCAAGCTCTCCGGCGGTGTTGCCGTAATCAAAGTCGGTGCCGCGACCGAGATCGAGATGAAAGAGAAGAAGGCGCGTGTCGAAGACGCCCTGCACGCCACGCGTGCGGCCGTCGAGGAAGGCGTGGTTCCGGGTGGCGGCGTGGCGTTGATTCGCGCGCTTGACGGCATCAAGGACCTCAAGGGCGCCAACCACGATCAGGACGTCGGTATGAACATCCTGCGTCGCGCTGTCGAAGAGCCGCTGCGCCAGATCGTCGAGAATGCCGGCGAAGACGGTTCGGTGGTCCTTAACGCGGTCCGCGCCAAAGACGACACCAACTACGGCTACAACGCCGCAACCGGCGAATACGGCGATATGATCGCGATGGGTATCCTGGACCCGACCAAGGTCACCCGTACCGCGCTGCAGAACGCATCCTCGGTCGCGGGTCTGCTCCTCACCACCGAAGCAATGGTGGCCGAGGCGCCGAAGGAAGACGATGGGCCCGGAATGCCCGACATGGGCGGCATGGGCGGCATGGGTGGCATGGGCGGCATGATGTAATCATCCGCCGGACGCGCCCGCGCGTCTTGCCACTGTGCTGAGAGGCCCCGCTTAGGCGGGGCCTTTTTTTATATTGCGGCGACGTAGTTCGCATGTCAGATTGTCGCGGTGACTCCCGACGACCTGATGCCTCCGGATCTTCCCGCGCTGCTAGCGGATTCGCTGCGCAGGGATCTCGCGGCGTTCGTTGATTCGGTGGATGAAGCGGGACGGGACGCGCTGGCGTCGGATCCCGAACTGCGCCGTGCTTTTGGAAAAGTCGCCGCGTCTAGCCGCTTCGTGCTCGAGACGCTGACCCTGGAGCCGGGTCTGCTGGGTAAAATGTACGCGAGCGGTGCGCTCTCGGGCAGCGCCACGGCAGAGGCGACGCGGCAGCGTTTCGCCGCGCTGGAGGAGACTGACGGCGAACAGGCGTTTATGGATGAGCTGCGCCGGTTACGTCGCCACGAGTGGCTGCGTATCGCGTGGCACGATCTCGCAGGGCTCGCGGAAATCGAAGCGGTTTTGCGCGATCAGAGTATGGTTGCGGAGCACTGCATTGCCGCTGCGCTCCAGCGCAGCCGTGAGTTGCTGGCGCCGCGTTTTGGCAACGCCGTGGACAGGCACGGCAAGAACGTCGACCTGCTCGTGCTCGGAATGGGCAAACTCGGCGGCTGGGAACTCAATTTCTCATCGGATATCGACCTCGTTTTTCTGTTTGCCGGTGGCGGTGAAACGAACGGCCGCAGTTGCGTCGCCAATGAAACCTACTTCGTTCGCCTCGGGCAGAAGCTCATTCGCTTGCTGGACGAAACGACGCCCGAGGGCTTTGTATTCAGAGTGGACATGCGGTTGCGCCCGTTCGGCGACAGTGGGCCGCTGGCGCTGAGTTACGCCGCGTTCGAGGCTTACCTGCAACAGCATGGCCGTGATTGGGAACGCTACGCCTACATCAAGGCGCGGCCAATGAGCGCGCATACCAGCGGCGCGGAATTGCGCGAACAGGTGTTGAGGCCGTTTGTCTATCGCCGGTATCTGGATTTCGGCGTATTTGCCTCACTGCGCGAGATGAAGGCCTTGATCGACCGCGATGTCGCTCGTCGCGACCTGCGTGACAATATCAAGCTCGGGCCCGGAGGAATTCGCGAAATCGAGTTTATCGCCCAGCTGTTCCAGCTGGTGCGCGGCGGCAGTATCCCTCAGCTGCGAACGACCGAGCTGATGCGGGTGCTGGCGTGTCTTGCCGACAAGCGGCTGCTCCCACCGCGCGCGGCCGATAACCTGCGCGAGGCTTATCGTTTTCTGCGCCGGGTCGAGAACCGGCTCCAGGCGTTTGCGCAACAGCAGACCCATGAATTGCCGCAGGAAGGCGGCGCGAGAGCGCGGCTAGCCTACGCAATGGGCTTTCCTGAATGGACGGAGTTTGCCGCGGACCTGGCGGCGCATCGCGAGCGGGTCAGCGCGATTTTCGAAGAGGTGGTCATAGGTCCGGAGCGGCCCGGCGCGCCGAGCCCGCGCGGAGCATGGGACGAGGATCTCGATGTCGCCGAAATCGAGGGAATCCTGGCAGAATCCGGTGTCGATGACGGTGCGGCTGTCGCTCGAATTATTGCCGACCTTCGATCCAGCGGTCTGTATCGGCGGCTCGACGCAACCGGCCGCCGCAGACTGGATGCGCTGATGCCGCGACTCATCGCAAGTCTGGCCAACCAGGCCGAGCCAACACAGGTGATGCGGCGGCTGGCCCGGATTCTGTCCGCGGTAGGGCGGCGCTCGGCCTATTTTGCGCTGCTTAGCGAAAATCCGGTTGCCCTGGCGAGACTGGTCGAATTATGCGGCGAAACGGATTTTCTTGCCGGGCGCATCGCCGAACACCCGCTGTTGCTCGACGAATTGCTCGATCCGCGAATTTTCTCGGAACCGCCGGATCGCGCCGAGCTGGAGAGCGGGTTGAGCGAGCGTCTCGAATATATCGACGACGCCGATGTCGAGGGGCAGATGGAGGTGTTACGGGAATTCCAGCGCGCTGCGAGTTTTCGCGTCGCGGTCAGCGATCTGAGCGGACGGTTGCCCGTGATGAAAGTCAGTGATCGGCTCACCGACATCGCGGAGCTGATTCTGGAACGAACCCTGGCCATGGCGCTCGGGCAACTGGTGGAACGTCATGGCTGGCCGATGTGTGTCGAGAAGGGCAACAGTCGGCGCGCCGGGTTTGCAATCGTCGCTTACGGCAAGCTCGGCGGCATTGAACTCGGCTATGGATCCGACCTCGACCTGGTGTTTCTGCATGATTCCTGCGGCGAAGAGCAGTACACGGATGGGGAAAAAAAGCTCGATAACTCGCGTTTCTTTGCCCGGCTCGGCCAGCGCATCATCAACCTGTTGAGTACCCAGACACGCTCCGGAGTTCTGTACGAGGTCGATATGCGGCTGCGTCCGAGCGGTAAATCGGGGCCGATGGTGGCGGCAGTACGGGCCTTTGAAAAGTACCAACGCGAGGATGCCTGGACCTGGGAGCACCAGGCGTTGCTGCGGGCGCGCTCAGTGGCCGGGTCGACGACCGTGCGGCAGCAGTTTGAGCAGTTGCGATGCGACGTTCTGCGTGAGGCCGTTCGCCGCGACACGCTGCAGCAGGAAGTCGCCACCATGCGTGCCCGCATGCGCCGCGATCTGTCGCGCGCGGAGCCCGGTGGATTCGATCTCAAGCAGGATCGTGGCGGGGTCGCCGATCTGGAGTTTATCGTGCAGTACCTGGTTTTGCGGAACGCTGCGGAACGGCCGCAGTTGCTGACGTTCAGCGATAACGTGCGGCAACTCGAGGCGCTGGCCACGGAGGCCGTGGTCGAGCAGGAGGTGGCGCAGCGGCTGACCGCAATCTATCTGGCGTTCCGGCAACGCCTGCACAGACTGGCGCTGATCGGGGCCGAAGGCGTCATCGGTGACGAGGAACTGTCCGAAGAGCGCGGGTTCGTTGCCTCGTGCTGGGACAGCGTGTTCGGGGCGGGCAGCACTGCTGGATGAGAATGCCGGCGCTGCTATACTCTGCGCCGCACGGAAGATACGGTCAGTCTCCAGGAGGCAGGTGTGAACAGCGGTTCCGTGAACCCCGGTCAACCCGCAACGCAGGCGAACAGCGAGTCTCGGTATACCGTTACGGCCGCGGACTTGCCGCTGTCCTGCCCTATGCCGGGCATGACTGCCTGGAATTCCCATCCCAGGGTTTTTCTGCCGATCGAGCAGACCGGCGAGGCAATTTGTCCTTATTGCGGCGCGTTGTATGTGTTGCGTTCTTCCGCCGACACCTGATTCGGGGTCCGGTGTTGCGGTAGCTGCCCCGCCGTGCCCGGTCCGGCGCCGGGGATGTGCATGATTATTGTCACCGGCGGTGCAGGATTTATCGGCAGCAACCTCGTCCGTGCGCTGAATTCCCGCGGCTACGACGACATTATCGTCGCGGACGATCTGACCGATGGCGACAAGTTCCGCAATCTGCTCGACTCGCAAATTCTCGATTATCTCGACAAGGACGATTTGCTCGAGCAACTCGAGACCAACCTGCCCTGGAGCGGAGAGGTAAAAGCCGTTTTTCATCAGGGCGCATGTACCCGCACGACCGAACTCGACGGCCGCCTGATGATGCGCGACAACTACGAGTATTCACGGCGTTTGCTGGAACTCTGTATCAAGCTCGGGTGGCCGCTGATCTACGCATCATCCGCATCGGTCTACGGGCGCGGTGAGGTTTTTGCGGAAGAACCTGCAAACGAACGTCCCGCTAACGTCTACGCCTACTCCAAATATCTTTTCGACTGTTACGCGCGGCGCCGCGCCAGCACCTGCCGCGGTCGGCAGATCGTGGGACTGCGGTATTTCAATGTTTACGGCGGCAACGAGGCTCACAAAGGCGACATGGCGAGCATGGTGTTCCAGCTCAATCGTCAATTGCTGGAGCATGGCGAACTGAAGTTGTTCGAAGGCAGCGACGGTTATGGCGCCGGAGAACAACGGCGCGATTTCGTCCATGTCGATGATGTCGTGGCGGTGAATCTCTGGATGCTGGATCATCCCGAGGTCAGCGGTATATTCAATGTCGGTACCGGACAGAGCGCGAGCTTCAACTCCGTCGCCCGCGCGGTGATGGACTGGCATGGCACAGGCACGTTGCGTTATGTCGCGTTTCCGTCGACGCTGGCGGGCAGTTATCAGAGTCTTACCGAAGCCGACCTGACGGCGCTGCGCGGCGTTGGCTGTCACCTTGAGTTTCAGCCGGTTGCCTCCGGGGTGCGCACTTTCCTGGACCGCGAGGCCGGCATTGGACAAGACGGTGTTGGCGCCCGCCGGGAAAATCAGGCCCCGGGCGCGGCGTAAGGATCGGGCATGTCCGGTTGCGCCGGTTTGAAGCGCCGGTGTATCCACAGATACTGCTCTGGTTGCTCCCGGATCCACCCCTCCAGAATCTTGTTGATGCGCTCGAGGTCGCGAACCGCGTCAGCGCTCGGAAAATCTTCCAGCGCCGGCAGCAGTCTGACTTCGTAGCCCTGGCCGTTCGGCAGACGCCGTGGCTGATATGGCACTACGGCAGCGCGTCCCAGCTCGGCCAGTCGCGGCGTGGCAAGACTGGTGGCGGCCGGGCGGCCGAAGAACGGCACCTGGGCGCATTGAGCGCCCCGGTGATGCTGATCCGGCGCGTACCAGATCATCTTCCCCGCCCGTAACGTCCTGACTATCTCGCGGGTTTGCTGCTTGCGCAGTGTGTGTCCGGTTCGTTCGCGTCCGCGCTTGGTTACTGCATCCAGCAGCGCATTTTCGTTGGCGCGATAGATTGCGGTAATCCCGGGAACGGCCTCGCCGAGTATTCGTCCGGTCAGTTCCAGTGGAGTGAAATGGCCGGTTAGCAGTATTACGCCGCGTCCGCCGCGCGCCGCCGCCTCGAGATTTTCGAGACCGTGGATTTTTGCATACCGCAAAACCCTCTTGCGGCTGCCCCACCAGGCAAGGCCCGCTTCGGCCAGCGCGGCGCCCAGGCTTGCGAAGTGCTCTTTTGCAAGGTGCTCGCGGTCGGCCCTGGTGGATGAAGGAAAGCACAATTCGAGATTTATCTCGGCGATCCGGCGCCGCCGCGACATCAGTCTGTAAAGAACGCGTCCGATCAGCCGGCCGATCCCGAGGCTGAGCGCGAAAGGTAACGCGGCAAGGGCACGCCACAGCATCACGCCAACCCAGCCTGGCCAGTATCTGGGGCTGTACAGTGTGCGCGCTGGCGAAGATTCGTTTTCCATTCGATTACCGTTTGCTCGCCGCTATTCTAGCCCGGGAGCGCACTCGGGCTGTGCTAACATGACGCGCCTTCCCGCGCGTCACGATGGCCGCCAATGAGCATCGAAATTCCCGACTTCGACGACGTCAATGTGCTGGTTGTCGGCGATGTAATGCTCGACCGCTACTGGTTTGGCGAGGCCAGCCGGGTTTCGCCCGAAGCGCCGGTACCGGTGGTACGCATCAACGACACCGATAATCGCCCGGGCGGCGCGGCCAATGTTGCGCTCAATCTTGCATGCCTCGGAGCCGGAGTCCGGCTGGTCGGCTCCGCAGGAAGCGACGAGGCGGGAACGATCCTGGTGTCGCGACTGCACGAGGCGAACGTCGTTGGCGACATCCATGTGGATGAAACCGCAACCACGACCGCGAAGCTTCGTGTGGTAAGCCGCAATCAACAGCTGTTGAGGCTCGATTTCGAGAATCCGGCGTCACCGGCGGCAGCGGATGCGATTGCCGACAAGGCCGCCGCCGCGTTGTCATGGGCGGGTATCGCCGTTTTGTCGGACTATGCGAAAGGCGCGCTGCAGCACACCGAGAAGATAATCGCGGCCTGTCGCCGCCACGGAGTACCGGTACTGGTCGATCCCAAGGGCGACGATTTCGCACGTTACGCCGGGGCCACATTGCTGACCCCCAATGAGGGCGAGTTCGCGCGGGTCGTGGGAGGGTTCGACGACGATGAAGATCTGGAGGAAAAGGCGGCCCGGCTGTGTACCGACCTCGGTCTGGATGCACTGCTGATCACCCGCGGCGAACGCGGTATCTGCATCGTCGAGAGCGGGGGCCGGACACAGCACCTGGCGGCCGAGGTTCGCGAGGTGTTCGACGTAACCGGCGCGGGAGACACCGTTATCGCCACGCTCGCTGCCGCCCTGGGGGCAGGGCTGACCCTCGGTACTGCCGCCGAACTCGCCAACCGCGCTGCCGGCCTGGTCGTGCGCAAGCTTGGTGCCGCGGCCGTGACGCGCGGCGAATTGCGGCTCGCGATGCATCGCAGCGGCTCCGCGGGGCTGGCCGGACTGGACGTTGCCGAGTTGCTCGCATTCGTTCAGGAGGCGCAGCAACGCGGCGAGCGCGTGGTCATGACGAACGGCTGTTTCGACATCCTCCACGCCGGCCACATTGCATTCTTGCAGGAGGCCCGAAGCCTCGGCGACCGGCTGCTGGTTGCAGTCAACGACGACGATTCCGTGCGCCGGCTGAAAGGCGAAGGGCGTCCGGTGATGAGCCTGGCCGACCGGGTCGCCTTGCTGTCCGGTCTTGCCGCGGTCGACTGGGTCGTGAGTTTTAGCGAGGACACGCCGGAGATGCTTATCGCGGCAATGTCGCCCGACTTGCTGGTCAAAGGCGGCGATTATCGTATCGAAGATATCGTCGGCGCGGATCATGTCCGCCGCAGCGGCGGCGAGGTACGGGTCCTGTCGTTCCTCGATGGGCGTTCGACCAGCCGAATCATCAATACCATCCGCGAACGGTGAGCAGGCCCGGCGGCACATCCGCGCTGCGCGCACTCTATATCGGGCTGTCTTACCTGGCGGCGCCGGCAGCGTTCTTTTTGCTGCTGTGGCGCGGTTTCTCCAATCACGGTTACTGGCAGCGGCTTGGCGAGCGGCTCGGCTGGGGCGCGGCCCGGGCGAGCCAGGACACGATCTGGATTCATGCGGTGTCGGTCGGCGAGGTGCAGGCGGCCGTGCCGCTGGTGGAGGCGCTGGTCCAGCGCTTTCCGGGCATCCCGATTGCAATTACGACGATGTCGCCGACCGGTTCGGCCCGCGCGGCCGCTTTGTTTGGCGATCGTGTGTTGCACAGTTACGCACCTTACGACCTGCCGGGCGCGGTCGCCCGGTTCTTCGACCGGTTGCGACCGCGGATTGCGATCATCATGGAGACCGAGCTGTGGCCGAATCTCTACCACGAGTGTGGCCGTCGAGGCATCCCGCTGGTACTGGCGAGCGCGCGGATTTCGCCGCGCTCGATGGGCCGATACAGAGTCATGGTGGGGCTCTTTCGCGAGACGTTGTCGCACGGCATTGTCATTGCCGCGCAGAGTGCTCGCGATGCCGACCGCTTCATCCAGCTCGGTGCGCCGCCGGAGCGCACCCATGTCATCGGGACGTTGAAATTCGATCAGCCGCTGCGCCGTGACCAGGCCCGCTGGGGGCAGGATTTTCGCCGCCGGCACTGGGATTCGCGCCCGGTCTGGATTGCCGCTAGCACGCATCCGGGCGAGGAGCAGACTGTGATCGGTATCCAGCAGCGACTGCAACGGCATGGAGCAGGCACGGTGTTGCTGCTGGCGCCGCGCCATCCCGAGCGTTGCGAGCTTGTCGAGCAGTTGTTGCGGGAATCAGGATTGCGTTATTGCCGCCACAGTACCGCGGGTCAGAACGACGTGTCAGATTGTGAGGTATTTCTGATCGACACGCTGGGTGAGCTAAACGCGTTTTACGGCAGCGCCGATATTGCCTTTGTCGGTGGCAGCCTGGTGCCGATAGGCGGTCACAACCTGCTGGAACCAGCCGCGCACGGATTACCGATCCTGACCGGTCCCCACAATTTCAACTCGGAAGATGTACTGGAGCTGCTTGTTGCCGCCGGTGCCGCCGCGGTCGTTGCCGATGAGCGGGAGCTGCAGGCTCGGGTTGAGTCGCTGTTGACCGACCCGGCGGAAAGGCAGCGGCGAGGCGCGCTCGGCCGAGATGCGGTGGCCGCGAATCGCGGCGCAGTCCGGCGCCTGCTGGAGTTCCTTCAGCCGCTGCTCGCGGAAGGCGATGCAGGACCTTCGGCGCCGGCGTTTCCAGGATCAGGGTCTAGCGCGTTGCCACGCTCTGGTTGAGCCAGCCGTCGACTTCCATCAGATCGCGCGGACTCAATATCCCGGCCGCCTGTTTCAGGCGGATTATATTGACGATGTAGTCGTACTTGCTGCGGGCGTAGTTGGTTTCTGATTCGAACAACCGGCGCCTCGCATCGAGCACGTCGACCGTGGTTCGGGTGCCGACCTCGAAACCGGCCTCGGTTGCTTCCAGCGCGGTCTGGCTCGACTCGACGGCGCGGCGCAGCGCTTTGACCCGCGAAATCTCGGCCATCAGGCTCAAGTATGCGTCGCGCGACTCGCGTTCCGTTTCGCGCATGACCCGTTCCAGCCTTTCCTTCGCGGCACGCTGCCGGTAAACCGCTTCGCGGACATTCGAGCGCACCCGTCCGCCCTGGAATAGCGGCACATTCAGTTGTAGCTGGATAGAGTCGGTATCTACATCCGCGTCGGAGTCGGTCGGCGACGTTATCGAGCCGGCACCGGGGAATACGGTCGTACTGTCACCGTCCGTGGTCTGGTCGAAATTGCCGGTCGACGCAACCAGGTCAATAGTCGGGTAATAGCCGGTGCGCTGGATCTTGATGTCATCGCTGTCGATATCGAGATTGACCCGGCTCGAAAGCAGCGTCAGGTTCTGTTCCAGCGAGCGGTCCACCCAGGCGTCCTCGTCGGCCGGCAACGGTATCGCGAGCGGCAGATCATCGCCCGGTTGCTGCAGTTCCGCGTAGCTTTCGCCTGTTATTTCACGCAGAAACTCGGCCGCCGTGGCGAGATCGCGCTTGGCGGCAATGACTGCGGCGACCGTATTGTCGTAGGCAGCCTGGGCTTCCTGCACGTCGGTGATCGCAATCAGCCCGACCTCGAACCGTTTTTCGGCCTGTTCCAGCTGGCGCGCAGTGGATTCGAGCGCCGCCTCGGCCGAGTCCAGGGTGTCTTTCGCCGCCAGGACATTGAAATAGCGTGCGGAGACACGCAGCATCAGGTCCTGCTGGGCTGCGGAATAGTCGATCTCGGCCTGCGCGGCAACTTTCTCAGAACGCCGGTACTGCACCCAGCGATCCCAACGAAACACGCTTTGTCTGAGTTCGAGGCGCCAGGTCTCGGTGTCGGAGTCCTCGTTGAAATCGCGCGGGACCGGTGTGGTTTCGAGGGTTTCCTGGTTGACCTGGAGAAAGGACGAGCTGCCGTCCTGATCCTGTTCCTGATAGGTGTAATTGAAATCTATCTGTGGCAGCAGTGCACTTCGCGACTGCGGCAATGCCTCGCGGTTGGCCAGGCGCAGCGCATCGGCTTCGCGAATCTGCGGGTCGCTGATACGAGCCCGCTCATAGACTTCAATCAGGCTCTCGGCGCTGGCGGTGGAAAAAACCGCCCAGCAGGCGGCAATTAAGGTCAGACATTGGCGTCGCTGAAGCATTGCAGGTTCCTCTGCACGATAGCCAGGAACACCTGGCGCTAGGTGTTATAGTTGACTATATCACTAAATCGGTTAAGCACAAACCCGGTTTTTATTTATCGGGGCCCCCGGTGCCCGTGTTCTTCCTCATTGCAGACCACACAGACGTCATTTGGTTGCAATGAATGCCGGGCGCTCAGGTTCGATGCCGGTCCCGGACTGATGAGCGATGATACCTAGAATTCGAAGTGCGTGATTTCCGGCACATTTTTTAGCGGTGGAACCACCGTTTCGAACAGAGTCTGGCGCAGCCATTCGTCCTCGGTCACCCGGGTGATCAAAAGTGCTTCCATCACCGGAGCCTGGCCGACAATGACAAAAAGTCGGCCGCCGATCTTCAACGCGTCCTGGAAGCGCCGCTCGAGGTGCGGCAAGGAGCCGGTGACCGCAACGGCGTCATAACGGCTGCGCTGGGCGAGGTTCATCGCATCCGCACAGTCGATGTTGACGTTGTCAAATTCCAGCGCAGCCAATTTTTCGCGCGCGCGGATACAGAAATGCTCATGAATCTCCATACTCCTGACGCGACCGGCGAGGCGCGCCAGACAGGCCGTCAGGAAGCCGCTACCCGTGCCGATCTCCAGCACATTGTCGGTTTTGCGCGGCTCCAGCGCCTGCAATAATCGGCCTTCCTGCTGTGGTGTCATCATGGTTTCGCCATAACCCAGATCAATGGCAGTATCGGCGAACGCCAGCTCCCGGTAAGCTTCGGGAACGAAATGCTCCCGGGGTACCTGGGTCAGCGTGTCGAGGACTTTCTCGTCGAGGACGTCCCAGGCACGCACCTGCTGTTCGACCATCTGCACCCGGGCCGAATCGAAATTCATTGCTTGGCTCCTGCTGGTCCGCGCGCTGGCGGGGAAGGTGGTAAAGGTTACGGACTGGACGATTCCGTGACAAGCAGGGGCCGCGCATTATGGTTAATTCATCGGCTGCATAGCCGCCCTTGAGATATGCTTGAGCGAAAACAAAATATGCGACGACGCGACCGTCTCTTCCCACGCACGGACGACAAGAGCTCTGGATGCCCGCTGACCGGCTGACAATAATACTGCTGCTCGTCGTCTTGGCCGCTGTGATCCTTATCCTCGGTGGAGCCCTGTGGCTGACACGGCAACGAACGCGCGAGCGAATCGCGCGTCTGAGCGACGAAATCGCCGAGATTGCCAGCGGCGGTCTTTTCCACGAACGTGTGTCGCGGTCTGCGGAAGACGATCCCTTTTCCGAGATTGAAAACAGTATCAATGCCGTTTTCGAAGCGGCGCAGGGAGTGGAGCGAGAGCATCGCGAGCGCGATACGTTGTTTCACGGGCTCGCCGAACAGGTTGATCAGGCCGTCGTCATACATCGCGATACCATCGAGTACGCCAACCCTCGCCTTGCCTCGCTTCGCGGCGTGCGCCAGTCCGATCTTGAGGAGCAGACGTTCACGGACCTCGTACACGAAGCGTACCGAGATAAGCTCCGGTCCCGTCTCGAGGCGGTACTGGCCGGGCTCCACGGCGGCAAGCCGGTCGAGGCGCAGATGCTGGATCGTCACGGCAACGGGGTCTGGGTCCGGATCACATCGCACCCGATCCAGTATCACGGCCAGCCGGCGGTGATGTCGGTCATCCTGGATATCTCTCACGAGAAAGCGCTAGAGGCTGCGCTCGAACAAGGCCGGATCCAGACCAGGGTAACCCTCGAGAGCGTTGCCGAGGGAGTCGTGACCACCGATAGCGCCGGCAAAATCGACTACATCAACAGCGCGGCCGAACAACTCACCCGCGTCATGAGCGCTGATGCGCTCGGGCGCCGTTTCAGTGACCTGGTGTCGCTTGTGGATGAGAATGACCGGCGCCGGGTTGCGGATCCTGTTCGCGCCTGTCTTGCGCGTCAGCAACGAATCGTGATGGGCGGCCGCACGCTGATGCTGCCTGCTGTGGGAGATGCCGAAATTGCCGTGGAAATGACGGCATCGCCGATAAACAACCTCGCGGGCGAAACTGTTGGCGCTGTGATCGTGCTGCGAGACGTATCCGAAATGCGCGGACTGGCCCGGCAGATGACCTACCAGGCGAGTCACGATCCGCTGACCGGGCTGATCAACCGGCGCGAATTCGAGAGCCGGATTGACGAATCGCTGACGACTGCCCGCAGCGGCGAGGCGAGTCACGTGCTTTGCTACCTGGATCTAGATCGATTCAAGGTCGTGAATGACACCTGCGGGCATGCCGCGGGCGACAACCTGTTGCGCGAAGTTGCGGGTCTGATCAAGGACAAGGTCCGCGATTCCGATTCGGTCGGGCGTCTCGGCGGTGACGAGTTCGGCATGCTGCTGGCGGGCTGCCCGCTCAAGAAAGCGCGCCAGATTGCAGAAGAGGTCGTTCAGGTCATCAATGCATACCGTTTCGTCTGGCGCGACAAGATTTTTGCACTGGGCGTCAGCATCGGACTGGTGGAAATTGGCCTGGAAAGCGGTGGTCGCGAGGATCTCCTGGGCGCGGCCGATTCGGCGTGTTATATCGCGAAGCAAAACGGGCGTGGCCAGGTCCACGTTTATTCGTCGCGGGATGAGGCCAAGGCGCGTCACCGCGGCGAGATCCTGTGGTTGCAAAGACTGCAGAACGCACTGAAGGACGACCGCTTCGAACTGTATACGCAGCCGATATTGTCGCTCGGGGGAAATAGCGGCAGCGGCCCGGGCGTCGAAGTGCTTCTGCGGCTTCGCGGCGATGACGGCACCGAGGTTTCACCTTACGAGTTCCTGGCATCGGCCGAACGCTATCATCTGATGCCGCAAATCGACCGCTGGGTGGTGCAGACCACGCTGGCTGCGCTTGGCCGCGACGTGATCCGGCTGCCGCACCAGCGCAGCTGTTCGATAAACCTGTCGGGACAGACTCTCGGGGATGAGCAATTCCTTGAATTTGTGGTCGATTGCCTCGATCACACTGGTGTTTCGCCGGGGCGGATCTGCTTCGAGGTGACCGAGGCGGCAGTGGTCGACAATCTCAGTCACGCCAGGCGTTTCATCGAGGTGCTGCATGGCATGGGCTGTGAATTCGCGCTTGACGACTTCGGCAGCGGGCTGGGATCGTTTGCGAACCTCAAGAATCTGTCGATCGACTATCTGAAGATTGACGGCTCCTATACCCGAAATCTCGGCGAGGACACGGTCAACCGGGCGATGGTCGCCGCGCTGATCAAGCTTTCGCGAACGCTACGTTTCCAGGTTGTTGCCGAACAGGTAGAGGACGAAGACTCGCTGGAAACTGTGCGCGAGATGGGCGTCGACTTCATCCAGGGCTATGCAGTAGGGCGTCCCAGAGCATTGCACCTCGCTGTTGCAGAGGTGGCCGCCAACACCGCCTAGAGCGTCGCGGGTTCAAAGCCCCGGGGTAAAAAAAACGCCAGCCCCTGGGCTGGCGTTTTTTCGAGCATAGTTGTTTCGACTATCAGACGATCAGCGCAACGATCAGCAACGCAACGATGTTGATGATCTTGATCAGCGGGTTGATGGCCGGGCCCGCGGTGTCCTTGTAGGGGTCGCCCACGGTATCGCCGGTAACGGCCGCCTTGTGAGCGTCCGATCCCTTGCCCCCGAAGTTGCCGTCTTCGATGTATTTCTTGGCGTTGTCCCAGGCTCCGCCACCGGTCGTCATCGAGATTGCGACGAACAGTCCGGTAATGATGGTGCCGAGCAGCACGCCACCCAGCGCCTGCGGCCCGAGCAGCCAGCCGACCAGCACCGGCACCAGGATCGGCAGCAGCGACGGCACGATCATCTCGCGAATCGCAGACCGCGTCAGCAGGTCGACGGCGCGCGAATAGTCGGGTTTGCCGGTGCCTTCCATGATGCCCGGGATTTCCTTGAATTGGCGCCGGACCTCGGTTACGACCGCGCCGGCCGAACGTCCGACGGCCTCCATCGCCATTGCGGCGAACTGGTAAGGCACAAGGCCGCCGAGCAGCAGGCCGATGACGACCATATGATCCGACAGATCGAAGGTCATATGCGCGCCCAGGCTCTCGAGCGTATGGGTGTAGTCGGCGAACAGCACCAGTGCAGCGAGGCCGGCGGAGCCGATCGCGTAACCCTTGGTTACGGCCTTGGTCGTGTTTCCGACCGCGTCGAGCTGGTCGGTGATATTGCGGACATCCGACGGCAACTCTGCCATCTCGGCAATGCCGCCCGCGTTGTCTGTGATTGGACCGAATGCGTCGAGCGCGACAATCATGCCGGTCATCGACAGCATCGATGCCGCGGCGATCGCCACGCCGTACAGGCCCGCCAGCTCGAATGCACCCCAGATGCTTGCGCAGACTGCCAGCACCGGCAAAGTCGTTGCTTTCATCGAAACGCCGAGGCCGGCGATGATATTGGTGGCGTCACCGGTGGTCGAGGCTTCGGCGACCAATTTGACCGGCTTGAAGTCGGTGCCGGTGTAGTACTCGGTGATAACGACCATGGCCGCGGTCAGCGCAAGGCCGATCAGGGCTGACAGGTAAAGACCCATCGCGTTGGCATCCGGAACCCCGTCGAACATCATCGTGGTCGCAGGGTAGAAAGCAATCGCGGCGATCACGCCGGAAACGATTACACCCTTGTAGAGGGCACCCATGATCTTGCCGGACGGTCCGGTCTTCACAAAAAACGTGCCGATGATCGACGCGATGATCGACAGGCCGCCGAGGACCAGCGGATAGAGCACGCCGGCGCTGCCGAGCTGATCTACCATCAGACCGCCGAGCAGCATGCAGGCGATCACGGTGACCGCGTAGGTTTCGAAAAGGTCCGCGGCCATGCCGGCGCAGTCACCGACGTTGTCGCCGACGTTGTCGGCAATCACGCCGGGGTTGCGCGGATCGTCTTCCGGGATGCCGGCTTCGACCTTGCCGACCAGGTCGGCGCCGACGTCAGCGCCCTTGGTGAAGATACCGCCACCGAGCCGGGCGAAAATCGAGATCAGCGAACCGCCGAAAGCGAGGCCAATGAGCGGTTTGAGCGCTTTGTCGGCCGGCATCATTCCGCTCAGGATCCAGTAGTATCCGGCGACACCCAGCAGGCCGAGGCCCACAACCAGCAGTCCGGTGATCGCGCCGCCGCGAAATGCTACCGGCAACGCGACCGCGACACCGTGGCGGGCAGCTTCAGCGGTACGTACGTTGGCGCGTACCGATACGAACATACCGATATAACCGGCCAGTGCCGAGAAAACCGCGCCGATTACGAAACCGATGGCCGTCGCCATATCGAGAGCCAGCCAAAGAATGATCGTCAACAGCACACCGACAACCGCGATAGTGCTGTACTGACGATTCATGTATGCCTTGGCGCCTTCCTGGATCGCGGCCGCAATTTCCTGCATGCGATCATTGCCCGCCGGTTTGGAAAGTACCCAACCGACCGAAACGGCGCCATAAACGATCGCCAGAATGGCGGATCCAAGCGCCAGTAGCAGCGCAGTGCCCTCAGACATTTCTAACCTCCTGAATTTTTTTTGGCGTCAGAGCGACATCAAGACGATGCCCGCTCACCGCCGGACGGCCGGGTCCCCAGACCTGACCAGCCCGACAAATAGAGTGAAAGCGTTACCGTTTGCCGCGGTGTCGTCGACGTTTCAAAGCAGCCGATTCTGAATTTATGCCGACTGTTCATGGCCGTCGAAGGCGGCGGATCATATCACAAAATCGTCGCCCAGCTTTTTCGCGACAGGGGTATTTTTAAGCTCGACATAATGCGGCAGACCGTTGCGATACGGTGGATAGGCCTCGCCGCGAATCAGCGGCGACAGGTAACGCCGACATGCCGCGGTGATACCAAATCCGTCTTTGCTGATATAGCTCTTTGGCAGCTTCTTCTCGCGATTGGCAACTCGCTTGAGTTCCGCGACGTCGATTTTCCAGCGATAGGGCTTATCCGAGGTGCGTTTTATGACCGGCATTACGGCGTTGCGCCCGGATACGGCGAGTTCCACCGCCGCCTTGCCGACCGCATAAGCCTGATCGAGATCGACCTGGGAGGCGATATGGCGCGCCGATCGCTGCAGATAGTCCGCCACCGCGTAGTGGTATTTGTAGCCGAGGTGCTCCTTGACCATCGCTGCCACGGTTTGTCCGACTCCGCCAAGCTGGACATGCCCGAACGCATCGCGGCTGCCGGCGTCGGCCAGGAACCGGCCGTCGGCGTATGCGGTGCCCTCGGAGACCACGATCACGCAGTAGCTCTGTTTCTGCACGGTTTCCTCGACCCGATCGAGGAATTTTTGCTGCTGGAACGGGACCTCGGGCAGCAGAATGATATGCGGAGCATCTCCGGGCTTCTCCGCCGCCAGGCCGCCCGCCGCGGCGATCCAGCCTGCGTGCCGGCCCATTACCTCAAGCACGAAAACCTTGGTTGAGGTGCGTGACATTGAGTACACGTCCATGGCGGCCTCGCGAGTCGACACGGCGACGTATTTGGCCACCGAACCGAAGCCAGGGCAGTTGTCGGTAATGGGCAAATCATTGTCCACGGTCTTCGGAACCCCGACGCAGGTAATCGGGTATCCGAGCTTGCGTCCGATTTGTGAGACCTTGTGGGCGGTGTCCATGGAGTCATTGCCGCCGTTGTAGAAGAAGTAACCGATGTCGTGGGCGGCGAAGACGTCGATCAGGCGTCGGTATTGCGCTTCATTTTCCTCGAAGCCCTTTAATTTGTAGCGGCATGAGCCGAAGGCGCCGCCGGGGGTGTACTTCAGCGCTGCGATATTGCGGGCGCTCTCCTTGCTGGTGTCGATCATGTCCTCGGTCAAAGCACCGATAATGCCGTCTCGTCCGGCATAGACCTTCGCGATTTTGTTGCGGTGCTTGCGCGCGGTTTCGACAACCGCACAGGCCGAAGCATTGATAACGGCCGTTACGCCACCCGACTGGGCGTAAAAAGCATTCTTTCTGGACATGTCTGAATTTCCTCGCCGGACCCGGTGATTTCGGACTGCAACCCGGCCGCGGCCGGGGGTAAGCGGAAAGCTTAGCCGATCTCGGCAAAACAAGCATTTGCATTGACGCGAAGGAGGCGGGCCGGTAGGTTTAAGGTCCTCGTTGTCTATCCCTTTTTGGCAAGTTAAGGATCCTCAGGTCATGCGTATTGTGATGCTCGGCGCACCCGGTTCTGGCAAGGGGACGCAGTCCCAGAAACTGGTCAGCAAATACGGTATTCCACAGGTTTCGACCGGAGACCTGTTACGCGAGGCGCTGGCCTCGGGTTCTGATCTGGGCCAACAGGCCAAGGCGGCAATGGATGCAGGGCAGCTCGTGTCCGACGAAATTGTTCTGGCGATTATCCGCGAACGCCTGGCCCGTCCCGATGCAAACGGGGGCTTCATCCTCGACGGATTTCCGCGCAACCTGGCTCAGGCGGAAGCGCTCGACGGGGTGCTGCAGAGTCTCGGCAAGCCGCTCGACGGCGCAGTGCTGATGGATGTCGATAACGAGCTGCTCATGAAGCGCCTGACCGGCCGGCTGAGCTGCAAGGACTGCGGAGCCGTCTACAACGTTCATTTCTCGCCGCCGACGGTCGAAGGCCAGTGCGACAAATGCGGTGGTAACCAGCTTGTGCGCCGGGCCGATGACAACGAGGCTACTATCGCTAACCGGCTCAATGTCTACGATCAGCAGACCAGCCCGCTGATCGACCACTACCGTGGGCTGGGTTTGCTCATCAGCGTGGACGCGGTAGGTGACGTCGATGATGTATTCGACCGCGTCGTGGCGAGTTTGAGTGCGGCGGCGGCCGCAGGCGACGCGAGCATGGCCGATGCGGCACGGGCCGCCTTGACTGCGCATGAAAAGTCGATCGATAAAAAAAAAGACTGACCAGGTCCGGGAGCGGAACCGCCAGGGCGGCAACACGCTCTGCGACAGGCAAGAAATCGCCGGCCCGGAGAGCGGCTCGGCCGGTCAGTGAGCGAAGATCCGCTGCGACTGCCAAAGCTGCGGCCGAAAAACCTGCAGACACTGGCGCTGCTAGTGCCAGGACTCCCGCAGGCAAAAAGACCGTTAGGCGGAAAAAGCCGGCCTCGAAAGCCGCCGCGACGGTTCGGCGCAAAGCGGCCGTCGTGAAAAAAACCGCTACTGCGAAAAGGACGCCCGCCACCAGGAAGGCTTCAGTCGTCAGGAAGGCTCCGGCGGCGAAGAAGGCTGCGGTGGCAAAGAAGGCTCCGGTGGCAAAGAAGGCTCCGGTGGCAAAGAAGGCTCCAGCGGCGAAGACGGCCCCGGCGGCGAAGAAGGCTCCGGTGGCAAAGAAGGCTCCAGTGGCAAAGAAGGCTCCAGCGGTAAAGAAGGCTCCAGCGGTAAAGAGGGCCCCGGCGGCGAAGAGGGCCCCCGCGGCAAAGAAGGCGACTGTTCAGAAGAAACGCCCACGCAGCATCGGTGTGACGGCGGAAAGCGAAGCGAGTGCCGCGGCGACCGCAGCTTCGGCCGCGGAAAGCCAGCGCGGCAGCGCGATTGACCCGGCGGAGAAGTCCGCCGTCACCAAAGGCAAGGGGGCTGGCAAGGACGAGGGCAAAGGAAAACAAAAGCAGGAAGGCAATCGAGAAGACCGCAACATCGGTAAAAAGAAAGGCGGCGGGAAAAAGGACAAGCGCAAGGACAAAAAGATTCGGAACAAGAAAGACAAGCGCAAGGAGAACCGTAAAAAGAAAGATAAGCGCAAGGACAAAAAGAACCGCAAGAAAAAAGACAAGCGCAAAAAACAGAAAAAGGGCAAGGGTAAGACCGGGAAGAAATGAGCCCGGTGCGAGACGCTGCGGATGGCCCCGAGTTACGGTTCCAACAGAGCCAGCAGACGGTCGCCGGCCACCTCCCGACGCCAGCCCTGCAGTACATCCAGGTCGCGCCGCCCGCGCGCGAGGTTTTCAAGATCCACACGATTGGCCAGCAACCCGGCACCGATTTCGTGCTCTTCGGCACAGGACGAGAGACAGGTACGCAGTGCTTTTGCGAGTTCGCGTTGCTCGCGAGTCAATGGCGCCACGGCAGCCTCTATCTCGACGCGTTCCTCTGACTCTGCCGGCTCAGCCAGCATCCGGATCAGCCTGGCGCCATAGCGGCGTGCTACGGGTCCGGGCAAACTCTCGATTTCCGCCAGTTCCTCGTTACTGCCCGGACACTCGCGCGCGAGGTCGAGAATAAGGCGATCGCGCACGATCCACTGCCGCGGCCGATTGCGCTCAATGGCCTCGCGTTCGCGCCAGGCAGCGAGCCGGCACGCCCGGGCGCGGGCGTTCGGCTCCAGCCGGGCCAGTCCTTTGAGTCGTCGCCACGCGTTCGCAGGATCGGCAGTGTATGTCGCGGGTTGTAACATTCTCGCGCACTCCTGCTGGTGCCAGCTGGTCCGCCCGAGCGCCTGCAGTCGCTGTGCCAGTAGTGGCTGGATTTGCGCCAGGTAGCGGACATCGTCCGCCGCGTACTCCAGTTGCGCATCGCTCAGCGGGCGCCGCCTCCAGTCGGTACGTGTCTGGCTCTTGTCGAGTTCGACGCCGAGCAGCTCCCGCACCAGCTGTGCGTAGGAGATTTGCGCATCGAACCCGGTCATTGCGGCCGCAATCTGGGTGTCGAACAGGTTCGCCGGTAATTCGCCGGTTTCCTGGAAGAACATCTCGAGATCCTGATGCGCCGCATGCAGCACGGTGGTGCGGCCTGATTCACGGAACAGACCCGCCACCGTGGCCGGTCGCTGCAGCGCCAGGGCATCCACGCAAAACAATGTGTCCCCACTGCAGACCTGGACAACGCACAGAATCGGAAAATAGGTGTCCTCGCGCATAAACTCGGTGTCGAGAGCGACGAGAGATTCCCCCCGGAGCTGCTCGACGATGTTTTCGAGCTCTGTATCGGATATGACTAGTTGCATGCGGGCTGTGCCAGGGGTGGATTCGGTGGGTGCTTCAAAGCGACGCTACGGTATCATGCTTTCCAGTTTGCGCATCCGGTCTGCAATTGTGCTGGCAATCTACCAAGCCTTCTTTGACATCATCATGCAACGTCGCGGCCCCCAGGACCTTCCGGCCTCCCGGATGCTGCTGGCAATCAGCGTCGCGCTGTATGCGTTAGTGGGCAGCGTGCTGTTGTCGTTCTATATTGCGCAACCGTCGCAGCTGGTCGCCGAGCTCGCATTGAACATCGCCGTGGTCGCGGGGTTTTATGCGCTGGTATTGAAGATTCGGGGGTTCTCGGCCCGTCTGGTTCAGACGTTGACAGCGCTGTACGGTTGCGACGCCATTTTGTCCGGATTCATGTTGCCGTTTCACGGCTGGCACACCATGCTCGACCCGGATAGTCCGGTCGGGGTTTTGCCCCTTGTGGGAATTTCCTTGTTGCTATTCTGGACGTTCGCGGTTGCGGGCCACATTCTCCGTCACGCGCTGGAGATTCCGTTGCCCGCCGGTGTCCTGGTGGCGATGGCGCAGTTTGCCGTTGGTGTCGGGGTGACGGCCAATATTCTGGGGGCGCAATCCTGATGCACGTTCATATTCTTGGTATCTGCGGGACCTTCATGGGTGGTATTGCCGCCCTGGCCAAAGCCGCGGGTCACACTGTTACTGGTTCCGACAGCGGGATATACCCGCCCATGAGCGACGAACTCGAGCGCCTCGGTATCGAGGTGTACGAAGGCTGGAGCAGTTCGCAGTTTTCGCCGCGCCCCGACATCGTGATCATCGGCAATGCGATGTCGCGTGGTAACGAGGCAGTCGAGTTTGTGCTCAATGAAGGCCTGGACTATGAATCCGGTCCGGCCTGGCTGGCACATCATGTATTGCGCGAGCGGTGGGTCCTTGCGGTCGCCGGCACTCACGGCAAGACTACGACCACGAGCCTGCTGGCATGGATTCTCGACTATGCGGGGCTGGAGCCGGGTTTTCTGATCGGCGGTGTTGCCGAGAATTTCGGGCTAACGGCGAGATTTGGCGGCGCCCCGTTTTTTGTGATCGAGGCCGACGAATATGACACGGCTTTTTTCGACAAGCGTTCGAAATTCGTCCATTACCGGCCACGTACGCTGATTCTCAACAATCTCGAATTCGACCATGCAGACATTTTTGCGGATCTCGATGCGATCGAGTGGCAGTTTCACCAGTTATTGCGGACAGTGCCGGCAAACGGGCGAATTGTCGTCAATGCCGGGGACCGCAACCTGGCCCGGTTGCGCGCGCGCGGGTGCTGGACACCGGTGGAGACATTTCGCCAATCGGATCAGCCCGGCTGGTCCGTAGCCACGGAACCACAGCCGTTGCCAGAGCGTCACAAGGGGGCCGAATGGCAGGTAGAGGCTGTTGCGGCGGAAGCGGCATCGCGGCTCGAGGTACGCCACGGCGGTTCACCGGCATTCACCGCGCTATCGCCGCTGCTCGGTCAGCACAATGCTGCCAATGCGCTGGCGGCACTTCTCGCGGCGCGCCATGCCGGCGTACCACTGGAACAGGGGATCGAGGCGTTGACGCGGTTTACCAGCGTCAAGCGCCGCCTTGAAGTAATCGGCCAACCGGGCGGGATCACAGTCTATGACGACTTTGCCCATCACCCGACCGCGATTCGCGCGACCTTGCAGGCGGTCCGGGCGATGATCGGTGATTCGCGCCTTGCGGCGGTGCTCGAACCGCGCTCGAACACGATGCAAATGGGCGTACATGCCAGCGAACTTGCGGATTCGCTGGTCGATGCCGACGGCGTCTGGGTGTTCCGCGCGGATTCTCTGCAGTGGGAGCCGGGTGAAGCCCTTGCCGGCGATGCGCGGGTACTCGGCGATGTCGACGCCATCGTCGCTGAGCTGGCCGCATGGCTGCGGCGCGGCGACCATGTGGTAATCATGAGCAACGGCGGTTTCGGCGGTTTGCACCGCAAATTGCTGGCCGCGCTGTCGCAACAAGCGTGACTCTGGTGGCGCGAGGAACGCGCCGCCGAATCCCGTGGCGATCGAGCTATGACTTCGGGATGAAGCTCAGGCATTCATGCACTACGCTTAAACAGTGCTGGCGGAGGTCCAATCATGGAAGAGTTCGAGATTCCGTTGTTCCCGTTGCGCACCGTGCTTTTTCCCGGTGGGCCGTTGCCGCTGCGCGTGTTCGAGCAACGCTATCTCGGTTTGATCAGCCGCTGCCTGCGCGAGGAGTCGACGTTTGGAGTGGCATTGATTCGCGAGGGCGACGAGACCGGCAGGGCCAGCATTTACGAGGTCGGAACCCTGGCCCGCATCGTGGACTGGTACCAGGGCAGCGATGGCCTGCTCGGCGTTACTGCCCAGGGCGAGGACAAATTCGGTCTTCTGGAGAGCTGGCGCGAGGAGGACGGTCTGAATATCGGACGCGTCCAGCGCCTGCCGCCGGAGCAGGCAATCGCTTTGCCACCCGAGCATGCGCCACTTAGCGGTTTGCTCCAGGATGTGCTCGATGACCTCGGTATTCACTACCAGCAATTGCCGAAAAACTATGGGGACGCTGCCTGGGTCGGTCACCGTTTGAGCGAAATACTTCCGATTTCGCTCGAGCAGAAACAATATTGTCTCGAACTCGACGATCCACTGCACCGGCTCGCGGCCTTGTCGCCTGTGCTGAAGGAACTTCAGGAAACCGGGTAGGGCGCTCCCCACTGCCGCGATATGGCCGGTTTTGACCGAATAGAATTGATCGTCGCCGATATCACGACCCTCGATGTCGACGTGGTCGTCAATGCGGCCAACAGCGCATTAGCTGGCGGCGGGGGCGTGGATGGGGCCATACATCGTGCGGCCGGGCCTCGGCTGGGCACGGCATGCCGTGCCCTCGGTGGCTGCCCGACCGGAGAGTCGCGCCTCACGCCCGGATTCGACCTGAATGCCCGCTGGATCGTCCACACCGTCGGTCCGGTTTGGCAGGGAGGACTCGGCGGCGAGGCCGAGCTTCTCGCCGCATGCTATCTCAGCGCGATACGATTGGCTGCCGCACAGCGCGCGCGCAGCGTTGCTTTTCCGGCAATCAGTTGCGGTGTCTATGGCTATCCTGTCGACCGCGCAGCCGAGGTCGCGCTCGCCACGGTGAGTGCGGCTCTGGAGGAGCTTCCCCGGATGGAGCGCGTACTTCATGTGTGTCATGGAGTCGGTGTGTTCGCGGCATACCAACGCGCGTTATCCGGTCTCAAAGAGTCGCCATGACCTCACCTGCCGCTGCAACGGTCGCGGCAATATCCTCCTCGCTATGGCGGGCCGAGACGAAGCCGGCCTCATAGGCGGATGGTGCGAGATAAACGCCGCGCTCGAGCATTCCGTGGAAGAAACTCCGGAATCGTTGCTGGTCGCATTCGACGACCTGGCGGTAATAACGCACCGGTGTTTCGTCGGAGAAGTAGAAGCCGAACATGCCCCCGAGGCGCTCCGTTCCGAATCCGATGCCCGCTGCGTCGGCAGCCTGTTGCAGGCCCTCGCACAGGGCCCGGGTGCGCGCCCCCAGCGCTGCGAAAAAACCGGGTTGGCTAACCCCGGTCAGCGTTGCAATCCCCGCGGCCATTGCAACCGGGTTACCGGATAGCGTTCCTGCCTGGTATACCGGCCCGGTTGGTGCAATGTAGTCCATGATTGCGGCTTTGCCGCCGAAAGCGCCAACCGGCAGGCCGCCGCCGATGACTTTGCCGAGTGTCGTGATATCGGGAACGACGCAATAGTGCTCCTGGGCGCCACCGAGCGCTACCCGAAAACCGGTCATCACCTCATCGAATATCAGAACGCTGCCATGCTCGTCGCAGAGCCGTCGCAGGCCCTGCAGGAAACCCTCCATCGGCGGTATGAAGTTCATATTGCCGGCTACAGGTTCGACGATAATGCAGGCAATCTGGCCGCCGATTTCAGCGAACACCTGTTCGACCTGCTCGAGGTCGTTGAATGAGAGCGTAATGGTATGTTCGGCCAGTGCCGCCGGAACGCCCGGCGAGGTCGGTACGCCGAGAGTCAGCGCACCCGATCCGGCTTTGACCAAAAGCGAATCGGAATGGCCGTGGTAGCAACCCTCGAATTTGACGATCTTGTCGCGCCCGGTAAATCCGCGGGCGAGACGGATCGCGCTCATCGTCGCCTCGGTGCCGGAACTGACCATCCGTACTTTTTCGATCGACGGTACGAGATCGCAGACCATTTTCGCGAGCGTGGTTTCGCGCTCGGTTGGCGCCCCGAAGGAAAGCCCCTGGGCGGCGGCTTCCTGGACGGCGCTCACGACCTCAGGTGCCGCATGACCGAGAATCATCGGTCCCCAGGAGTTGATGTAATCGATGTAGCGTTTGCCGGTGGCATCGAACAGGTAAGCGCCCTCCGCCCGGGCGAAAAAGACCGGTTCCCCGCCGACCGCGCCGAATGCCCGGACCGGTGAATTTACGCCGCCCGGAATGTATTTTTGCGCTTCGCTGAAAAGGCTCACGCTGTTGCTCCCTGTAATTGCCGCAGGCCGCATTGTAACGACTCATGGCGCACTCTTCCCGTCAGTCTCGCCGAATGGTCATGCGCTCCGGTAGAATGGCGCGCCATCAGTGCAAACAACGAAGCAGGAAACACTCGATGAAGGCCTACATGTGCGTCATCTGCGGGTTTATTTACGAAGAGAAACTGGGCGACCCGGATAACGGTGTCGCGCCCGGAACTCGGTGGCAGGATGTGCCGCTTTCCTGGCGTTGTCCCGACTGCGGCGCAGGTAAGGAAGACTTCGAAATGGTTGAAATCTAGAGCTGCTGCGCGGCGAACCCGCGTTGTTCCAGCATCTCGATCACGCTCCCGGTGCCGACCAGGTGCAGAGCTCCGACCACGACCAGAACGTCCTTGTCTCCGTTCAGCAATTCCAGCAACTGCGGCAGCCAGTTGGAATTGCGGTTTTTGACGAGCCGCTCATAGAGTTCCGGGTAGCCTGTAAAGCCCTCCTCGAGCACACGGGAGAGGGCGGCGGCATCGCCGCTTTTCCACGCTTTGACCATCGCCTCGATATCGCCGGGAATATCTTCCGCTTCCTCGAGCGACTGCAGCAGAAATTCGCTTTGTCGTTGTTGGCTGAGGCTGTCGAATTGCTCCAGCTGGAACTCCATCGTCTCCAGTCCCAGAACCGGTTTGCCGTCACTTTTCGCGCGACCGGCAAAGTAAAAGTCAATTCCGAGATCGGGTGAGAACCCGAGCCGAGCCAGTTGCAGTTGTAATATCGTTATCGCCGCAAGCCACGGTTTCAGCCCCCGCAGGCGGTCCAGATCGACCTCCATGTCTGCAGCCAATTCGTGGGCACGCCGGTAATCGATTGCTCCCATCCAGTCCTCCAGATCGCCATTGCTGATGCGCCCGATGCGGTTTATCAGGGCCTGGGTCTCAATCGGATCGGCTGCATTCAGATCGAGCTCGGTTACCAGCAGATCGGTCCGCTCATAGGCAGCGTCGAGTGCCGGATCCAGCGGAAAGTCGGAGTGCCGCAGCAGGTGCACGGAGCCAAGGAGGTATATTGTCGCGGTCTCGCTGCGCACCTGCCAAAGTGTATTTTGTGCGCTCGCTGCGGTGCAGAACGTAACGCACCAGAACAGAAGAAAAGCACGCAACAGCTGGCGTGCCGGCATCATCGTGGCGTACCCGGAGCGCGCACATCGGCGTTTCTTGCCAGCCATGCGATGCGGGCCGAGGATTCGAGTGACCGGCTCCACTTGTAGGCTTCGTTCAGCCCGCGACCACGCGCGTAGACGCCGTGTCCGCGGACGATTGCGACGGGCACCTGGCGTAGCGCTGCTGCAATGGCTGCCGGCGAGTCGGCCGTGTAACGGTCGAAAGCAATATCCAGAACGGGCACTGTGTCGAAGTAATACTCACCCTCGAAATCGAGCGGCCGGAAATCACTGCCGTCAAGGGTCATCGCAATACTGTATGGGCCGTGGCTGTGGATCACGGCACCGGCCTCGGGAAGAGCGCGGTAGACCGCCTGATGAAGAGCGCCGTCCAGCGAAGCGCCGGCGCCCAGCGGGCCGTCAACCGGGCACTTGATGAGATCCGCTGCCGCCAGGGTTTCCGCGCCGGCACCGCTCGGAGTTATCCAGAATGCCTGCTCTTTGCGTCCGGAAATGTTACCGCTGTGCGAGTCATTGAGGCCCGAGTCATGCAAACGCAGATAATAGGTGACGATTTCGTGGCGGTTGAACCTGGTGCTCATCGG
>PKUM01000170.1 GCA_002868855.1 Chromatiales bacterium | reverse complement strand
TACCGGATCCGGCAGGGACCATACCGCATCGTCTACGCGATCGAGGACAACCAGCTCATCGTCTACGTAGTTAAAATCGGGGACCGGAAAAGTGCTTATCGCACTAGCGGGTGACAGTGCCTCACGTTCGGGGTTTTTAAAAAGGTGCCAGGTCTATTTTTAAAAAGGTGCCAGGTCTATTTTCGGAAGAAGGAAATCGACCTGGCACTTTTTCCACGCTATACGATGCGCGCGAGCGGCATTGACACCGGGGGACCTCCGGCGCTCGGCCAACCCGACCGGCAGGCCTTCGCCAACCAGCTCGATCGCCTGTTGACCCGCCACCTGCGGGGCTAATGGCCGCCCTGCTTCGTCGCGTGGGCGACGCGTGCGCGACCGGGTTCAGGCAGCCAGCGATAGCCGCATCCGCGGCCTGAGGTTGGAGACGAACTGTTCCGTCGCCGCCATCCAGCTGCGTTTCAGCGCCTCCTCGCGGCAGGTGCCGGGATCGAGGTCGATGGCTCTCAGCGCAGCGCGCTGAAGATCCTCGTCGAGATAGCCGCTGAAGCCCTGGCGTACGACGTCGGCCGGGCCCGCCACCGGGTAGGCGGCCACCGGCACGCCGCAGGCCATCGCTTCGAGCAGGACCAGCCCGAAGGTATCGGTGCGGCTGGGGAACACGAAAACATCGGCTGCTGCAAGGTGAGCGACCAGTTCGTCGCCATGCTTGTAGCCAGTGAAACGCGTGCGCGGGAACCGCTGCTCCAGCGTTTTGCGCGACGGGCCGTCGCCGACCACGTATTTCGAGCCGGGCAATTCCAGCGACAGGAAACTGCCGATGTTTTTCTCCGGTGCGACGCGTCCCATGTACATGAACACCGGCCGCGGTGCCGCCAGGAAAGATTTTTCCCGCGGCCGGAACATGTCGGTATCGACCCCGCGCGACCAGACCGCGACATGATCGAAACTGCGCGCTTCGAGTTCGCGGCGCATGAACTGCGTCGGTACCATCGTGCAGCGCGACGGCGAATGAAAACGACGCAATAGTGCGTAGGTGAAGGACAGCGGGACCGGGAAACGTGCCCGGACATACTGCGGATAACGGGTATCGTACGAAGTGGTAAAGGGCCATGTCAGGCGCAGGCAGATACGTCGCGCCGCGAAACCCATACTGCCCTCGGTGGCAACGTGCACGGCATCAGGTTGGAACTCGAGCAGACGCCGGCGCAGGCGCCGCCGCGGCCTCACCACCAGCCGGATTTCCGAATACGTCGGCAAAGGCACGCTGCGTAATCCGTCGGGGCCGAAAACCCGCACTTCATGGCCCAGCTCGGCGAGACATCGCGCGGTTTGAGTCAGGGTAGTGACGACGCCATTGGTCTGCGGATGCCACGCGTCCGTCACAATGGCGATCTTCATGCAGCCTGAGCCTCGATCTCGTCGCTGTTACTGGCCGCCTCGCGGGCCGCGACCGTCTCGGTCCAGCTCAGTAATTCGAGTTTGCCCTCGGCCGATTCCACCAGCGCCGTGCAACTCTCTACCCAGTCGCCGTCGTTGCAGTAAGTAATGCCGTCCATGCGATGGATCTCGGCGCGGTGGATATGACCACAAACAACGCCCTGCACCCGACGTTCGCGCGCTTCGCGCAACACGGCATTCTCGAAACTGGAGATGTAATTGACCGCATTCTTGACCCGATGCTTCAGGTAATTGGCCAGCGACCAATAGGGGAAACCGAAATGGCGGCGAACGCTGTTGAGGTAACGGTTCGCGCGGATCAGCCAGCCATAAGCGAGGCTGCCCAGACGGGCTAGCCAGGGACTGCATTTGACGACACTGTCGAACTCGTCGCCGTGCAGAATGAGCAGCCGGCGGCCATCCGCCGTGGTATGCACGTAGTCGCGGTGAATCTCCAACCGACCGAAAACCTCACCGACATAATCGCGAAATATTTCATCGTGATTCCCGGGTATATAGATGACGCGCGTGCCGTTGCGCGCCTTGGCCAGGATCGCGCGAATCACATCGTTGTGCGCTTGCGGCCAGTAGAAAGTTTTGCGCATGCTCCAGACGTCGATGATGTCTCCGACCAGGAACAGATAGTCGCTGTCGGTGGCGTCGAGGAAGTCGAGTAGGAACTCGGCCCTGCTGCCCTTGAAACCAAGATGGACATCGGAGATCCAGATAGCGCGATAGTGGCGCCGCGCCGGGCTAGCGTTCGTGTTCAAGACAGGCTATCTCCCGCGTGAACATGTCGCGCAAGATGCCAGCGGATGATTACGGCCGGGCTACACCTCCATGACCAAAGCGTTGCAAAAATTGTCGCAGATCAGGCGTTAAGAGCTTTCTTTTGAACGAAAACATGGATTTCCAAGTCGACCGTAATATGCCGACCGACGGGCCGCCGAGCGCCATCGGCGATCGCCGACTTCACCGGCCGGTCGCACTGCAATGCTGATGTCAATTTCCTGCAACGACAATGCAAGCGCGCCGGAGCTCAGCGAGGCTGCGTCATTATTCGAGCGCATCCATGCGGAACAGCAGCGAAACTGGCGTCCGTGATTCATTGCCACTGTTTGACTCGGGACAGCAATTCCAGCGGCCTTTCGACTACAAAGACCAACTCGCCGGCGTAGACTGCGCCCGAATGTCCGTCGAGCGAAAGGAGGTCGCCCTCGGCCAGCGATTGGGCGCCGATACGGCAGCGCCGATTTCTTTCGATGACCAGGTCCCGGCAGCCCACGATGCAGACCTTGTTCATCTGTCTGGCGACAACGGCGGCATGAGACGTGCGACCGCCGAGCGTCGTCAAGATGCCTTCCGACGCTGCCAGACCGGCCACATCGTCGGTAGAGATGTCGTGCCGAACCAGGATCGGGCGCCCGCCCTCGCGAGCCATCGCGACGGCAGTCTGTGGATCCAGTGCGATCCTTCCGATCGCCACTCCCGGACAAGCGGGAACGCCGACCGACAGGGGGGGACGCTCATGCTCATTGGCCAGCCGGGTCACCTGCAATGAATCCAGGTCAAACTCGGCTAACCGCGCCAGAGCAGTCCGCCGATCGATCACATCCTCGTTGACCAGATCACAGGCGACTCGCAGCGCCGCCCACGGCGTCCGTTTCGCAGCGCGCGATTGAAGCAGATAGAGCCGACCTTCCTGAATCGTGAACTCGAAGTCCTGCGTATCACAAAACAGACGTTCCAATTGATCGCAGACCTGCCGCAACTGGCGGTCCAGCGTTGGCATTCGCGCCTTGATCGCCGCACCGTCCTGCACAGCGTGCCGTCCAGAGACCACGTCTTCGCCCTGCGAGTTCCAGAGAAAGTCCAGATACAACGCGTTCTCGCCGGTCGCCGGATCTCGCGTGAAGCCGACACCCGATCCGGACGTATTGCCCATGTTGCCGAACACCATTGCCTGCACCGTGACCGCCGTTCCCAAATCGCCAGGGATGCTGTGCAGCCGGCGATATTCGAGTGCGCGAGGGCTGCGCGAGGAACGAAAGACCGCCTCGACAGCGGACTCAAGCTGCGCCAGCGGTTCCTGCGGAAATGGCTCGCCAGCGAGTTCCGCGTAAAGCTGCAAGAACTCTAGCGTCAGGTCACGCAGCGCAAAGGCATCCAGTTCATCGCTCGTCGGGGTTGACGAGTCTTGCAGTCGCTCGCGGATAAGCCGGTCGAACGGATCGGGCGGCAGGGCCTGAACCACTTCGGCGTAGGTCTGCACCAGCCGCCGATACGAATCCCAGACAAACCGCGGATTCCCGGTCATACAAATCAGCGGCGAGACCGTGCGGTCACAAAGTCCCACGTTCAAGATCGTGTCCATCATGCCCGGCATCGAGACCGGCGCTCCCGATCGCACGGAAACCAACAATGGACGGCGCCGGCCGCCGAATTGTTGGTCGGTTACGCGCTCCAGGTATTCGATGTCGCGGGACAACCAAGCCGGCAGATCCTCAGGCAGGCTGCCGCCCCGATCAAAGTAGTCGCGGCAGACTCGCGTCGTGATGACGAATCCCGGGGGCACGGGCAACCCGGCTTCCGCCATCCGCATCAGGTTGGCGGCTTTGTTCCCGACCGCGAGCGGACTGATGTCCGCGGGCATCGCAACGCCGTCGCCGAATCGATACGTAACTTGTGGTTCGTTCTTCGGCATCGTTGTTTCGTCCGCTGCTTGCGGCGGTGTCGCCAGATACGCTGTGTCGTTCATCGCGTGATCACCTCGCCCAACACGTAGTCCCTCAACATTAACGCCGCCCCCATCATAGAATCCGACGCAGACTCGAGCGTATCGGCAAACTCGGAAAACAAGTGCAGCTGTCTGTAGTCCCTGGAGAAGGTGAGGATGCTGGCCTTGGTATGGCGGTGAGCGTCGTCAATCTCGTGCTCCAGCGAGATCGTGTTATCGACGGCCGTCAGGAAATCGCCCATCTCTTCACGCGAACTGCCCCGACTAATGTGCCGTGCGTTCTCGACGGCCTTCAGATACTCCTGTGCCGTGCGGACCAGCAGGCCGGCCAACTCTCGCAACGGATCGCGGCACTGGGGCGTAACGGAGGCATTGCCATCGGCAGCGGCTGACCGTTGATCGAACAACGTCAGCAGAAACACGCCTTCCTCCAAATCGTCAGCGGCATCGTCCGCCACCCGCAACAGTTCGGCCGCGGCCTTTGACTCGACTCGTTCGCCGGGCAAGTTCCTCAACTTGGTCACCAACTCGTCGGCCTGGTGTTCCCATTTCCTGGCTCGACGCGCGGCGCGCAAGACGTAGTTCGAGTCGGTCTGGCCGCCAAGCTGAAGCAGGCAGTCGCGGGCGGCTGTCGCCAACTCGACCGTCAGCGCGGCGTGTTCGGCGGCCAGTTCCAGCAGTCCCTGATGAGCGGTGTCCAAGTAGTGGCGCAACTCGGCCCGCACTTCGTCACGGATCAGCAACTCCGAGTGGCCGGCCAGCAGGCCTTCCGCGGCCGTCTTCAACGTAAACTTCAAAAACTCGCCTGCCCGCTCCGGTCCGATGATGTCCGAAAGCTGACCGCCCAGTTGCAACGGAGCACGGGATGACAATTGCAAAGCGTCGAACACGAATTGCTCGCCACCCGCTTTGAGAAACGCCATGTGTCCCAAGTCGTTCTCGGCCGCCCACTGCAAGACGTCCAGGCACACTCGCTTCGGCGCCAGCTTTCGCAGACGCTTCCTCGCGCGGTTCCAGTCGATCAGAAACACGAGACGGGAACCGAGAAACTCAAGGTACTCCGCTAGCTTGCTCGCTTCTTCCGCTTCGTATCGTCCGACGGACAAGTGATACAGGCTTTCGCTGAGTTGCGACGAGTGCCGGGACCGAGTGTCTTCCCAGTGAACGGCCAGTGGCTTGAGCAGGTTTTGGAAGAATAGCAGTCGCTGGATATGCACATCGGTGTACGTGACAGAGACCACCGTTGCCGTGACGTGAATGACCAGCACATGGGCGTCGGTTGTGCCAATGTCGTTTTGAATGACCAGCTTGCCATCCGCCCGCGTGGCCGTCGTATCGAGACCCGGATGGTCGAACTTCAGTTTGCGAGTGCGGTTGACGCCCCGCATGAACGCGCCAATCATGGGCCGATCGTCCTCCGCGACGCCATACACCCGCGCGCCATCGATGGACTCGGCGGCGATTTGCTGCTGCAGCCGGTTCAATTCCTTGTGCAGATTCATGACCAGCAGGTGAATGCTGTCGCCACCGGACGGCTGGGCCGATGTGAGCTGATCGATGTACGCTCCCGAAATTAAATCGTCCTCCAGCGACGGCGTGTCGGCCGTCAGTAATTCCAATCGCCGCTGGTACTCTGTTGCGCGTCGCTGGTCACCATCGAAGGAGGCTACCGCCGCCTCGATAGGAGCAAGCATGACCCGCACGTTCTGGACGAGCGCCGCGTGAACGCCGCCGATCCCGGGGATGCGGTAGGTGCCATCGGCAACTTTGCCGCTCTGCTGCACCAGACTATCGAATGCAGATTCTTCAATCCCACAATCCGTCCGCTCTTGCTTCAGGTTCATGAAACCGGCGTCAGGGTGATCCGCATGCTCGCGCGAAGCCTGCAGCAAAGTCATCAGGTACTTGGCGCGGTCATTGGCAACGAGCCCGCTGTTGACGAGGTTCGGCAACAGAAGATCGCCGAGTTCTTCCACAATCTTTTCTTTGCCGGGCATCGGTGGGAAATTTCCTGGCGGGTGAATGAAGTGTAACGTCCAGGGCGTCACTAGTCTGCCGCCGCCGCGTTAAGATTCGATGAAGAAAGGCCGTGCGGCGCTGGCAGGAGGATTACAAAAACTTCGGGGTCAAAACGGGGCCACCCATTTTTCAGGCCCGTAGATGGGGCCACCCATTGTTCATTTCTTTCGGGCGACGACTCAATTCGCCAATAGTCCTGGAGTGCGGCAATCCGGTGCGGATAGGCAGTTTAAGGCGCCCCTGATCTTCGAGGCAATGCGTGGAATGGGCCTAATGTGAGCGGCGAAACCGGCGGCGCAGGCTGAAACCGGCGGCTGAGGGCAGATCGCGGTCTCCATGCTGGCGGAGCCGGCCTGATCACTCGGCATTCAGGCCCCTGAATCTTCCCCTTTGCGCCGGAAATGTCGTCGCGCCCGGCCCCGAGCCAAGCGCAAGCCAGAACCTGCCCGTCGCGCCACGGCGGCGCGGGTAGCAGGGATGGCGAGGTGGGACGGGCTCCACGCCCATAACAAGTCGTGGTTTCGGTCGTCGGTGGTCAGTCGTCCTCGTCTTCGTACTAGTCGTAATCCAGCTCGAGGAACAACAGCTGCCCGCCCTCGACCAGATCACCGTCGTTGATCCGCGACTAAGGATTGAAATCACTCTGGTCCTCGATGCCGTGGGCCTGGACGTCGAACAGGAACAGCGCGCCCGGATCCTCGTCGAACAGCTCGGAGACGTCGAGGATGCCCGAGGACTCCCACGCACCGACGATCCCGGCATCCACGTCCGTGCCCTCATAGGGAGCGTCGATGGAGCCATCAAAGACCGCAGGGCGGTCGATATTCGCGACCCGCTCCATGTTTCCGCTGACGGGATCCAGCCGGACGATGCCGGCCAGGAAGACTTCCCGCTGGTGAGAAATTTTCCCGGGTCCGCCGTTCTCGACCACTTAAGGGCGTTCTGCCAGGACACGCCGACCGGCCGTAGCCGGTCTTCAGACGCGTCACGCTGACCGGCCGAGCCGTCTACGGTATCGAGGCGACTCTGATGAAACCCGCCTCCCTCCGGTATCGAGGCGCAGGGATGTCGCACAAAAAAGCCCCGCCGACTGGCGGGGCCTGATCCGTGAGGATAGTTGGCCGGCTAGGGCCTCGATCCGTCAGGACGCGCAGCCGCTGGGATCGATAGTCGGAGCGAACGGCAGCACGACGTCGGCAACGACGTGGATGATGCCGTTAGCGGCCGGGACGTCCGGGATCAAGATGGCCGATGTGCGGCCGAGCTGGTCCGTCAGCACGCCGTTGGCCTGCTCGAGGCGGGTCCCCAGAAGTGTCCGGATGGTATCCGACGATGTCACCTCGCCGGCATCACGGCGTCCCTTGGCCACGTGGTAGAGCAGAATCTTTGTCAGTTCCTCGGTGGACAACAGGCATAGGTTGTTGGGGTTCAGGCCAAGGTTTGCGAAGGCCTGATCGGTCGGCGCGAACACCGTGTGCTGGCCGCCGCCGGTCAGCGTGGCCGCCACGGCTGGATCTGCCGCATTGATCGCGGCGATCAGCGTCTCGAACTCGCCGCTCTGTGTGTTCACGAACACGGCGACGTCGACGATCGTGGGGCCCTTCGGTCCGTTTCCTTTCGGACCCGCGTATGCGGTGCCGGCAGCACCGACCGCGAGAACGACCGCGGCAAAAAAAGCGAATGAACGTACTCTCATTAGTTGTGTCTCCCTTTTGATGAATTGTCCGGGAGGTATTCGGCCGGCCGACTGCGGTCGGATTCATCCGCAATGGGAAATCTTCTGCTGGTTTGCATTATGTCAAAGCGGTCGGGCTGCCAAGGCATTCGCTCGCAAGTCGACCTGTCGGCAACGATGCCGCGGTCGTCACATCCCGGCTTGTTCTGGTCCCGCTTGCTTGCACCAAACTGACCAGCCCCCTATGACGACTCCACTTGTAAAGTGAGAGCTTGTGCTCACTGTTGCGTAGCCGATGCGGGCATGACAAGCGGCTTGATCGCCTGCGGTGCCGGCGGACGATAGCCCAGCGAGCTGTGTGGTCGGATGGTGTTAACGCGCAGCCGTCGTGCGTGCGGTCCATGACGAAGTCATAGGACCAGACGTGGTGCCGGTGCTGTGGACGACGGCGCACACAGGAACCGTCATTCAGCCACAGGCGACCCCGTTTCGGTTGTTTCTGCGGTACTTTCAGCCCCTCGCGACGAAAGGTGCGGTTTGTTCAGTTGCCCGGGTCGTCTCGATCCTCAACATAGACCGTAAACCCAAGGTTGCGCCGGGCATCGGTCCAGCCCGGCTCGAGACAGGTCGATTTGCCGCCGCAAATTGCGAAAATCTGAAGCCATCGAGGAATTGCCGGTACATGACGCCACCCCCGGAAGTGTTCCGGTCCGGCACAATGCCGTACGGATCTGCGGGTCGTCCGGTGCGGTATTCCATGACGTTGCGAACGAAGCGGGGACCCGTGGCCTGTTGCTTCTGGCTATGGCCCGGGTTGTGTTTTATAAATGGGGTCAGTGTAGGAATGATCCGTTTTTACGCTTACGCCAATTATCCATTCTGACCAGAACGAGCCCTGCGCCAGCGAGTGCCAGTACCAGCGGGATTACGCGAAACCATGGCGCACCGGCCTGGCTCATGCCCGCCCACGCGAGCAGGGCCATCCCCAGGCAGGCTGTCAATGCCCCCGCTACCTGGGCGGGAGCGGCCAGCCCGTCACCGGCTGATCGACGCGAGCCGCGCTCGAAACGCGCCAGCAGCGCGACTATCGGCAACAGGGCGGTCAGCATTACGCCAAGCCAGATCGGTCGCGTTGCCCACCAGATCGCCGACCCGGGTTCCCAGCCGAGCCCGAAACCTCCGAGCCAGAACGCCGCGCCGATCGCCAATACCTGGACCGTCGAATGCCACAGGAAAATCGTCATGATGAAACCATTGATCAGCACGGTCGCAGTCCACGGCGCAACCTTTTCCAGCCAGCGCTGCAACGGGTGCTGCAGCATGCAGACAATGCCGAAATGGAAGGCGGCCAATGCGACCAGCGCGACCGTCGGTGGCCGCGTGTTCGAGAACTCCGCGCCAGGCACGCTAAGCATCGCAATCGGGTAATTCGCGACCTGCACCAGGAAGACCAGTATCGCGAGACCCGCTAGCGCCCAGCCCGCGGCGACGATCGGCTGGTCAGCCCGGCCGTCGCGCCACAGGAATCCGAGCTGATGGACGGCAAGCCAGACAAACGCGTAGTTGGTCCAGCGCAGGACCAACAGACCCTGCCCGAATGCCAGCGC
>PKUM01000044.1 GCA_002868855.1 Chromatiales bacterium | reverse complement strand
GGTCGCCACCGCCGACGATAGCAGCGGAATAGGATACAAGACTTATCAGCCTGCCGAGAGCCATATTCCCGGCCGTATTGTCGTCCCGATCGGCAATCTCAGCCGCACAGGGTTAATAGGGGGAGGCTGGCCGCACCGTCCAAGGGTGCCAAATTCGCAGCGGATTAGCCCGTTGCTGCCGCGGCAACAACCGGGCGCTCTGCCCGGGCCATGAAACTGCTATTGCCAACCGCGCTGTCCGTTTGTTCTTCGTGGCGGCGTTGCCGGTAGTAAAAATCAGTATTGAACAGAAGTCCGGGAAATCATCCGCCGCCATCGCGGCGCCCTGAATTCTGGCGCTACCCGGCTTGTGTTTCCGCGGCCGTCGCGTGAGGATCAATCAATCCGGCCTGGATCAAGCGACGATCAGAACGCGTATGCGGGACATTTTGCAGCATCGCACAACAAACATACCGCCGCGGTCCGGCACACGCCCGGGCCGTAACCCCGGCACGCGCCGGAGCCGCGCAGGAAGACCTTTCTGCCCTCGTAGTTGGGCGGCAGTGTGCTTCTTCCTCCAGTTGTTCTTTGAAACGCCGGTCTCTGCGGTCGAAGTCCTGCAGCTCGATATCGGTGATGTCGCCAGCGCCGACTGGAGTGCGCGAGCAACGCGAATCGAGCTCAATCTTGGCAGCAGCGGTGCCATTGCCGCTCGTATCAGCGCCCATGAGGTCACTCTGGGGGCAGATGCCGAAAGCTGGACGGATGTCACCTTGTCCTGTCCCGAGCTCGAAATCGCGGCGGCTTTTGCGCGCTGCCCGCAATTGAGTATTACCGGCACCTCGGCGAATCTGGGTCCGCAACGTCTTGCCGGTAGTGCCGTTTTTGACGCCAGGGATCAGGCTGCGGAGATCACGATTGAAGGCGGATCGGTCGCGGGCAGCGCGCTGCAACTCGATGCGAAACTGGCCGGCGGGCGTTGGCAGAGCCAACTCGATCTTCCCAATATCGACCTGGCAAGCCTGCTGGCGCTGGCCGCTCGCTTCCTGCCTGACGGCGAAGCGGGACAGGCAGACGGCTCGATCGGACTGAAGCTGAGCGCAGAGGGAACCTCTTCCGGACCCCTGGCCATGTCGCTTGCAATCGATGCGCGAGGAGTGACTGCGGGCAACGCCAGCGGCACCGTCGCCACCGACGCAATGTCCACGAAGTTGCAATTGAATGCGACGCGTAGCAATAGCGCGTGGCAAATCCGTGCGACACAGAGTGGCGATGCAGGACAAGCCTACGCCGAACCGGTATTCGTTGATCTCGCCACGCAGCCGCAGCGGGCCGCGATCGACGCCGTCCTCGACCTCGACCGGCAAACTCTCGAGATCGCCAGCTGGGAGTTTGAACAACCGGGCATGCTATCGGCCACGGGCACAGCCACAGTCGTGCAAACCGACGAGGGCTTTCGGCTGGCACGCCTCACCGCCAACCGAGTGGTTGCACAGCTGCCCGAGGCGTTCGATACGTACGCCCGCCCCTACTTGTTCTCGACCCCGTTCGACGCGCTGGAAAGCGCGGGTGCCGTCGAAATGCGCCTGCTGCTGAACGACGGTCAACCGGCCGCGTTCAGTGCTTTTCTCGACGACGTCGCCATTGCCGACAAAACCGGTCGTTTTGGCCTATCCGGCGCCACCGGTGCCGTGCACTGGCGCGATCCGGCGGTAGCGGCCTTGCTGGCGCCGGACTGGCCAGGGCAATCGCAAATCGCCTGGACCGCCGCGACATTGATGCAATTGCCCGCCGGAGCCGCGCAAATAGCGTTCGTGGCCGAAGCCCAGGACTTCCGCCTGACATCGCCCCTGGAGCTGCCATTGCTGGACGGGGAACTGAAGATTAACGAACTGGAAGTGCTGCGCGCCGGCGCGGAGAACATGCAACTGTTGCTCGACGCCGCTCTGGCTCCGGTCAGCCTGACTGAACTGACGACCGCGCTCGGTTGGCCTGTTTTCGCCGGGCAGATCGGGGGACGGTTGCCCTCGCTGAGCTACCGTGACGGCGTGGTCGAAGTCGGCGGCAAACTGCAAGCCCAGCTGTTTGGCGGCAATCTGCAGATTGGCGATCTGCGCGTTGTGCAGCCGCTTGGCAACCTGCCCCAGCTCTTTGCCGATATCCGTTTCACCGGTTTCGACCTTGAGACGTTGACCGAGACTTTCTCATTCGGCCGGATAACCGGGCACGTCGACGGCGAAATTGCCGGGTTACAGATGTTGCAGTGGGAACCCGTCGCATTCACTGCCAGCCTGAGTTCCACCGCAAAGGACAGCACGAAACGCCGGATAAGCCAGCGTGCGGTGGAGAACATCTCCAGCGTCAGCGGTGGCGGTGCGGCGGCGGCACTTTCCAGCGGCGTGATGGGATTTTTCGACGACTTTGCTTATGACGCATTGGGCCTGAAGTGCCAACTTCGGGACGGGATCTGCAATATGGGCGGTATTGCCAAAGCGAAAAGCGGGTATTACATCGTGCGCGGCAAGGGACTTCCCCGGATCGATGTTATCGGCTATGCCAGCCAGGTCGATTGGGCCCGGCTGCTGGAACAACTGAAGTCGATCCAGGAAAGCGGCCCTCCGACTACCGGTCCATCCGAGTAAAATTCAGTTTCCATTCAGGTAGACTCTGCACAATAAAATCAACGTCATCCACGATTCAGTTCCGGAGCAATGTCATGCGTCGCCTTCTCCTCCTTGCCAGCACCGCCCTTGTCGCCACTGCCGCGTGCGTCACCATAAACGTCTATTTTCCGTCCGCCGAGGCGGCTGAAGCCGCTGACCGCATCATTGACGAGGTGCGGGGGGCGAACGACAACAGCGAAGAATCTGCCGCCGAGCTGGGCGTACCAGCCAGGCTGCGGCATACGCTGGCCGCACTCGCCGCGAGCGCGCTGGACTTCGTGGTTCCGGCGGCCCACGCACAGGTCGATTTTAATGCCAGCAGCCCCGCTACCCGGAGCCTCGAGGCCTCGTTGAAAAAACGATTTTCGGACCTCAAACCGTATTACCAGTCGGGCGCTATCGGAGTGACGCGCGAGGCAACTGTTGCGATCCGCGACCGCAACCTGATCCCGCTGCCGGAGCGCAGCCGTGTACTCAAACTGGTCGCCGATCAGAACGCCGACTGGAATGCTCTCTACGTGGAAATCGCCAGGGCGAACAATCACCCGGAGTGGGAAAACCAGATCCGCAGTACTTTTGCCGAGCGCAACGTAGCGAAACTCGAGTCGGGCTGGTGGTATCAGGACTCCAGCGGCGGCTGGAAACAAAAGTAGGCAGGTCCCGGGGCACGTATCTATACTTGGGTTCTGCACCGGATCCACGACATAGCCGAAAGCATGGGCCGATAACATTTCAGATGGAACCGGTTCGCCGCCGGGTCCTGCAGTCTGGGACAGGTGTTCCGCGCGCCTCGTGTGCGCGATTTTTTCAATCTCAGATAACGGCCTGATTCGATGACAACGAGCCGTCAACGCAACCGATTTGTAATCGTCGTGACCGCAGCGAGTGTTGCGCTCGCTTTGGCGATGACGGTTCTCGTGTGGCTCGCTGCGGGTGACATCCGGCCCGGCGTCGCCGTCACGCTGATTTCGCTGTTGTTCCTGACGACGCTATTTGTTGCGGTCTGCGTTGCGGCTGCCCGGGAACTGGCACGCCGCGAGATCGTGCCGCTCGAATCGCTCACTGCGGCAGCCGAGAATGCGACTGCCGGCGATCTTGAAACGCCAATACCGACAGACCAGCCGCAGACGTTGACGCGGATCGCGGAAGCCATGGATACGCTGCGTGCTCAGCTGCGGGTGGCGACAAAATCGCGCGACTATCTCTACGAACTCATCGACAGCATGAGCGAGGCGGTAATTGTTTCCGACCTCGACGGTGTCGTTAAGCGCAGCAACCGAGCCGCCGCCCGACTGCTCGGCAGCGATCCCGCCGACCTTAAAGGCAAGCTGCTGTGGGAGTTGTTTGCGGAAAGTGTGCGCCCCGGAATTTCGATGGACGACCTCGCCGGTAGCGGCGGAGAGACCGTGATGATTGCGGCCGACGGTCAGGAGGTCCCGGTGTCCTACACCAGTGCGGCCATCAGTGACGGCCGGTCGGGCCCTGAAGGGTTCGTGCTGGTGGCACGCAACATCAGCGAGCGCAAACGGGCGGAACGCCGCATCCGCTATCTCGCACGTTTCGATGCGCTGACGCGGGTCCCAAACCGCATGCAGTTTCAGCACTTGCTGCAGCGCGGGTTGGCACGCGGGCGCAAGAATGGGTCGCGCACCGCATTGCTCTATATTGACCTTGACCGGTTTAAAGAGGTCAACGACACCTTTGGCCATGTCGCCGGTGACCGCTGCCTCGAAACCGCGGCGGAAAGACTCGCCGAATGTCTGCCTGAAGGTGCCGTGGTCGGACGACTCGCCGGTGACGAATTCGGTGTAATGATCAGTGACGTCGGGGACCTCGCGAGCGGCCGGGAGCAGTTGACGGAGATTGCAACAACCGTTCAGGAACAATTGAGCAACACCTATTTCTACGAACATCTGGAGATTTTTCTTTCGGCCAGCGTCGGAATCGCATTTGCGCCGGATGATGCAGGCAACGTTATCGACCTGATCCGCAATGCGGACGCCGCGATGTACAACGCCAAACACGATGGCGGCAACAGCATTGAGTTCTACCGCCCGGAAATGAACGTGGCGACGGTCGAACTGCTTATGCTCAAGAGCAAATTGCAGCGCGCGATCGAGCGCGGCGAGTTCCTGTTACGCTACCAGCCAAAACTCGATATCCGTGACGGCCGAGTAGTCGGCGCCGAAGCGTTGCTGCGCTGGAAACTTCCGGGCCGTGGCGAGGTTTCGCCTACCGAATTCATTCCGTTGGCCGAGGAGTCCAGTGTCATCCTGGAACTCGGGGACTGGGTCCTGAAGCAGGTTTGCGAAGACTATCGCGCGTGGCAGAAGGCCGACATCGATCCGGGGCAGATTGCCGTCAATCTGTCGCTGCGTCAGATGCGGCAGAAGGACTTGACCCAACGCGTTCGACAACGCTTCCGTGAATACGAAATCTCCCCGACCTGTATCGAGTTCGAAATCACTGAATCGACTTTGATGGAGGACCCCACAACGACGGTCGAGGTTTTGAACGAGTTCTACGCAATGGGCGTCAACCTGGCCATTGACGATTTCGGCACCGGTTACTCTTCGCTTTCGTCGCTCCAGCGTTTTCCGATCAACACGTTGAAGATTGACCGGTCTTTTGTCCGCGATGCCGACATCGATCGCGACGACGCGACCATTGTCAGCACGATCATCGAAATGGGACGCACCCTGAACATGGATGTCGTCGCCGAAGGCGTGGAAACGGAAGGGCAGCTGAATTTTCTCCGCCAAAACCACTGCCATTACGTCCAGGGACATCTACTCGGCGGCCCGCTGACGGCCGACGAGTATCTCGAACTACTGCGCGGAGACAAGGACGGGAGCGGCCGTCATCGGGCGCTTTTCGCCGTTTCCTGACCGGCTCACCGGCCAAAAAGAAACCCGGCGGCCTTGCGGCCGCCGGGCGTGTACAAGGCTCCGAAGGGGGGGGCACTGAGCCTTGTGGGGCATCGCTGGACGAGAAAACGCCGGATGGTACTTCCCTGTGTAGTGCCACCGAACGATTTCGAGTCTGCGACCTAATTAAGACTTAATCTAAATATCTTGTCAAGCTTTTGTTTTGATTTTTACTGACAAAAGCTATACAAAGCACATGAATCGCAAAATTGAATAATTATTTCAACGAGTTACTGACTCCAAAACGACGATAGTCCGCGCCAGAACATCGATTCCGCCTTCTGCGACCGCGCACTGCGTGGCTGACGCCACGCACCCGGAACCGGAATCGACAACGACAATCCAGCGCAGACCTGAAAACCGCGGCAACTCGAAGCGCAAAGGCACGTCTTCCATGTTGATCAACACATGGAGCGCTGACTCTCCCGGCGCCCCGGGCGCAAGGGTATACGCCAGGTGACGCGCCGCCGTGTCATGCCACGGCGGATGGTCGAGACGCACGCCGTGCCAGCCAATGTCCGGGATATGCAAAGGCCCGACCCTGTCACCACTCAGAAAGCGCGCGCGCCTGAGGCTGGGATGGCGCTTTCGCAAACCGATCATGGTTTTTACGAAACCGAGCATGTCCGCGTTTTTCTCGACCAGGCTCCAGTCGAACCACCCCAGCGCATTGTCCTGACACCAAACGTTGTTATTGCCGCCCTGGCTGCGCAGTACCTCATCGCCCGACAAAAGCAACGGAACCCCCTGGCTCAAAAACAGCAGCGCGACGAGATTGCGGGCCTGGCGGCGGCGTAGCGCGTCAATAGCAGGGTCATCGCTCTGCCCCTCGACACCGCAATTCCAGCTGTAATTGGCATCGTTGCCATCGCGATTTTGTTCGCCATTGGCAGCATTGTGCTTGTGCTCGAATCTCACCAGATCCCACAGCGTGAACCCGTCGTGACAGGTCACGAAATTCACGCTGTTGATCGGAAGCCTTCCGGACCGGGCATAGAGGTCACTGCTGCCGGTAATCCTCGTGGCAAGCTCGCTGACCAGCCCCGGCTCGCCCGCGACGAAGCGGCGCAAAACGTCACGGTACCTGCCGTTCAGCTCGGCCCAGCGCAAACCGGGAAAGTCGCCCACCTGGTAGAGGCCGCCCGCGTCCCACGCCTCTGCAATCAACCGGGTTCGCGACAGCGCCGCCGAAAATTCAATGTTCCACAACACCGGCGCGTGATACATCGGTTCGCCGTTCTCGCCGCGGCCGAGAACACTAGCCAGGTCGAAACGAAAACCATCGACATGCATTTCCCGGACCCAGTATTCGAGGCAGTTGTCGATGAAGTTGGCAACCAGCGGATGGTTGCAATTGACTGTGTTGCCGCAGCCGGTGAAATCGCGATAGCGGCGCCGGTCATGAGGGTCGAGGTGATAGAAAATGTCGTTGCCGAGGCCCTTGAAATTCAATATCGGGCCGCTCTCGCCACCCTCTGCGGTGTGGTTGAAAACCACATCGAGAATGACTCCCAGTTCCTGCTGGTGCAGGGCGCGGACCATGTCGCGAAATTCCGCGCGTTGCCCGCCACGGTTGGCGTTTTTGCAATAGCCGGGATGCGGCGCAAAAAAACTGTGTGTACTGTATCCCCAGAAGTTTTTAAGTCCCAATGCCGCGGTGCCGGGTGGCATGTCCTGCTCGTCGAAAGCCATAACCGGCATGAGCTGAACATCCGTGACGCCCAGATCGCGCAGGTAATCGGTTTTCTCGATCAGCGCCTCGAACGTGCCAGGATGCGCAACCGCGGACGAAGGATCCCGGGTAAATCCGGCCACATGCAACTCGTAAATGATCGTATCCTGCATCGGCCGGTCAAGCGGTACATCGCCGCTCCAGTCATAACCCGGCTCAACGACGATTGCCCGAATCGAAGCTGCCGATTGGCCTTCCGACACAGCCTGACGATCGTACATTGCATCGCTTATTTCACGCGCCCAGGGATCGACCAGTTCGCGCCGCGAGTCGAAACGAAATCCATTGTCGCTGTCACCGTACGGGCCGTCGCATCGCCAGGTATAGTACGTACCGACCGGAAGCCGCTCGACGTAGATGTGCCAGAAAAAAAACGTGCGATGGAGCGCCGGGTCGAGATCGAGTATCTGAAACGGATTTTCGCTGTCCGCACGCTCATACAAACACAGTTGCATGGCCGTGGCGTCGCGGCTGAAAACAGAGAAATTCACTCCTCCGGCATCAGCCGTTGCCCCTGGCGGCAACCTGTTTCCCGGCGATACCAGATAACCGCTCGACATACTCACAGCGCCCTGATCAGGTGATCAGGCTCGGCTGGTCGCGCCCGCTGTGCTCACGTATCGCGGCGAGCGATTCGGCAATCGCATACAACTGCGCAAGCACTCGATGCACGTCCTCGTCCTGATTTTGCGGACGTACCTCCAGGCGCTCGTAGTACACGCGCAAGGTCGCACCCGCAGTTCCCGTCCCGGAGAGGCGAAACACAATTCTCGCGTCGTCACCAAAAACGACACGTATGCCCTGGTGCTCGCTGCGGCTGTTATCGACCGGGTCGGCATAACAGAAATCGTCGGCGAGAGTCACGGTAAAATCTCCGAGCTGCGAACCCGCCAGTGCCGGAATCCGCGCGCGCAATCGCTCAATCAGGCGGCCGGCGGCCGCCGCGTCGATCGATTCGTAGTCGTGTCTGGCATAGTAACAGCGGCCAAATTCGCGCCAGTGTTCACGCATGATTTCCGCGATACCGATACCGCGTACCGCAAGAATGTTGAGCCAGAACAGCATGGCCCAAAGGCCATCCTTCTCGCGGAGGTGATCGGAGCTGGTTCCGAAGCTCTCCTCGCCGCACAAACTGATGCGCCCGTCGTCCAGCAAATTACCAAAGAATTTCCAGCCGGTCGGCGTTTCATAGCACGGGATTTTTCGCCTCTGGGCTACCGCATCCACCGCCCTGCTCGTGGGCATCGAACGCGCGACGCCGACAATGCCTGCGGCGTAACCCGGCACCAGTTCGGCATTGGCCGCCAGTGCAGCGAGAGAGTCGCTGGGCGTCACAAAAAATCGTGGCCCGAGAATCATATTTCGGTCGCCGTCACCATCGGACGCCGCCCCGAATGACGGCGGCGACGGCCCAAACATTGCCGCTGCAAGGGCGCGCGCATGCGTGAGGTTCGGATCGGGATGCTGACCGCCAAAATCCGGTTTCGGAATCGCATTGATGACTGTTCCCGGAGCCGCGCCGAGGCGATTCTCAAAAATCTCCCTTGCATAAGGACCGGTGATCGCATGCATCGTATCGATCATCATTGAAAAATCCGGAGCGGTTACGAGGTCGCGAATGCGATCGAAGTCGAAAATCGTCTCCATCAGCGCCGCGTAGTCCGTGACCGGGTCAATAATCCGGATCTCCATTGCTCCGACCCGGTCAACGCCCTGTCTGTCGATGTCTAAGTCGGGTGAATCCACGATTCGGTAGGCGGACAGCTCGCGACTGCGGGCGAATATCGCGTCGGTTAGTCGTTCAGGCGCGGGACCGCCATTGCCAACGTTATACTTGATGCCGAAATCGCCATCCGGTCCCCCGGGGTTGTGACTGGCGGACAGAACAATACCGCCATGGGCGCCGGTTTTTCGAATAAGGCAGGAAACCGCGGGCGTCGATAACAGGCCGCCGCAACCGATCAGAAGACCACCCACGCCATTGGCTGCGGCCATGCGTATGATGGTCTGAATCGCCTCACGGTTGAAAAACCGACCGTCACCGCCGAGTACCAGGGTCTTGCCGTTCAGGTCCGGCAGGCAATCGAAAATCGACTGCACAAAATGTTCGAGGTAATGCGGCGCCTGAAACACCGTCACGCGTTTGCGCAGGCCGGACGTCCCCGGACGCTGATCGTCAAAACCCGGAGACTCGACAGTCCGAATTGGGAGCGGCTCAATCGCCATTGGCTTCTCTCCTGACCATGAGTCCGGCCGGCTGCTTCAAATCCCCATCGAGCATGATGTCGCGCCGGTTTGCAGCGAGGTGACGCAGCGTCAGGTAAACCGTCTCCGGCTCCGCCGCGAGGCGTTGCGCCAAATCGGCAATCCCCAGCGGCGACGGGTTTGCCTCCAGCCAGTCACATATCTTGCGCTGCAGGTCGAGGACCGCGGATGCCGCAAGTTTGCCGGCCTCGACACCAGGCTGATGATAGGCGTTGATATTCACCAGGGTCGCATAAAAACCGACCGCTCTTTCAAACAACGCGATCAGCGCGCCTATGGATCTTGCCGACAATTCGTCAACGGTAATCGTCAACGACTCGCGACCGTTCTCAGCCAGCGCCGCACGCGTGCCCTGGAAAAATCCCGACAGGTGGTCCCCCGCGGTCACACCGTCTTCAACCCAGACCTCGGAACCGGAACGATCGCGAAGTACCTCGATGAAGGTCACGAAGAAGTTGTCGATTCCTTCGCGTAACTGCTGCACATACGCATGCTGGTCAGTGGAACCCTTGTTGCCGTATACGGCGAGTCCCTGCTGTACCCGGTTACCGTCGAGATCGAGCGCCTTGCCCAGAGACTCCATGATCAGCTGCTGCAGGTAACGGCTGAAGAGAAGTAACCGGTCCTTGTACGGCAGAATGACCATGTCCTTTGCGCCGCGCCCGGCACCGGCGCTGTACCATGCCAGCGCCAGCAGTGCGGCCGGATTATTGCGTACCTCTGCGACCCGGGTTGCCTCATCCATCGTGGCCGCGCCGGCGAGCAACCCATCAATATCGATATTCTGCAACGCCGCGGGCAACAGGCCCACAACCGATGTCTCGGAGGTACGGCCTCCAATCCAGTCATACATTGCAAATCGGCCCAGCCAGCCCTGCTCGACTGCAAGCCGATCCAGTTTGCTGTCCGGCTGAGTAACGGCAACCGCATGGCCGGCGAAGTCGAGGCCGAGCGCCGCATATGCGGCGCCGGTTTCGATCATCGCGTTACGGGTCTCCGCGGTACCGCCGGACTTGCTGATCACGATGACCAGGGTCACGGCAAGTTCGTCGCCAAGCCCGGTCAGCACGCGATCGAATCCGTCAGGATCCGTATTATCCAGAAACGCAATGCTCAGGGGCGGATTGACGGGCGCAAGCGCATCGGCGACGAACTGCGGGCCTAGTGCCGAGCCGCCAATCCCAAGCACAAGCACGTGGCGGAAAGGATCCCCGGAAGGGCTGGCGGTCACGCCGTCCAGCACCGACCGGGCAAATTCCTTTACCCGCCCGATGTCGTCGCGGATTGCGTTACCGAGTTCCTCGTCGGGTGCGAGTTCGGGGCGCCGTAACCAGTAATGGCCGACCATGCGTTGCTCATCCGGATTGGCAATTGCCCCTGACTCCAGTTCGGCCATCGCTGCGAACGCTCGGTCGAATTGCGGCTTCAGCGTGTCGATGATGCCTGCGGCGAGGTTCATCCGGCTGAGATCGAGATAAAACCCCAGGTCCGTATTCACATACAGCCAGTCCTGAAACCTCTGCCAGGGGTCTTCCGGTGCACCCTTGCTGCCAGTCGTCTGCTCGTTCGCATTCATTGCGGTATGCCTTCCATCGTCGCGCGATGTGCAGAGCTTACCGCAACAAGTGCAGACGCTGTGTGAACGGGTTCGTTTGCGCGGGTATTACCGCACTTTTGGAGCGGCCGCGCCCGCGCACATGCCCGCCAGGTTGACCCCGGCCGGCGCAATGTACCGGAGAATCGGCGGCTGTTGTGTTGGCAATCGGGACGGGTCGGGTTCGCGCGTGAAGGCGGAACCGGGTGGCGATTCAGAGATCGCGAATCTGCTGCTTCAGATCGTAATTGCTATCCGTGACAATTTTCTCCAGCACCTGCACACGCTCCTCGAGCTCATCCAGGCGCGCGAGGCGCTGCCGGGTATCGTCATCCATCGTCGGAGTTTTGTGCCGGAGACTGAGATAGTGCTTCAGCGCCCCGGTCGCAAAAATGATAAAGATAATGAACATCATCATTTCGTACTTGTTCATCTTTGCCCCATTTGCTGCGAAAACGATTTCCCGCTCCGGCGACGGCCACAGCGCCAGCTCCCTTGGCCGACGACCTGCTGCAATCCGCCGGGCAGGTCAGTCCTTCAAATTCTCGAACTCGCGGTCGAGATTGTAGCGCGAGCTCGTCACGTAGCGCTCCATGCGCTGCATTCTTGCATCCAACTCGCGAAATCGATGACGCAGACCGGAGAACATATTTTGTGGTGACACCCGGACTCCGCGCCAGAAACGCTCATCGCGTTCGTCACGATACAGCCTGGTCGGTTTTACCGGCAAGATAAAGCACAGAGCGACATAAGTCAGAAACGTTGCCGGGAAAAAGAAAAGAAAACCGATCACCGTCAGTACCCGGACCACAGCAAGGTCGATGCCGAAATAATCAGCCAGACCCGCGCACACGCCGCAAAAAACTCCACGTTCCTTGTCTCGGTACAGGCGTCTCGGGCTCGGTGGCTGTTGCTCGTATTCACTCATTCTGCTCACCCCAATGCGTTGCGGTTGCGACCGGTAGACCGCCAGAACTGTTTCTCGGCTCCACCGCCATGAAAGTGCAGTGATTTGCGCGGCAACAGTACGCCGGCTGTCAGGTAAACGAACCCGGCTGGTAGCGTGAACAACACCAGTGCCAGCGCGGCCAGTATGCGGGCGGCCAAAACACTGAACTGAAAGCGCTCTGCAAGTCCCGAGCAAACCCCCAGCAGTATCGCGGACTCCTCGTCACGATAAAGCGACTTTGCCAGTGTCGTGATGTCGGCGAAGGTCATACCTTCTTCCTCCACTCCGGCACCTGGTCGTCGAGAATCGTCTCGAGCGTGTTGATGCGGCTTTCCATTCTCTGTGCGTTGTCCCACAGATCCTGCAGCATCTTTTCGTCTTCGGTAGACAATGACTTCGACTCGCGCCATTTGGTGACGTAGTGCAAAACGATCACCAGGGGTGCAATGAACGCCACTGAAATAATACCGATTACTTCACCCATTTCGGCTCCTCAAAACCGCGATGTTCTTCTCAGGACGCGTTGTCGCCTTCGCTGATTCTCTGCTTGAGCTGGACCAGCTCGGCTTCAACCTGCTCTTCCGACTCCAGGCTGGTGAACTGATTACTCAGATCCTTCTTCAGCCCAAGATCGTAGGCTTCGACGCGCCCCTCGACAGTTTCCATTTTGCGCTCGAACTGCTCAAACCGGACCAGCGCATCTTCAATCTTGTAGTCATGCAGCTTCTCGCGCACCTTCAGCCGGCGCGTCGCAGTCTGGTGTCGCATTACGAGGGCTTTCTGCCGATTCTTCGCGTCGGCCAGCTTCTCCTCGAGCTTCGCGATATCGTTGTTGAGCTTGTCGAGGCCTTCGTCAATCGCGTTGTACTGGGCCTCGAGGCTCGTCTTGCCTTCGGTAATACGCGCTTTTTCCTGCAACGCGGCCCGGGCGAGATCATCACGGCCCTTGCGAATCGCGAGCTCCGCCTTTTCCTGCCAGTCACGCTCCTCGCGCTCGAGAGTGCCGAGCTTGCGCCGAAGCTCCTTTTTGTCGGCAATGGCCCGAGCCGCAGTCGAACGGACTTCGACGAGCGTGTCTTCCATCTCCTGAATCATTAGCCGAACCAGTTTCTCAGGGTCCTCGGCCTTCTCCAGTATGGAGTTGATGTTCGAGTTCACGATGTCCGTGAAACGCGAGAAAATACCCATTTGCAAGCCCTCTTAACGAATATTTCGGTCACCCTGAATTAAGCAGGATTCGTGCCACAATCCCAAAAACTTTATAACTTTCTGTTTTAATGAATTTTTTTCTCAAACTCCGGAAAAACTCTTCCCCTTCAAAGTCGTTTTTTTGACTTATTAGTCGTTTTTTTAACTGATTATTGATAATTTCTGCCTATGACAGAATTATCGCCCGAATCGACCAGCCTTATCGGCGAAGCACCGGCTTTCCTAGCCATGCTCGAACATGTTTCGCGCGCAGCCGGGCTGGCCAAACCCGTGCTGGTTATCGGTGAACGCGGCACCGGCAAGGAGTTGATTTCCGGCCGATTGCACTACCTGTCACCGCGATGGGAACAGCCGCTGGTGAAGGTAAATTGCGCGGCGTTGCCGGAAACCATCCTCGAAACCGAGCTTTTCGGCCATGTCGAAGGCGCCTTTACCGGCGCCACGCGCGACCACACGGGCCGGTTTGAACGCGCCGATGGCGGCACTCTCGTACTGGATGAACTCGGAACGATTCCGCTGCGGATGCAGGAGAAAATCCTGCGGGTGATCGAGTACGGGGAATTCGAGCGGGTCGGCGGCTCGACCACAATCAGGGTGGACGTTCGCGTCGTGGGCGCAACCAACGAAAACCTGCCCAGGCTCGCCGAACAGGGGAAATTCCGGCGCGATTTGCTCGACCGCCTTGCTTTTGATGTGATCAACGTGCCGCCGCTGCGGGTGCGCCTGGAGGACATCCTGCCGCTGGCGCAAAGTTTTGCGGTGGCCATCACCAGCGAGCTGGGCCGCAGCTATTTCCCCGGATTCTCAACCCGGGCGGCTTCGGCTCTAATCGCCTACCCCTGGCCCGGCAATGTGCGCGAGCTGAAAAACGCGGTGGAGCGTTCCGTATACCGTTCGTCCGATCCGGATGCGCGCATTGACCGGATCGTTTTCGACCCATTCGCGAACCAGTTCCAGCAGTCGGACGAGCCTGCGCCGGAGGAAACGTCAGCGATGACCGCCCCTGAACCCGATCGCACGGCAAAACTGATGTCGGTCGCAATGCCGATCGATCTCAAGGATGAGGTCCGCAAACTCGAGGAAGCCTGGATCGCCGAGGCCATGAGCCGTTGCCGCCACAACCAGATGCTGGCAGCGGAAGCGCTGGGCCTCAGCTATCACCAGCTGCGCGCACTGTTGCGCAAATACGATCTGACATCACAATACGGGCGCGAATCCCGGCGCAAATCAGGTAGCGCATGATTGCCGGCGCAAAACCCGGCCGCCGCTGTATCAGCGGTAGCCGGGGCGCATCGCCTTGTCGAGAGTGCGATAGCGATCACGCAACAATGTCGACCTGCTCGTCATAGGGATAATGCGTCCTTCGATTACCACCTGGTCAGCGAAGCTGGTCACTTCGAGCGGATCGCCACTCCATACGACGACATCGGCCAGCTTGCCCGGTTGCAGCGTGCCGTAACTTCGATCGATTCCGAATATTCGCGCCGGATTCACCGTGATTGCGCGCAACGCTTCATCGTAGTCCATGCCATGAGCAACTGCATTTCCGGCCGACTGCGTGAGGTTGCGCGCGTTGTGGCCATCGGAGCTGACAAACGCGACACTGACACCGGCACGCTGCAAGCGCGCCGCATTCTCGAGCGTGGCGCCGAGCCGGTCGAAGCTTGCGGGAAGGTTTGCCAACGGGTCCAGCATCACTGCCACCTGGGCCGCCGCGAGCTGCGGCGCCACCTTCCACGCCTCGCTCCCTCCCAGCACCACCAGGCGCAACCTGAACTCATCGGCCAGCCGGATCGCAGCCTCGATGTCGCTCGCCCTGTTGACCGCGGCAATCAGCGGCATCCGACCCGCCAGTAACGGCGCCAGGGCTTCCAGGTCGGGGCGGCTCGCGACGTAGCCGCGGCGTTGCCGGCTGTCGTACTCATCGCGATGCGCGGTCCAGTCCTGTGCGTCCTCGAGCGCCTCGCGTAACGCCAGCAATGCGGCAGCCCGCGAACCACCCGCAAGCGCGCCACCACCCTCACCGAGAACGGCATACATCGCCGCGTGGCGATCGGTAATGAAGTCATCACCGCCGCCCAGATGAATCACGGCGCCACGCCCGACGAGAACCGCGCTGCCCTCGGTCGAGGACGGCGCCACGGCGGCACGGGTAACCCCCTCAATCCGATTGACCGGTATCAACGTCGAGTCGGGGTTGATGGCGTCAGCGATATCGAAGCCCGCGGTCAAGTGGGTGCCCATCTGGTACCGATCGACCGTGGCCTCGACCAGCGAAATTTCCTCAACCCCGAAGTAGCTGTGGGCGTCGAAGAGCCCGGGAGTCACTTCCTTGCCGGCAGCATCGATTATCGTGGCACCGACCGGTACCCGAATTTTTTCGCCCACCGCGACGATACGATTCCCCTCGATAACGACAGTTCCCTGCTCGATCGTCCCTTCCGGGCCCAGGGTATGAATGCGACCGCCGACAATGGCAACGACATCCTCGGCTGCTTTGACAGGACCGATGAGCGCCAGCAAGGCGACAAAAATGGTTACCGTTCTGATCATTGGCCCGACCCTCCCTCGACATCCAGACCGAGCATGAAGTCCGATTGCGGCGCGATCTCCGGATTGCTGCGATCAAACGCCAAAACGCCGTCAATGTAGACCTGTTCCGCCCGCGCATAAACGCTGAACGGATTACCGTCCCAGATCACAACATCGGCCATCTTGCCTGCCTCGAGAGTGCCGGTCTGGTCGCCCACACCAAGGGCGGCCGCTGCGTTCGCGGTTATCCAGACTATGGCGCGCTCCGGCGTCACCTCCCAACCGGAGCGCCGCGCGGACGCCATGATTTTTGCGGTTTCCTGGTTCAGACGCTGAATCCCGGTGCCAGAATCAGAGTGGACGATTGCACACGCTCCAGCCGCATCGACCATCGCCGCGTTTTCCCTGACCGCATCGAACGCCTCGACCTTGAAGCCCCACCAATCCGCCCAAACCGCGGCGCAGGTGCCGGATTCAGCGAGCAAGTCCGCGATCTTGTATGCCTCCACCGCATGATGGAATGCGGTGACCTGGTAGCCGAACTCGCGCGCGACATCGAGCATGACCGCCATCTCGTCGGCACGATAGCAGTGGTTGTGCACGAGGATTTCCCCGTCGAGTACGCCGGCCAGCGTTTCCAGCTGCAGGTCGCGTTCCGGCTCCTCGCCACCATTCTCCGCGAACGTCTCCCACTTTTTCTGGTAGGCAGCCGCCTTGATCCAGGCATCGCGATAACCGGCAACGTTGCCCATGCGGGTCATTGGAGCGCTGCCCTTGCCAGTACCGTAAACCCGCTTCGGATTCTCGCCGCACGCCATCTTCAGGCCGTACGGCGCACCTGGAAATTTCATGCCCTGCATCGTGCGCGAGGAGACGTTCTTCAGGGTTACCGATCTGCCACCAAACAAATTGGCTGATCCCGGCAATACCTGCAATGTCGTCACACCCCCGGCGAGTGCCAGCGCGAACCCCGGATCCTGCGGCCATACCGCATGTTCCGCCCACACCTGAGCCGTATTGGGATCGACCATTTCGTTGCCGTCGGAGTGCGCCGCGACTGACGGCGAGGGGTAGACGCCGAGATGCGAGTGCACGTCTATGATTCCCGGAGTTACCCATTTCCCCGCGGCATCCACGACGATCGCGCCGCGCGGTGGCGCCAAATCGGCGCCTACCGCATTGATGCGGCCATCCATCATTACGATCGTCGCTGCGTCGATGCGTTCGCCGGTACCGGTCAGCGCGGTCGCATTGACGATTGCCACTGCTTCCGTCGCGGCCGGTGTATAGGTGGAAGCATAGGAACTGGCTTGCGTGGCCTCGTCGTGCGGTTCGCCGCCACATGCAGCGAGAAGTAAAATCAGGAAGGCGCCAGAGAGTCGAGCTGTATACATTTGGGGTCCGCCGTGTACCGGAAAACGCGAATCCTATCATGCGGCCCGGACATCTTTTCACGCTGTCCGGGGACTTCCCGAGCGTACTTGCCGCCTTCCCGTTATCGCGCTGCCTTTCGTGCTATCCAAGGACGACCGGCTACTGGTAATGTAAGTGGTTTACGGGCCGCGAAAAGCGGTGACGATGCCTCGCACCGGCGGACACCCCGATGCGGCCGGACAACTCAAAACGAAAACAGCCCTTATGACTACAATCGGAACGCCCCTTACCGAACGCGCCACGCGGATGATGCTGCTCGGGGCCGGCGAACTCGGCAAAGAATGCGCAATAGAGGCACAACGACTCGGCGTCGAGGTCATAGCCGTGGATCGCTACGCAAATGCGCCAGCCATGCAGATTGCGCATCGCTCTCATGTGATAGACATGCTCGACGGCGACGCACTCGAAGCACTGATAAGGCAGGAAGAGCCCGATTTCATCGTGCCTGAAATAGAGGCCATTGCAACGCCGCGTCTGATTGAACTCGAAGCGCAGGGATTCCGGGTAATTCCGACCGCGCGGGCGGCCCGCCTTACAATGGATCGCGAGGGCATTCGCCGGCTCGCGGCCGAGGAGCTCGATCTGCCGACGTCGCGTTACCTGTTCGCCGGGTCCGTCGAGGAGTATCGCGAGGCGGTCGCAAGCATCGGCCTGCCCTGCATTGTTAAGCCTGTCATGAGCTCGTCGGGCAAGGGGCAGAGCCTCATTCTCCGCCCGGATGACATCGAACCTGCCTGGGCCGACGCGCAACGAGGGGGACGTGCCGGCGAAGGCCGCGTGATCGTTGAAGGCCTCGTCGATTTCGATTACGAGATCACGCTGCTTACGGTGCGGGGACAGCACGGGGTGAGTTTTTGCGCACCGATCGGTCACCTTCAGACCGACGGCGACTATCGCGAATCCTGGCAGCCCCAGGCAATGACCGAAGCGGCCCTCGAGCAAGCCCAGTCGATCGCCCGAACGATAACGAACGCTCTGGGAGGACAGGGGATTTTCGGCGTCGAATTGTTCATCAAAGGCGACGAAGTCTGGTTCAGCGAGGTTTCGCCACGGCCCCACGACACCGGCCTCGTCACTCTGATTTCGCAGAGCCTCTCCGAGTTTGCGCTACATATTCGCGCCATCCTCGGGCTGCCGGTTCCGCTGATAAGACAATACGGGCCCGCGGCTTCTTGCGTGCTCCTTGCCGAAGGCGATTCGAGCGAGATCATGTTCGATCGGTTGCAGAATGCGCTGCAGGAGCCCGACACCGACCTGCGGCTGTTCGGAAAACCGGAAGTTCGCGGCAAGCGCCGCATGGGAGTCTGTCTCGCACGCGCGGACACCGTGGAAGAGGCACGCGCCAAAGCACGCAATGCGGCGGCAGCCGTGGCGATCCGTTGTAACTAGACAAAAAAAAGCCGCGCGATGGAGCGCGGCCTTTCAGTATCCAGTAACCCGGTTCAGGCTTCAGGAAAGTCCTCGATCATGGTCCGGACCGCATACCGCGAACGATCGAGCACGCTGACCGGCGAGACAACCGTATCTGCCGCCACGCTCTGCCACAGAACCCGTTTGGTTTCGGCGTCCAGCACATAAACGATGATCGTGCCCTTGCGCGGGCGCGGCGTGCCGTCCACTCGCGACATATGGTAGTAGACCGGAACCGGCTCGACCCGATATGCCGCCTCGCTGCCCGTAATCACGGCTTCACCGGGCAAGCGCGCGGAACTGTCCGGTTCGTCGGTCAGCACCATGTGATAGCTGACGAGAAAATCCGGTGAATCTTGCTGCGACGGCACGAAGCCTTTGCCTTCGAGCCCCTCCGCCAGGGTCTCACGAATAATGTCGGCCATCGCTATCGCCAGGGACGAATCCCCGTTTTCGCCGCTCGGCAGGTCAGCGTCCTGCCATCCGTAAGTGTGCAACCCCGAAAAGTCTACGGCAGAACTCCGCTCTGTCTCGATGAGTACACTTGAACTGCACCCCGCGAGACACAGACCTGCCACCAGTGCGGTGAGTATTGTCTTCCCAGCCATGGCAGTCCCTCCTTATCAGGCCTTTTTTGAACCGGCCTTTTTTGAACCGGCCATTTGATATTCTGGGCCACAGGAGACCAATCTGCCAGAAAATTCTCTATATATCAGAGCTTCCTAATACGAATCCGGCCGGACCCGGTATCGATTCTGCCGCGCCCGCTGCCATCGCCGAGGGTCGCTTCCAGGAAGCCGTCTCCGCTACGAACCATTTGCATATCAGGCACTTGCACCTCGATACCACCGGAGCCGGCACTGACTTTCAATTGCATTGACGGGAATTCGCTGGCCTGTATGTCAACCCCGCCACTTCCGGTGTCGAGATCCAGCTGGCGGACTGCAGCCATGTTCCCGCTAAGCTCGATCCGGCCGCTGCCGGTATCGACCTTGATCCGCTCACCGGCCTCGAAATCACGTATCCGCACCGATCCGGACCCGGTATCGGCCTCGAATGCGCCGCGAATTCTCTCGGCCGTGACACTGCCCGAACCGGTGTCAACGACAACCCGGTCCGCCAGGATATCCTCGAGCTCAACCTGGCCGGAGCCGGTGTCGGCGACCACATTGCCGGAAATCGCACGCAGCATTACAGAGCCGGAACCAGTATCGGCCTCTACATCGCCCACAACGTTGTCGATTTCGACGCTGCCCGAACCTGTATCCGCCCTCACGTCACCGCGGTGCTCTGCGACCCGGATCGACCCGCTCCCGGTGTCGAGATTCAGTTCACCGCGGCTGTTGTCAATCGAAATCTGTCCGGATGCCGAGTCCAGCCGCATGTCGGCATCGATATTGTCACCTCTGATCTTGCCGACGAGATTGTCGAGCTTCAGGCTGGAATCAGCAGGCACATGCACCACCAGATTTACATAGAGGTTCGCGGCAGAGCGCCGACTGCTGCTGGTCACAGTCACTTTCTTGCCCATGTACTTGACCTGTGAACGGCCCGAATACCCTTGGCTCGGCTTGTACACGAATACCTTGTAGTCATCGGTCGGATATGCCACCCGAAGCCGTTTCCTGCTGCCTGCCGTGTCGGTCCGAAATTCGATACTGTCGAGGAGCTCCGCATCCTCGGCCACGATCGTCGCCTCGACCACAAAATCGCGCCCTGCCGCTGCGCGCAACTGCACCGAGCCGACCAGGTTTTCGACTTCGAGAGCCGAAGCATCGAGGGTTAGCGTTTCGCTGCGTTCCGCGGCAACCGCGGGTCCGGCCAACCAGGCGGTCGCGATCAATGCCAATGCGCCCGAGCGCATCCACGTGGTCTCAACTCTATTCATTTTTTCCCGCTCTCCTTTCAAATCGCGGCCGTCTACATCGCTTTGACTTCGACCGACAACCGCGACACTACGGTTTCCACCCCCGGTGTTTCGGCGGCAATCCTGAGCGCGTGATCCAGCGTCGCCGTATCCGGAACTCTGCCGTGCAGCGCGACCGCACCCTGTTTGGCCGCTACCTCGATGTCGATATCTTCGAGCATCGGATCGCTGGCCAGTCGCCTGCTCACTTCACGGGCCAGTGACTTGTTGGCGTCGACCTGGTCGTCATGCTCTTCCGACCAGGTACTTGCCCAGCCCGCATCCATATCGCCATCGCCATCGACAACAATTACGCAGGCCATCGGCAACCACATCACGGCCAGCAAACTGACCAGAATCAGCGTTCTTTTTGACACGCTCCTACCCCCTCTGATGATTACGTCTGGAAAAAGGTTTAAATGCTCTCGTCGCGATAACGACGTACCCATATCGCCGCCGCGATCAGAAGCGCGCCAATGACCAGGCCGATCCACAGAGCCGGGCTGGACAGGAACGGGCCCGGGTTGATCAGCTCGCTAAGGCGCGCGGTCAGCTCAATGCCGGTTTCTTCATCGGTGATGACGATCTGGTGGCCCCCGCTCCCGAACTCGAATGCGAGCGGGAATACCCCAACCACTCTTTCGCCGATCTGATCGGCAAACCAGTGGGTGTCAAAAATCACTTTTTCCAGCCAGATCACGACAACCGGCGGCAGGATAGCCCACAGAAATACGGCGCGCTTGGCGAACGCGGACACCAGCAGCAGCCACGCAAACAGCGGGAAATGCCACAACGCCTGCACGACTACCGCGTAGATCAGGAAGGTGATCGTGCCAAAGATCCGGCTCGGTCCCCACAAATACTCCCAGGGGCCAAGCCCGGCCGCGGCAAAATGAATCGTCAGCACGATCATTTCGACAATGCCGAAAAACAGAGCACTGGCGAGCACGATCAATGGTGCAACGACCATCGCCATTGCGAGCTTTGACAACACGGTTTTGGCGTCGGAAACCGGCAGAGACTTCCAGAACAGAATACTGCGATCGACGCGCTCAGCATGCAGACAATCGAGCAGATACAGCAAGACGACGAACGTCATGAATAGCGCGATGGCTACTGCGAACTGCCCGATCAGCGCGCTGAAAATTGCAGCCCGCTCCTCTTCCGCAAGCGCCGTGATCTTGCCATGCGCGTGTTCGAGCGCAGCAATGATCTCACCGGAAAAAAGCACGCTGACAACAACCATCAATGCCCCGACGACAAGCGGAACATATATGAACGCGCGATGCTCCCACAGCTCGCGCCGGATCAGCCACAGGAAACCGCTCATGCCCGGCCCCCTTTCACCTTGGCAACGAAAAGATCTGAAATACTCGGCCGTCTCGCCTCACCCAACTGCTCCAGTTCGGCGCGCCCGACTGCCTCGAACAACAGGACCTTGCGGCCAAACGTATCCTGCTCGTAGATCGGCCCGAGGGCGCGTGCCTGCTCGATCTTTTCGGGCCCGACCAGGACCTCTGTGTAGCGTTCCGCCACCTCGTCCATGCTGCAGTCCAGAACGATCCGGCCGCGGTTAATGAACAACAGATCGGTCAACACGTTCTGGATTTCCTCGACCTGGTGCGTCGTGACGAGAATCGTGCGCTCCTCATCGAAATAGTCGTTCAGCAGGGACGAATAGAATTCCTTGCGGTAGATAATGTCGAGTCCGATCGTCGGTTCGTCCAGCACCAGCAACCGCGCATCGATCGCCATTACCAATGCGAGATGCAGCTGGGTGACCATTCCCTTCGACAGAGTCTTGACCTTGGCGGTCATCGGAATATCGGTACGCGACAGGAACTGCTGCGCCTTGCCTTTGTTGAATTTCGGATGCACGCCGTCGGCCATATCCAACACTTGTTGAACCTTGATCCAGCGCGGCAGGACCGCAACGTCGGCGATAAAACAAACGTCCTGCATCAACTCATGGCGTTCGCGGCGCGGGTCGCGCCCGAGCACGGAAAGACCCCCTTCAAACGGGGTGAGGCCGAGAATCGCTTTCAGCGCAGTCGTCTTGCCTGCGCCATTCGGCCCGATCAGCCCAACTATCCGCCCGGCCTCGATGGAAAAACTGGTGTTATCCAGAGCAGCAGTCGCACCATAGCGCTTGCACAATCCGCGCGCTTCGATCAATGCCGCCATCAGTCGACACCCTCCTGTTGCTCCAGTTCGCCCAGCAGCTCGCTCACATCCAGATCGAGCCGGCGTATCCGGCCCACGACCTCGGGCCATTCATTGTCGAGAAACCGTTTACGCTCATCAGCCAGCAGCGCTACACGCGCTCCTTCCGTCACGAACATGCCCAGGCCGCGCCTTTTCTCAACCAGATTTTCATCGACAAGTTCCTGATAACCCTTCAGAACCGTCAACGGGTTCAGCCGATATTCCGCTGCTACGTTGCGCACCGACGGCAGCGCGTCGCCGTCTTTCAGAACACCCTCGAGGATCATCGCCACCACGCGGTCGCGCAACTGACGGTAGATCGGCTGATTGTCATTCCATTTGGGATCCATATCGGTATCGGCGGAGGCGCAACGCGGCTAGGCGCGCGGGCCGCAACAGACCGTAGTGATCAGCGTGGGCGGCAACAGTCTCACAAGCTGCCCCTGGGCTTGCTGGCACGCCTGAAACTGGTCGTAACGCAAAGCCGGCCAGTGGCATTCTCGAGCATAATCTCCAGCTGATTCTGGACGTTGCCGTTGATCTGACCGATTACGCCGAACCCGGCATCACCGCTTACACGCCATTCGCCGGCATCCAGTTCCGGCAGCGTTTGGTTTTGCACAACACCTGCCTGACCCTGGTTCGAAATAATTGCCCAGCCGAACAGCATCAGCAGGATCAAACCCGGCACGCTTTCAACGATGTGTTTGCCAGCACCCATTGCCCCAAAGCCTCCATGTCCATCATTGTCCACCCCTTGGTGCGGTGGTGTTGTAGTCAACTATAACACTATACAGCTGAATTGCAACCCCTGGTCCCGACTCGCGGTTTTCCACGACCGTCCTGATCCCCGCGCGGTGTTAGAATCTTCGCCCTTTCGCAACAAATCCAACGTTTACGGCCCCACGCGAGGGCCCATGTCCGCAGGGAAATCGACCATGAAAAAGCCAGTAAGAGTTGCCATCACCGGCGCCGCCGGTCAGATCGGCTACCAGTTGTCGTTCCGTATTGCCTCGGGTCAGATGCTTGGCGCTGACCAGCCAGTGATTCTGCAGTTGCTGGAGATTCCGCCGGCGCTGGGAGCCCTCGAGGGGGTGGCAATGGAACTCGCCGATTGCGCTTTTCCGACGCTTGCCGGAGTGATCGCCACGGACAATCCCGATGTTGCGTTCGCCGCTACCGATTTCGCCCTGCTGGTAGGCGCCAAGCCGCGCGGTCCCGGCATGGAGCGCAAGGACTTGTTGCTCGAGAACGCCAAGATTTTCTCGGTCCAGGGCGCGGCGCTGAACGCGCATGCGAGCCGCGACGCGAAAATTCTCGTGGTGGGCAATCCGGCCAACACCAACGCCCTGATTGCCAGGGCCAATGCCCCGGACCTCAATCCGAGAAATTTCACCGCGATGACCCGCCTCGACCACAATCGCGCACTGACGCAGCTGGCGGACAAGACCGGCAAACATGTATCGGACATTCGCCAGTTGACGATCTGGGGCAACCACTCGGCTACGCAGTATCCGGATATTCATCATGCAACCGTGGCCGGTGACCCGGCGACGGCGCTGGTCGACCAGGCCTGGCTCGCCGACGATTTCATTCCGACCGTGCAGCAGCGCGGCGCCGCGATAATCAAGGCTCGTGGCGCCTCTTCGGCGGCATCGGCGGCATCGGCCGCGATTGATCATATGCACGACTGGGCGCTGGGCTCCGCCGAGGGTGACTGGGTCAGCATGGGGGTACCGGCCGACGGCAGTTACGGGATTGCCGAGGGCGTTATCTACTCGTACCCGGTGATCTGCAAGGATGGCGACTACGAGATCGTGCAAGGACTGGAAATCAACGATTTCAGCCGTCAGCGGATGGATGCCACCGACCAGGAATTGCGCGAGGAACGGGCCGGCGTCGCCGATCTGCTGGTGTGAGCCAGCCGTTTCAGCGTGTACAAGGCCTCCCCCGGGAGGCCTTTTTTTTGCCGGTCGGGTATAGTCATTAGTCGCACCAAATCAATCGCACAGGGACAGCGACGGAGACGATAATGGGCACGATTTTCTGGTTGCTTTTATTCGTGGGCGGGGCGATCACGCTTGCCTACAGGCGGACGGATTTGCGCACCACGCTGGTGGTCCTCGGGGCCGCTCTCGGCGTCTACACCATATTCGGCGACTGGCACTGGTTATGGCTGGCCGTTTTGTGGCTGGGTTTCGGGCTCCTGTACCGGCTCACGGACGATGATTTTCGCCGCACCCATATAACCGGCCGCATGCTGAAGTTTGCCCGCCAGGTAATGCCGACGATGTCGAGCACGGAGCAGGAAGCCCTGGAGGCCGGTACCGTGTGGTGGGACGGTGAACTGTTCAGCGGTATTCCCGACTGGCACAAGCTCAACACCGCGCCGGCACCGAAACTGAGTGACGAAGAAAAAGCGTTTCTCGCCGGTCCCACCGAGGAACTCTGCCGCATGCTCGACGAGTGGGAGATCACCCATGAACTGGGCGACATGCCGCCGGCAGCCTGGGAGTTCATCAAGAGCAAGGGCTTTTTCGCGATGATCATCCCGAAACGCTACGGCGGGCTGGAGTTCTCGGCGTACGCCCACTCATGCGTGCTCACGAAGGTCGCCAGCCGCAGCGCTACGGCCTCATCGACGATCGCAGTGCCAAACTCGCTCGGCCCGGCGGAGTTGCTTATGCATTACGGCACCGAGGCACAAAAAGACCACTATCTGCCGCGCCTGGCGAAAGGCGAGGAAGTCCCGTGTTTCGCGCTTACCGGACCGCGCGCCGGATCGGATGCGGCGTCGATTCCCGACAACGGCGTGGTCTGCAAGGGCGAGTTCAACGGCGAGGAGATCGTCGGAATCCGGCTGAACTGGGACAAGCGCTATATCACGCTGGCGCCGGTGGCGACGGTGCTCGGGCTTGCCTTCAAGCTCTACGATCCGGATCACCTCCTCGGCGATAAGGAGGATCTCGGAATCACCGCAGCACTGATTCCGACCAACCTCCCGGGCGTGTCGATCGGGCGCCGGCATTTCCCTCTGAACCTGCCGTTTCAGAACGGCCCGACCGAAGGCAAGGACGTGTTCGTGCCGCTCGACTATATTATCGGCGGACCGGAAATGGCCGGGCAGGGCTGGCGCATGCTGGTCGAGTGTTTGTCGGTCGGCCGCTGTATTTCGCTGCCGTCCAACTCCTGCGGTGGCGCCAAGGCGGCCGCGCACGCAACCGGTGCCTACGCCCGCCTGCGCAAGCAGTTCAACTTGCCGATCGGCCGCTTTGGAGGCGTGGAAGAGGCGCTCGCCCGGGTTGCCGGGTTTGCCTATATCGTCGATGCGGCGCGCAGCGTCACGGCCGCTGCGGTCGACGCGGGAGAGAAGCCGGCGGTACCTTCGGCAATCCTGAAGTATCACACCACCGAATTAGGTCGCGAGATCGCCAACGACGCGATGGACATACATGGCGGCAAAGGAATCTGTCTCGGCCCGCGGAACTATCTTGGGCGCGGCTACCAGTCGGTTCCGATCGCGATTACCGTCGAGGGCGCGAACATTCTTACCCGGTCTCTGATTATTTTCGGGCAGGGGGCAATTCGCTGCCATCCGTACGTCTTGAAGGAAATGCATGCGTGTGCCAACCCCGACCACGACGAGGCACTGGTGGAGTTCGACGAGGCGGTAATGGGGCATATCGGGTACGCGGTCTCCAATGCCGCGCGCGCCACTGTGCTCGCACTGACCCATGCGCGTTATGTAGATGTGCCCGAGCGCGGTCCGACCCGGCGCTACTATCAGCACATCACCCGGTACAGCGCCGCGTTCGCACTGTGCACCGATGTGGCGATGCTGACTCTGGGCGGCAAACTCAAACAGATGGAAGCGCTGTCGGCGCGGCTCGGTGACGTACTCGCCGCCAGCTACCTCGCTTCCTGCGTGCTCAAGCATTACACCAACCAGGGCCGGCCGGCGGCCGACCTGCCGATGGTGGAATGGGCGTGCCGCCGGCTGTTGTATTTTGCCCAGGAGCAGCTGCACGGTTTCCTCCGCAACTTCCCCAACCGGCCCGTCGCTGCAATGCTGCGGGTCCTCGTTTTCCCGCGCGGGCGCACGTATTCATCGCCGAGCGACCGGCTCGGCCGCCAGGTCGTATCGCTGGTACTCGAACCGAGTGACAGCCGCGACCGCCTGTGCTCGGGCATTTATGACGAGAAGGTCGCCAGCAATCCGCTCGGCATGCTTCAGGCCGCCCTCGAAGAGGCGGTTCAGATCGAGCCGCTTGAGCGCAAATTGCGCGCGGCGCAGAAGAGCGGCAAGGTCGATGCTCCGGAATACGAGGCGCAGTTGAAACAGGCAGAAGAAGCGGGACTGCTAAGCGCCGAAGAGGCCGCCAGGCTGGCCGCATTCGATGCGAAAGTCATGGAACTGATCGCGGTCGATGACTTCGAATCTCACGAACTGGGCACGCGGAGCAAGCCGGAGGCGGCAGCACCCAAGGCTGCGCCGCCGCCCGCGCGGAAAAAAGTCGCGAAATCCGTGCCCAAACCGGCGCCGGAGCCCGTAGCCGACAGTCAGGAGCCAGTCGGCGCTGGATGAAGGCCCGCACTGTCGGGCAATATGACGGCATCCTGACGCCGCGGGGGGAGTGCGCGACCGATGCGTAGCGGTGCCGTCATCTACGAGGTCAGCCTCGAAATCGACGCTGGCGCTGCCGCCGAACTCGATCGGTGGCTGACGCGGCACGTCGACGCAATGTTGACGCTGCCCGGCTTCGTCGAAGCACGGGTATTTATCGCGGACGACGAAAGCGAGGGCGTGGGCTCGCCCTCGGTCCGCCGGATTGTCCACTACACCGTCAACAGCCGCGCCGACCTCGAACGCTATCTGCGTGAAGACGCCGATCGGATGCGCGCCGACGGTCAGAAGACCTTCGGTGCGCGCATGATCGCCAGCCGCCGGGTTCTTTCGGATGGCAGTCGCAGCGGTATCGATCACAGCGGCGAGGGCACCCACTGCCGCAACTGCGAATTCACGCTGAAGGGACAGTACTGCAGTAACTGCGGTCAACGTGCGCGGATTCGCATGATCACGGTATGGGAGCTGCTGCGCGATCTGTTCGGCGACATTTTCGAATTCGACTCACGGCTGTGGCGCAGCCTCGTGCCATTAATTCTCAAACCCGGCCACCTGACCCTCGAGTACCTGGAGGGACGGCGGGTCCGCTATATGCCGCCGTTCCGAATGTACCTGGTGATTTCGGTGTTGTTCTTCCTGCTGATTTCGCTGTTCAGCGATCGCGACGGCATCACGATCAATGGCGACGACGACGGTGGACCCGCGATATCGGCGACCATCGGCGACGACGACAACAACGGCGCAGAATCCGGCACCGGCGACGAACCGGAGTCCAGTCCGGATACCGCGGGCGGGCCGCCGGCCGGCGACGACGATTCCGGTGTGCTCTCAGGGCGGTCGGTCGCGGCCGTTGACGATTCGGCCGAACCTGCGCCGAATCCCCCAGGCGATGACCCGCCCGATGAAGACGGTAACAGCGACGCCGCAGCAGGACAGGAATTCGAGGAGGAAGCGGAGGACTGCGACCTCGACGTGGATGTCATCAAAACCGGGCTCGGCTGGCTCGACCGACGCCTTACCGAGGAACATCTCGAGGAGGTATGCCGCCAGGTTCGCGCCGACAACGGGGCCGCTGCGATTCGCGAGTTCTTGCGCAACATCCCGACAATGATGTTATTCTTCCTCCCGCTGATCGCGCTGTTGATGAAGTTTCTTTACCCGTTGTCGAAACGCTACTACGTCGAGCATCTTCTGTTTTTCGTCCACTACCACGCGTTTTTCTTCCTCGCGCTGACTCTGCTGATGATTACCGGCTTTGTTGTTGACAGCCTCCATGCCCCCGAGTGGATTGCGACGATCGCGACCGCGATCCTGGTGATTTACATCCCGATCTATCTGTTTGTCGCCATGCGCCGGGTTTACGGGCAGAGCCGCCTGGCGACAACTTTCAAGTATTTCTTGCTCGGCATCGGCTATTTCACGTGCCTGGTAGTCACGTTTACGCTGACCGTGATCGTGACCGCGCTGACGCTGTAGATACATGAACAGGAACCGCTGCATTTTTCACGTTGACATGGATGCGTTCTACGCCTCAGTGGAGCAGCGCGATCATCCTGAAATGCTCGGTCTGCCGGTCGTGGTCGGCGGCGGCGAGAGGCGAGGTGTCGTTGCTGCCGCAAGTTACGAGGCACGCCGCTTCGGCGTGCGCTCGGCAATGCCGATGGCGGAAGCGCTGAGGCGATGCCCGAAGGCCGTGCGGGTGCGCCCCCGAATGCACCACTATAAAAGCGTATCGCAGGAAATTTTCGACATCTTCGCAGACTTCACTCCAGTGGTTGAAGGGCTCTCCCTCGACGAAGCCTTTCTCGACCTTAGCGGGTCGATTGCCGGCCCGGCGGCAGCACACGATATAGCGACCCAGCTTAAATTGCGGATCAGGCGCGAACTCGCGCTGACCGCGTCGATCGGCGTCGGACCCAACAAACTGGTCGCAAAAATCGCCTCGGACCTCGATAAGCCGGACGGCCTGCGGATCGTCACCGCGGAACAGCTGCACGCCACGCTGGACCCGTTGCCGGTGCAGCGGATTCCGGGAATCGGGCCGCGCACCCTGCCTCGCCTGTACGATGCGGGCATCAAGACCATCGGTGACTTGCGTCTTGCGAGCGAACAAAAATTGCGACCGGTATTCGGGCGTCATTGGTACACAACGCAGCAACGCGCGGCCGGCTGCGACGAGCGCGAGGTGCACAGTCATGGCATCGCGAAATCAGTCAGCGCAGAAACGACCTTCGACCTCGACATCAACGACAGCAGCGAATTAATGCGGGTGGTGTCCCGGCTGACCGATCAGAGCATCGGACGTCTGCGCAGACAGGAGCTCGAAGCCGCTGTAGTTACGCTGAAAATTCGCGACCACAAGTTCCGCACCGCAACCCGGCAAACGACGCTGCGGCCGCCGACGGCAAGCCGCGAGCGCATTCATGATGCGGCCGCCGGTCTGCTGCGCTCATGGCTGGGCGAAAACCCGGGACTGCCGCTGCGTTTGCTGGGCGTGGGGCTGGGCAAACTCTCCGCAACCGGACAGCTCGGTCTGTTCGACTCGGAGTCACCGGGCACGGGCGAGCGGATAGACAGCGCCATTGACGAGGTCCAGGAACGCTACGGCGACGCAGCACTGGTGCCGGCAAGAAGCTTGCGCTGATACGCATTTACATGGCGCGGCGCCTGCTACAATGCGGCCCTACGCCGCGAGGGCCAGGTTTACGTCAGATCTATGTACACGAGCTATTTCGGCCTCAAAGAGAAGCCATTTTCAATAACCCCGGACCCGAGATACCTGTATCTCAGCGAACGCCATGCGGAGGCGCTGGCACACCTGCTTTACGGTGTCACGGAGAGCGGTGGCTTTATCCAGCTGACCGGCGAAGTCGGGACGGGCAAGACCACGCTTGTCCGCAGCATGCTGGAGCAGCTGCCGACACACGTCGATGTGGCACTGATTCTGAATCCGCGCCTGTCGTCCAATGAGTTTCTCGCCGCGATCTGTCACGAAATCCATGCTCCGGTCGGCAACGAAGCATCGCCGCGGGAAATGGTCAATGCGCTGAACACAAAGCTGCTCGAAGCACATGCTGACGGCCGGCGGGTGGTTCTGATCGTCGACGAAGCACAGAACCTGAGTGCCGATGTGCTGGAGCAGGTGCGCCTGCTGACGAACCTCGAGACCGCCAAACAGAAGCTGCTGCAAATCATCCTTATTGGCCAGCCGGAATTACGCGAATTGCTCGGGCGCAACGATCTGCGCCAGCTGGCACAGCGGATTACCGGGCGCTACCACCTGGATCCGCTGGTTCGCTCGGAAAGCACGGAGTACTTGCGTCACCGGCTGCAGGTTGCCGGCGCAACGAGCGAGATTTTCCGCCCCTCCGCGCTGCAGACCGTACATCAACTTGCTGGTGGCGTGCCGCGACTGATGAACGTCATTGCCGACCGGGCGCTTCTCGGCGCCTATTCCAGCGAGCGCAAACAGGTGACCCCGGCGCTGGTGCGATCGGCCGCGGCCGAGGTACTGGGAGGCACCTACCAGCCGCGATGGCGGCCATGGCTCGGAGTCGCAGCAAGTATCGCGGCGGCGCTGCTGATCGGGTTCGGGCTGGCGCAGGCGTATCGTCTGTGGCGCGGTGAAGAACCCGCTGCGACCGCGGCGGGGCTATCTGCGGAGACTTTGCCCGCTGCAACCGCGCCGGATCCCGTGACACCACGGGAGACTATTAGCGAGCCCGAGTCAGCTCCGGTTTCCGGGCCTGAACCGGCGCAGCCGACGACGGTACAGGAAGCGTCCGAACCAGCCGCTATGCAACCGGCTCCCCCCACCGAACCCGCTCAAGCCGACCTGGGCGAACTGCTCGCTACATACTCGGACCATACTGACACCGATTCCGCGTTTGCCGGCCTGTTCTCGCTATGGTCCATAGAGTATCTGCCGGGTACCGCGCTGGCGTGCGACCAGGCACAAAACGCGGGGCTGCGTTGTATGTTTCAGCAGGGTGCGCTCGGCAGTCTGCGCAAGCTGAACCGGCCGGCGATCATGTCATTGCGCGACCGCGCCGGCCAGACCCACCAGCTGGTGCTGGCCGGCCTCGGGTTTGACGAGGCAGAGCTTCTTATCGACGGCGAACGCCATAGAATCAGCGTGGCCGATCTGACTACCTTCTGGGACGGCGACTATTTGCTGCTCTGGCGCCCCTATACGGTTGCACCGACGCTGTCGGTCGGCATGCGTAACGAAGATGTCCTTAAATTGCGGCGCAGCCTCGAATCGATAGACGGCAGAGCCCTGCCCGCAGAAGATCCGGCTCTTTTCGACGACGTGCTGGCCGAACATGTGCGCAAATTCCAACGCCGCCGTCAATTGGCCGCCGACGGCATTGTAGGAGCACGCACACAAATTGCGTTGGCGACCGAACTCGGCTCGCCGAATACACCGTTGCTCACCGAGGACAGCTGATCCGATGTCCTTCATTCTCGATGCGCTGCGCAAATCCGAGCACGAACGACAGGACCGAACGGGTCCGGATCTAGCCCATGTCCGTGTCGCCCACGAAGGCGAGGGTGTTCCGCGCTGGGTAATCGTCCTCGGCGCCCTGCTCCTGCTGAACCTGATCGTCGTGGTCGGATTGTCGCTATGGAATCGCGATGAACCTGCGCCGCCGGAACCGGCGCTACCCGAGTCCACGGCAGCGGTAGCGGAGAAGCCCTACCTCTCGCCTTCCGTCGCCCCGGCGGAGCCGCTGCCAAAACCGCCGCCACCGGAGCGTGCCGCGGCAAGCAGCTCCGCGGAGTCGCGCGGTGAGGTTCGTTCGCTGCGCGGCGAGGCAGCTCCGAGCCAGGTCGCGAAAACCGCGACAACCAGCTCCGCGCCGGAGCAACCAACTCGCGGCTCGGTGGTGTTTGAACAGACGGAACTCGATGCGAACCCGGAGCCGGAGCGGGCGCCACCGCGCAGCCCCTCACGCGCCAGTTCCAGTGGCATACCGAGCCTGAACGAGGTACGTCTCAATGGACTCGATGTGCCGGACATGGCCGTCGAGATCCACGTCTATGACGCGGTGGCGGCGAATCGATTCGTGTTTATCAACATGAATAAGTACAGCGAAGGCGATCGCCTCAAGGAAGGGCCGGTGGTCGAAGAAATCACCCCGGACGGAGCCATACTCGAACATCAGGGACAGCGTTTCCTCCTGCCGCGCAACTGATGCCCAACGCGGCCGCATCGCGCGCGGTCGCCGCGCTCATTGCCGGTCTGAGTATCGCGTCGAGCGGCTACGCCGAACCGGCGACCGCCTACGCTTCGGCGTCATCGCAAGTCTATCGCGTCGAATTGAGCGCTGACTGGTCACGGCTGACGGTCGAGGCCTGTTTTTTCGAAGATCTGCCCAAGCGGCTGCATGCCGGCAGCGACGAAGCCTACAAATACCTGGAAGCGCCCGGGATCCGCCATGGCACCCAGACCCTGGCGCCGCCACAGGGGGCGCTCTCGGTTGCACTCGAATCGGAAAGTCAGACCGCCTGTCTTCAGTATTCGGTGGCCGTGCGCGCCGCGGCAGACGCAAGCCGGCGCGAAGGCGGGACGCAAAGCGGCGACACTCTGGTCGTATCGCCAGGTTTGTGGTTGTGGCGCCCGGCGCAACTACCGGACGATGCGCTGCTTCAGTTCGAACTGCCGCAAGGGGTCAATGTATCGGCACCATGGCCGATTTTGCAGCGGCGCGGCAATGTGACGCAGTTTCGATTGACCAATACTCCGCCCAGTTGGCCGGCGCGCATGGCTATCGGCCGATTCCCGACACATGAAATTGCGGTTGGCGGCGCGACGCTGCATCTCGCGATACTGGACGCTTCGCCGCCGGCAGACGATGCGGCGGTGACTGCCTGGCTGGACGAAGCGGCCCGCGCGGTGACCACTTTGTACGGGCGCTTTCCTCTGTCGCAGGCGCAGCTGCTGCTGACACCGATCGGCCGGCAGCCAGAACCGGTGCCCTGGGGTCAGGTACTGCGCGGCGGCAGACCCGCGGCACACCTGTTTTTCGACCAGACCCGCCCGTCCCGCGAATGGCGCAATGACTGGACCGCAGTTCACGAACTCGCACACATGCTGCTGCCCTACATCAGCCGGCGCGATGCGTGGCTCTCCGAAGGCTTTGCCACCTACTACCAGAATGTACTGCGCGCGCGGGCCGGCCTGATCTCGGAAACCGACGCATGGCGCAAGCTGGTGGCCGGGTTCGGACGGGGTCAGCGCGGGACCCGGCGCGGCATTTCGCTGGACGATGCCAGCCGCGCGATGCGGCGCGAGCGTACATTTATGCGCGTCTACTGGAGCGGTGCCGCGATTGCGCTGCTTGCCGACACGCAACTACGGCAATCGGACGCCGGGATGTCGCTGGATGAGGCGCTTTCCCGGCTTGCCCGATGTTGCCTGCCGTCACCGCGCATGTGGACGGCGCGGCAAGCCTTCGAACGCATGGATGAGCTGACCGGGAACGACGTGTTTGTCGCGCTCGCCGAACAGTATCGCGGTTCCGATCAGTTCCCGGACGTCGACGATCTGTTGTTGCGCCTTGGCGTTATCGGACGCGGCGATACGCTGTCCCTCGATGATGACGCGGAGCTCGCGCCACTGCGGCGAGCATTGATGCGCGCGCCGCCCGAGCCTCCAGCGCACTAGCGGTGGCATAATCCGCGTCGTTAATCGAATGGCTACGGGAGCGCCGTGATGAGCACGCACAGGAAACGCGAACTGCGTACACGGCTGATCCACCCGCCGCGCCATGCGAGGGTCGCCACGGGCGATATCGTCGATCCGATCCACATGACGACAACCTTCGAACGTGCCGCCGACGGCGGCTATCCGGGCGGTTTCCACTACACCCGTGACGGCAACCCCAACTGCCGCGGACTCGAGACCTGCCTGGCCGATATCGAACACGGCAAGAGCGCTGCAGTGTTCGCCAGCGGTACCGCCGCCACGATGGCAGTATTTCAGGCGTTGCCAACCGGCAGTCACGTACTGGCTGCGATCGATGCCTACCACGGCACGCTGCGCCAGCTACGCACACTGGTACCGCGCCTCGGTATCGAGGTTGAATTTGCCGATGCCGCGGACGGCGCCGGCTTCGCTGACCGGATTCGTCCCGCAACCCGATTGTTGTGGGTGGAAACGCCATCTAATCCACTGCTGAAAATATGTGACATCCGTGCCCTCGCCAGCGCCGCCGAGCGACACGGTGCATTGCTGGCATGCGACAACACGTTTGCCACACCGGTGCTGCAAAATCCGCTGCGGCACGGCGCGAACCTGGTGGTCCACAGCGCGACCAAATATCTTGGCGGGCACAGCGACGTTACCGCCGGAGCTGTGATTACACGCGAGGACGATGCAACCTGGCAGCGTATTCGTGCCTACCAGAGTGGGGCCGGCGCGATTCTTCCGCCCTTCGAATGCTGGTTGCTGCTGCGCAGCCTGCGCACTCTGGCATGCCGGGTCGAGGCGCAATCGGCGACGGCACAGGCCGTTGCACAATTCCTCGCTGCCGATCCACGGGTGCGCGCAACCTATTACCCGGGGCTAGCGGACAGCGCGGAGTCTGCGATCGCGCGGCGGCAAATGGCAAGCGGTGGCGCCATGATTTCGTTCTGTGTCGCGTCGCGCAAGGCCGCAATGGAGGTGGCCGCAGCAACGGAGTTGTTTACCCGCGCCACCAGCCTCGGCGGGGTCGAGAGCCTGATCGAACATCGCGCTTCAATAGAGGGACCGGATACCCGTACGCCGCAGGAATTGTTGCGCCTGTCCATCGGGCTCGAACACCGCGACGACCTGATCGCCGATCTCGACCAGGCCCTGGCGGCCGCCGACTAAGCGCGAATCACCGCGCCGGCCGGCTCGATCAATTCGGCACCCTGATTGCGCGAATTATTGACGCTAGTGCCGACCGGGACTGCAACCAAGCCGTCGCCGTCGTACGGCCGCAGCAGTGGTGTCAGCGCCTCCACCGCAGCGCCCGGATCGAGCCACTCCGCCACCGGGGACGGGTCGAGTATGACCGGCATCCGTTGGTGGATGGCCGCCATCAACGGGTTCGGAGTGGTGGTGATGATCGTGCAGGTCTCGACGACTTCAGGGTCGGTCGCGGCACGGTCGCGCCAGCTCTCCCATAGCCCGGCCATGGCAAAAGGTTCGCCGTCCTCGCGGGTAATGTAGTAGGGCTGTTTTTTGTCACCCAGCCGTTTCCATTCGTAAAAGCCATTGGCGAGAACGAGACAGCGACGGCGGCGAAACGCCTGCCGAAATGCCGGTTTTTCAGCCACTGTCTCCGCGCGCGCATTGATCATGCGATTGCCGATGGCCTTGTCTTTCGCCCAGAACGGTACCAGCCCCCATCGCAAGCCATCGACCCGGCGCAATCCGGTGTCGCTGGCACGCAAAACCGGGACGAGCTGAGTCGGCGCAAGGTTGTAGCCACTGCCAACGTCGGTCATTTCGGCAACATCGAACAGACGCACGACGGCGTCGTCCGGAGAGTAAAAAGCAAATCGGCCGCACATCGCCTACTCGCGAATGCCGACGCCACGGTTCAGCAAGACCAGGCACGCCGTGAACAACAAAACCAGGAACAGCACGATGATCGCGTAAGCCAGACCCAACGGTATGTCGGAAACGCCAAGAATGCCCTCGCGAAACGCATTGACCATGTACAGAATCGGATTGAACATCGACACATCGCGCCAGAACGGCGGTAACAATTGCACCGAGTAAAAAACCCCACCGAGATAGGTCAACGGTGTCAGGATGAAAGTCGGCACTATTGAGATGTCGTCGAATTTCTTGGCGAACACCGCGTTGATCAGACCGCCCAGAGAAAAAACCGCCGCGGTCAGTAGGACGACGGAGAGCGTGACAAACCAGTTGTGGACCTGGAGCTCGGTGAAAAACAACGCTATCGCGGTGACGATCAGTCCGACCAGCAAACCCCGCGTCATTCCGCCAGCCATGTAACCAACGACTATCAGCCAGTTCGGCAACGGAGAAACCAGCATTTCCTCGATGTACTTGCCGAATTTGGCACCGAAGAATGACGACACTACATTGCCATAGGAATTCGTAATCACCGACATCATGATCAACCCGGGGGCAATGTACTGCATGTAATCGAAACCGCCCATCTCACCGATGCGCCGCCCGATCAGGTTACCGAAAATGATGAAATACAAAGTCATCGTGATCACCGGCGGCACCAGGGTTTGCACCCAGATGCGCAGGATCCGTGTGACTTCGCGATAGACGATCGTCCACAGACCCACCAGTTGCCGCCTAGGAAGCATGGCCGACTCCCTCGTCGCGATCGGATCCGTTCTCGACCAGGCGTACAAACAGCTCCTCGAGCCGGTTGGCCTTGTTACGCAGACTGGACACTTCGACGTTGCTCTGCTCCAGCAGACGGAACAACTGGTTGAGGCCCTCGTTCTGCGATACCTCGACCTCGAGGCTCGTCGGATCGGTCAGTTCGACCCGGTAGCCGGGCAGGTGTGGCGCCGCGGTAACCGGTTCTTTCAACGTCAGGACGAAGACTTCCTTGTGCAGCTTGCGCAGCAGGTTCGCCATGCGATCGTGCTCGATGATCCGGCCGTGGTCGATAATCGCGATATTTCGGCACAGTGACTCCGCCTCCTCGAGATAATGCGTCGTCAGTATGATCGTCGTGCCCTCACCGTTTATCTGGCGCAGAAAGCGCCACATCGATCGGCGAATCTCGATATCGACACCGGCTGTCGGCTCATCGAGGATGAGCAGACGCGGCTCGTGCACAAGCGCGCGGGCAATCATCAACCTGCGTTTCATTCCGCCCGACAGCGAGCGGGAAATGTCGTGGCGCTTACCCCACAAGTCGAGCTGGCGTAAATAGCGCTCGGCACGTTGTTGCGCCAGGGGTCGTGGAATACCGTAGTACCCAGCCTGGTTGACAACGATATTTTCGACTTTCTCGAACTGGTTGAAATTTATCTCCTGCGGCACAAGCCCGATACAGCTCTTCGCCGCCTCCAGTTCACGGTCGATGTTGTTACCGAAAACCTCGACCTGCCCCGAAGTCTTGTTGACCAGCGATGTAACGATTCCGATCGCCGTGGTCTTGCCAGCGCCGTTCGGCCCGAGCAAGGCAAAAAAATCACCCTCCTCGACCTCGAGGTCGATACCTTTCAGTGCCTCGGTACCACCGTGGTAGGTCTTGCGGAGATCTTTGAGAGCGAGGGCTTTCATCGTGGTTACTAGCTGCGGTGACGGGTTCTGCCGACAATGGCAAAACGCTATATTCTAACAGGCAGCGCAGCGATTCGGCTGCGGTGTCAGGCCGGGTCGAATACCATGATTTACCGTGTTGCCGCCGATGCTGTCCTCGTATTTCATTTCCTGTTCATCGTCTGGGCAGTCGGCGGCGGCCTGTTGCTGCTGGCCGGCTGGCATCGGGCGCTATGGCTGCACCTGCCCGCTGCCTTGTGGGCGGTGATGATCGAATTCGGCGGCTGGATCTGTCCCCTGACTCCGCTGGAGTGGCAACTGCGCGAACGCGCCGGCGAGGCCGGATTTTCCGGTGGGTTCGTGGAACGCTATGTTCTGGCGTGGATTTACCCGGAAGGCCTGACACGCGAGATACAGATTGCAATAGGCGCCGGAATTCTCATCTTGAATGCCGCCATCTACGGGTACTGGCTGATGCGGCTCAGATCGAATTCGCGGCAAGACTCGTCCGGCACGCCTCCTGGACACTGAGTTGCACCGCAAGCGAGCGGGCGAGCACCAGGCGGTCGGCATCGGCACGCTCTGTGCACAGCAACAGGTCCGGCCAAAAGCGGCGATTCGCGGCGTAACGCACCCGCAACTCCCAAGCTCCCGTCGCGAGCCGATCGAGAATGGCGCCGACCGTCACTCCGGACAAGCGCCGGACGGTACGATCGCGGCAACCGAGGATAATCCGCGCGGCCAGTGGCCGGGTGCGCGCAAGCTGGGCCGCGAACACAATCAGAGCCGTGCATAGATTTCTGCCTCGGGGGTCGTCGCTGCCACGCCAGGCAGCTGCTTCCGCAATGCCTGCGGCGGCGTTCAGCAGCCGGGTCCAGTCAACTGCAAACAAAGAACAGGGACAGGCTGAAATTTCGCGCAGCTGGCCTTCGTCCAGCTCGGCCAGCCGTACCGCCAGAGTCGCCGGAAGACCGTGCACCGCGGCCGCTCCGTCATTCTCCCGGGTAGCGCGGCAGAGTACGTGGAGAAACCGAAGATTGAGGCTTTGCAGGTCGCGGAGCAATCCGGGGGGCAACAGCTGGGCATTGGTGGCGGACATCATGCAAATCCTTTATTCCGGCGGATAAATTACCATATTTGGGCTAATATGCCTAATTATGGAATTTCATCCAATACGCAAAACCCCCAGGATCGTTCAGAAACAGCCTAACAATCGACACGGAGTCCAACGGCCATGAACAAAAGCGAAGAACGTTATGTCGGCGAAAGGCGCCGCGTCGACCTTGCGGTGCGAATGATTTCGCACGAAGCGAGAACCGGCACTATCCGCGGTTGCACCGGCCTGTCGGAAGATCGGATACGCAAGCTATACGCCCATTATTTTCGCGACTCCGCGGACCCGGTCGTACGTCGCCGGCGCGGCAAGACTCCGCGTCAGCCCACTTACTTCCTGACCACGCCGGCACGCCAGATGGAGGCGACGACTCTGACCGGGCTGTTTCTCGCCGCGGGCCTGTTAAACGTCGTTGCCCACGCTCGGCTGGGATTCGTGAACGACCACGGAAGTACCCGTTTCGGGCTGCGCTTCTGCGAGGTCTACGAATCGTATCTTGCGTTGCACGACCCCGCGGCCATCAGCTTCGAGCGGGCGTGGAATCTGCTGGACGCGCTTGCCCGTAACCACGAACTCGGCATCGCCCGCTGCGACCGCTGTGCATCCGTGCACGTCCATGACCTGCTCGCAGTCGGCCGCCCGGTCTGTCCCTGCTGCCGGCTCAAAGACACCAACAAGGGCGGCGCCCGCTAACGCGATTTGCGACGCACGGGCGGGCGTGGCAACTTAACGGGTCTTTCGCAAAGGGACCAGCCCCATGGATATTGCTACTGCCGACCTGTGCGACGCACACGGCGAGAACATTCGCGTCGCAGAGCCGATTTTCAATTCCTATGGCGGACGAGCTGCCTTCGCCGGACCCATCCGCACTCTCAGACTGCTCGAGGACAACTCACTGGTCAGGTCTGCGCTCGAACAACCCGGCGACGGCGCGGTCCTGGTGGTCGACGGCGGCGGGTCACGCAATTGCGCTCTGCTCGGCGACCTCCTGGGGGCACTCGCCGTTCGCAACAACTGGACGGGCATCGTGATAAACGGCTGTATCCGTGACAGCAAGCAGATCGCCACAATGGATCTCGGAGTGCTTGCGCTCGCCACGCACCCGCGCAAAAGCCGCAAGCAGAATCGGGGCGAAGCCGACGTAACGATAAATATTGCCGGTATCGCCGTGGCGCCAGGCAACTATCTGTACGCGGACGAAGACGGTCTCATCGTGGCCGACACAACTCTCGAGCTCGACTGACACGGGATCCTCATCGACACGATGACCGTACATCTATTCGGAGGCAAACACTTCGACCGCGCCGCGGAATTGCGGAGCAATCTCACTGAAATTGGCGAGATACTCAGCGGCCCCGCCGCGCGGCTGGTCCCGATGCATCGCGGTCGCAGCCTGCTACAGCCCGGTGAGCCGATGACTGCCGCGCTGGTCACAACGGATGCCTGGCGGGACATCGATTCAACGCGCTGTGTTTTGCTCGGACGTCACCTCGAATATTACTGTTTCGCCGTCGACATGAGCCACGTCCCGGAGGAACAACTTGCCGAGCACGGGCAACTTGCCGATCTGCGCCTGTCCGGACCCATGCTCGGCGACGACGATGCCGCTTTGCTAGCCTGCGCGAGAGCGTTGTTACTGTGGCATCGCGAGCATCAATTCTGCGGCCGCTGCGGCGCACGTAACGAAGCCCACGGCGGAGGACATGTCTTGCGCTGCAGCGACCCGGATTGCGGGCGCTCGCAGTTTCCGCGTATCGACCCCGCCATCATCGTACTTGTGGACGATGGCCCGCGCTGCCTGCTTGGACGCCAGGCGAGCTGGCCGCCGCAGCGTTATTCGACAATTGCCGGTTTCGTCGAACCCGGAGAAAGCCTGGAGGACGCCGTCGCCCGCGAGGTCGGCGAGGAAACCGGAGTCAGGGTTAAAGACCCCATTTATCATTCGTCGCAACCGTGGCCGTTTCCTTCCTCTTTGATGCTCGGGTTTCACGCGCAGGCAGCCGATTTCAACATAACGCTACGGGACGAGGAACTGGAGGATGCACGCTGGTTCACGCGACGCGACATTCTCGACGGCGTAATCAAATTGCCGCCACGGGTTTCGATCTCGTTTCGCCTGATCGAGGAATGGTTCAACCGCGGCGATGAAGGTGCCTTGCTGCAGCGACTGCCATCCGCAGGCAGCTGGTAGCCGTATAACACCATGTGTCTGCTCGTCTTCGCCGTAAACGCTCACCCCCGCTACCGCCTGATCCTGGCAGGTAACCGCGACGAATTTCACAAGCGTGCCACCGCGCCAGCCCAATGGTGGAACGGCCAGCCCGCCATGCTTGCGGGGCGGGACATCGAAGCCGGCGGCACGTGGCTCGGGATCGACGGCTACGGGCGGTTTGGTGCTGTCACCAACATTCGCGACATGAAGCCGGCGCCAGCCGGCGCTCCCTCGCGCGGCGGACTCGTCACCGAATTCGTTCGGGGAGACCTAAACGCGGAGCATTTCCTCGCTAAACTACGAGCAAGATCGCAACAATTTGCCGGGTTCAATCTGGTTCTCGGCGACCAAAAGGGCGTACACTTTTTTAACAACCGAAGCGGGAATGAAACGAAACTGACCGACGGCGTATATGGTCTTTCCAACGACCGGCTTGATACGCCGTGGCCCAAGGTCGTCAAGGCAACTGCCCGGGTCAGGGCGCTGCTGAAAGAGGACGCACCGGGCGAGGCCGAGCTGTTCGACGTTTTTGCAGATCGCGGGATCGCACCCGATGCGAGCCTCCCGGACACCGGCGTAGGGCTGGAATTCGAGCGTATGCTGTCGGCATGCTTCATTGTCAGCCCCCTCTACGGGACGCGCAGTACAACGGTGATACGAGTCGACTATGAGGGTCAGGCCAGGTTTTGCGAGAGGCAATTCGATGTGGACGGGGAAATGAGCGGACAGCGTGACTTCGACTTCATGACGATCTCCGGCGATCGCGAGCAGCCAGTATGAATCAGTTACCGCCGATCGAGGCGCCTTTCGGAAGCTGGGCATCGTCCATCACCGCGGACCGGATAGTTAGCGGCAGTATCAGACTGGTGCAGCCGAGCCTCAGCCAGGGCTGCTGTTACTGGATCGAAAGCCGGCCCCAGGAAAACGGCCGCAGCGTGCTCGTCTGCCTCGACCCGAATGGACAGACAATCGATCTTACGCCGGCGCCTTTCAACGCCCGCAGCACCGTTCATGAATACGGCGGTGGCGCCTACCTTGCCAGTGCCGGAAACTGCTGGTTCGTCAACTTCGATGACCAGCGGATCTACGCCACGGGGATTGGCAGCGCTCCGCGCGCAATTACCGCAGCGGGGGAAAAACGCTATGCGGATCTTTGTCACGATGCGACCCGCAACCGACTGATTGCGGTTTGTGAGGATCATTCGGGCACCGGCGAAGCGGTCAACAGCCTGGTGTCCGTCGATTTGCGTGACGGTACCACCCGCGACATTGTCAGCGGTTGCGACTTCTACAGCTCGCCGCGGCTTTCACCGGATGGACGCAAGCTGGCATGGCTGTGCTGGAACCATCCGCATTTGCCATGGGATCAGACCGAGCTCTGGGTCGCGGAACTGGATGAGCACGGCCAGGTCCGGCACCCGCGCCAAATTGGCGGCGACAAACCTGCCGCGCTGCTGCAGCCGGAATGGCGCGAGTCCGACCTGTATTTCGTCAGCGATGCCGGCAACTGGTGGAACCTGTATCGCTGGGACGGCGAGCAGGTAAGGCAACTGACTGACGAGCATGCAGAACTCGGTCAACCGCACTGGATGTTCGCCATGCGCAGTTACGGGCTGTGTCAGTTGCCGCTCGTGGTCGGCAGCTTTGTCGCCGATGGACGCTCCAGGCTCTATCGAATCAGCCTGGAAGACGGCAGCGCCCAGCCCGTGCTCTTCCCGTACAGCCATATCGAACAAATTCATGTTGAACGTGACCGCGCCCTGTTGCTGGCCGGCGCGCCGGACCGTCCGATGGCGGTAATTGATTTCGATCTGCGCAACGACACCTGGCGTGTTCTGCGCGAAGCCGAATCGCTCGAACTGGACGCTTCGATGCTGGCAGTTCCGCAGGCTATCGAATATCCAACCAGCGATGGAGAAAGCGCGCATGCGCTGTATTACCCGGCCACCAATGCCGGATATCGGGGCAGCGGTTCAGAGAAGGAGCCACTCCTGGTCAAATGCCATGGCGGCCCCACCGCGGCTTCCAGCCCTGCGCTCGATCTTCGCACCCAGTACTGGACCAGCCGCGGCATCGGCGTACTCGATGTCAATTACCGCGGCAGTACCGGCTATGGCCGCGAATACCGTCACAGCCTGTATGGGCGCTGGGGTAAGGCGGATGTTGACGACGCGGTTTTCGGCGCCCGCCATCTTGCCGATGAGGGCATCGCCGACAACGACCGGATGATGATTCGCGGCGGCAGCGCCGGAGGCTACACGGTCCTGTGCGCATTGACGTTTCACGACGCGTTTCGCGCCGGTGCGAGTTATTACGGAATCGGCGATCTTGAGAGCATGTTCGCGCATACCCACAAATTCGAATCGCATTACGACCACCAGCTCCTTGGACTGAACGGCAATCGCGAGCAGATTTTCGAGGAGCGTTCGCCCAGCCGTCACGCCGAAAAAATTAGCTGCCCGGTCATCTTTTTTCAGGGACTGGAGGACAAAGTAGTGCCGCCCGGACAATCCGAGCACATGGTGGAAATTTTGCGCAAGCGCGGAATTCCGGTCGCCTATCTGGCATTTGCCGGCGAAGCACACGGTTTTCGCCAGGCGGAGAATATCCGGCGTGCGCTCGAAGCCGAGCTTGCGTTCTACGCGCGCATTCTCCGGTTCGAGCCTCACGGTGACCTGGCCTCGATCCAGATAGAAAATCTGGACTGAGGCCGGACAGCATCGCGCAAACCACAAAGTGAAGCGAGCCGCCTTCGCGCTGACGGTTGCAGGACTGATTGCTGCCCTGCCGGCCAGCGCCGCAATCGATATCGTGGTCAATGGCGTGGACGACACGATCGCGTCCAATGTTCGCGCGACCCTGTCGCTGTCCAGTTACGCCGCCGCTGAGGTCGTCAACGACCAGCGCGTGCGCCAATTGTTCGCCAGCGCCGAGGGCGAGGCCAGCGAGGCACTCCAGGCATATGGCTTTTACAATCCGGAAATCGAAACCCATCTCGAGAGTGTTGGCGACGACTGGAAGGCAACCATCGACATCGTCCCGGGTCCGCCAGTAATACTCCAGGAAATCGTCGTCGAGGTTGTAGGCCCCGGCCAGAATCATCCCGAATTTCTGTCGTTGATCGAGAATCCGTTACTGCGCCCGGGCAATCGACTGATCCATGCCGATTATGAAAACACGAAACGCGAACTGAACCGGATTGCGAACGAGTTTGGATTTGTCGAGGGCAGTTTTTCGCGCAATCGGCTGGAAGTCGACCCGGTAAAAAACATCGCCAACGCGTTTATCACCTATGCCACCGGACCACGCTATTTTTTCGGCGATCTGCAAATCGAGCAGGACGTTATCGACGAGGATCTGTTGCGCCGTTACCTGCGGTTTAGCGAAGGGGACCCCTACGATTCAAAACTATTGTTGTCGAGCACGAACATCCTGTTCGACACCGGCTTCTTCAGTACGATCGACGTAGTGCCCTTGCGCGCCGTTGCAGCAGACGACAGCGTCCCGATACGGGTTACCGCCGTGGCCGGAAAAAAACACCGCTGGGGTCTCGGTTTTGGCTATGCCTCGGATACCGCGGAGAGAATCAGCGCGGCATGGACCAATCGCCGGGTAAACCGGCGCGGCCATAGCCTGCTGGCAACGGTGCGCTATTCGAGCTTGACGACAATCGGGCGGGCCAGCTACGCAATTCCGGTAGGGGACCCGGCACTGGAACGGCTGACCCTGAGTTTCGCGACCATCGAGGACGAACCTGGCGACATCAAGAGCAATCGCTACGAGCTTGGCTCCACGCTGACCCAGATCTTCGGGCCGTGGCAGCGCATCATCGATCTGTTCGTGATCGACGAGGACTCGGACTTTGGCAGCTCCACCCAGCAAGACACGTTCATCGTGCCCGGCATTGGGTTCAGCAGAACCCATTCCGATAACAAGCTGCGCCCGACCCGTGGCTTCCGTGTCCAGAGCAAACTGAGCGGATCGCATACCGCACTTGGAGCAAGTGCCAGTTTCACCCGCATCGAGACCCGAGCGCGGATTCTGATCCCGCTGGGATCGCGCAACAGTCTGCTACTTCGGGGCGAGAGTGGCGCGATCCTGACTGGCTCATTTTCCAATATGTCGGCGTCACAGCGATTTTTCGCTGGCGGCGACAACAGCATTCGCGGCTACAGCTACAAGTCGCTGAGCCCGCGCGATCAGGACAACCAGCGCATTGGCGGGCGCTATCTGGCAACCGGCTCGATAGAGTTCACCCGACGACTTTTCAACAACTGGGGTGCGGCCATATTTACCGATGGCGGCAACGCGTTCGATTCTCTCGACGACGACTTCGAAGCATCGGTGGGTCTCGGCGTGCGCCTGTTTTCACCGGTCGGAAAAATAAGCGTCGATATCGCCCAGAGCGTGACCGACAGCGACAGCTCCAAGCAACTGCACATCAGCATCGGGCCGGACCTGTGAAGCGCCTTACCATCATATTGATAGTGCTGTCGCTGGCTGTGCTTGCCGGTGGCGGCGCCTGGCTGCTGACCAGCAGCGCCGGGTTGCGTTTCGCGGTCACCAGGATCGGGGCGCATTTCGGTGCGGATATCGAGTTTGCGTCGCTGCAGGGACGGCTGCTCGGCCCGGTTCTCGCCAAGCGGCTCACCATCAGCCTGGCGGATGTCAGAGTCACAATCGAAGATCTCGAATTAGACTGGGCGCCGGGCGCCGGTTTCCCGCGAGTGTTCAGGATTCAGGCGCTGCGCGCGGCCGGGGTCGTTATTCAGGCGTCCGGAGAAAAAGGCCCTGAGCGCGAGTTCGTCCCGCCCAACCTGGTGGTAACTGTTGATGCAGCCGAAATCTACGCACTGACCTGGATCGGGCGCGACCAGACACCCGTTTTGCTGCACCAGCTGGAACTCGCCGGAGAGTATAGCCCCAGCAATATCATTATCGATCGAGCGGCGCTTCGAACCGACGAAACCGAGCTCGAGGTGACAGGGCGAATCGCACCGCACACGCCATTCGAGCTGCAGCTCGACGCCGGCTGGCGCCACCGCTTCGGCGATCTTTGGGAGCTTGCCGGCCGCAGCCAAATCGACGGCATGCTCAGCGGACTGAATTCGCGCACGGCGCTCACCGAACCGGTCAGCGCAAGTATAGAACTCGATACTACCGGGCCGTTGCAATCCCCG
>PKUM01000043.1 GCA_002868855.1 Chromatiales bacterium | reverse complement strand
GACCCGGCCGGCTGGTCGTATTCCATGGCGCGATCAGGCACGCGGGGCGACCGCCCAACAAGATCTGCCTGGCACCGCGCTACACCTTCGCGATGAAGCTGGAACCGGTCAGCGGCTGAGCCGCACCGCCCGCGGCGGAAGCTGCCGGGTCCGCGATTTCCGACATCGTTGCGCCGGCGCCTGCCGCGGTCACGGCTGCCATTTCGCGTTGAAGCTCTCCGAAGCGGCAATGATCCGGCCAATCGCCTCGCGTTCGACCCCGGTCAGCCCCGGGTTCCATGCCTCGACGATAAGTACCGCGCGTAATTCCGCACTGCGGTTCCACGCTTCATGTTCGAAACTGTCGTCGAAAATCAGGCACTTTCCCTCCTCCCAATGCCGAGTCTCGGCACCGACGCGGATGCCGCAGGACGCAGGAATAAGCAGCGCAAGATGAACCGCCAGCTTGAGATTGGACAACCCGAAATGCGGCGGGATATGGGTGCCCGGCTTCAGAATAGAAAAAAACGCCTCTGGCGTATGCGGCGGTGCGGCGGCGAGATCCAGGGTCTCGATCACCGCCATGGACTGCGGACAGCGTGCCACGTTTGGGCCAACCGGACGTCCACCCTTGAGTAGCTGGAACGCGCTCCAGTCGAGCGAACCGGAGAGTTCGCGCCAGAGCTGCGGCGGCCGCTCCAGCCCGGGCACATACGGCTCGATACCGGCATCGCCCGCCAATACGGCGAGCAGCTCGTCGCGAATCCCGCGCCAGCCGGCCTCCAGCCGCTCGATCCAGGCGAATTCCTCGCGCTCGAAAAACGGTCGCGGCTCCAGCCCGGGAAAGTACTGCCAGTCGGGTTTCTGCAACGGATGCGCGTATTCGGGCTCGGCCTCGCCATGGAACAACCGCAAAAAGTCGCTGACCCGCTCGAGCGCCGAACCGCCACAGCGGCTTTCCAGCTCAACCAGGATGGCGTCGTGTAGCGCGCGATGCTCACGCCGGCGCGCTGCAAGCGCACGCCGGACCGGGCCCCTCATCGCGGCGGGCGCCGCGGCGTCCGCGCCGAGCCGTTCCAGTTGCGGCTCGAGCTGGAGGGCCCGCGCATAGGCGCGGATGGCGGATTCGGCATCGCCGAGCTGTTCCTGCACGGTTCCGAAATGCAGTTGAGCCGTGGCGAAATCGGGCTGCAAGCGTATTGCCCGAGCCAGCGCCGCGCGGGCCTCGTCGAGCCGCCCGACTTCACGCAGCGCGACGCCGAGATTTTGTGCCAGCATCGGATCGTCCGGCATGAGCTCCGCGGCAGCCCGCGCATACGCCGCACTCTGTTCGAATTCGCCGCGGCCAAATGCGTGGGCGCTCAGGAACGCCAGCGCCGGCGCGTGATCCGGGGTCTTTTCGAGCAGCGTGCGGTACACCGCGGCAGCTCCGTCCATGTCACCGCGCGCGGCAAATAGCGCGGCCTGCCGGGCCAGTTCAGATTGATGACCGGGGGGCCTGTTCACTCGAAACGCATATAAGTGCTGACGATGTACTTTGGCCCCGACTCGGGTCTGAGCCCGGCATGGCGGTACATCCAGAACGGCGGAAACATGACCAGCCGTCCGCGCCGCGGCTGGACCTTGACCCCCAGTTCGCGGAACGCCGTCTCGCCACCCAGATCGACATCGTTCAGATACCAGAACATCACCAGGAAGCGCTGCGCGGTGAACGGGTTGTAACAGTCGACGTGCTCGTCGAACTGGTCGCCGCTGGCCGCATCGTAGCGTTTGATACGGATCGCCTCGTATTCCGGCTGGGCCGGAAAGTGCCCCGGGCAACGCTCGCGGTAAAGCTCGAAATAGCGGTCTTTCAGCGCCAGCAGCTCTTTCTCTATGTCGCGCCACGCCATCTCGCAGTCGATGTTCAGGACTTCGAATGCGGTCTCCCGGGAGCGGTAGCGCTGCCGCCGCGGGTCTTTATCGAAACGCCGCACAATATCGTCACAAACCGGCCCCGCCAGCGTGTCGTCGAACACCTGGATCAGGTCTGCCAGCCTGGTGTCGGTATCGATGCCGTGACTCATTTCGAACGCGCCCATCCGGTGATACTGATTCTCTGCTCGCCGGCGAAGGCCGCCACCTGCGATACGAAATGCCGCTGCGGCACGCGGAACAGGCTGATCGTGTTGAACTCCGGCGCCAACACATCTTCGACGCGGTCATCGCCGCCGAGGAAATGCAGCAGCCCGCCCCACTCGTTTTGCCAGTTGCGCGACAGGCCTATGACATAGGCGATTTCTCTTGCCCGGGTCGATCCGCTGTCATCGTGGGTCTTCAGGAAATGTCCCGGCAAATACCGGGTCGCCTGGGCATCGGCCTTGATGAGGTTGTCCAGACCGCTCACGTCGCTGAAAAATCGGATGCCGGGTGCGGAGTTGAGAAACTCCAGCAGCCGATGCAGCGGGAGTTGCGGATCGCGCCCTTCCTTGTAGGCGGTCACGATCATATAGGTCTCGTAGGCGAACTGATACCGGGTTTTCGCGCTGGACTGGATCCACTGATTGAGTTCGTGCCGCGCCCCCGCATCCATCGCTCGCATCTCTTCCTGGCGCAGGGTCACGCCCTTGCCATCGCGACCGAGATAGGCGAGCCCCCAGGGCACCTCCTGCAACAGGCAGGCACGCAACCGTTCGGCGACCTGCGGCAGGAGCGCGTTATCGATACGCACCCGTCCGCGGCGCTGAAATTCGGCCCTGATAGCGGCCCTGTCGAGATCCGGATTGAACACGCGGTCGACTCGGTGGCTCAGGCGTCCGGGGCGACGTTGCGTGACCAGATTTCCTCGTCGTCCACGAAGCGGTAAAGCGCTTCCGCGCGCGCGGTCAGTCCCTCGCCGATACCGCTCCAGTCGACGTCGCCGCCGCGGGTACGCGGACCGTCAGCGCTGTCCAGCCCCTCGAGGCGCGCTGCATCGAGGTGCCACTTCAACGCAAAGTGGCGTGCCACGTCGCGCGGTTCGGCCGCGATCGCCGCCTCGGCATGGTCGGTCGGGAGATCCTCGCCGGCGATGACCCAGACGAAATCCTGCGGATCGTCGGCGCGCCGCACCTTGCCAATGAGAACCTGGTTGGGAATCGTCCAGCTCACGCGCGCCTCGACCGGCTGCGCCGCATAAACCCCTTTTTCCCTGAGCATCCGCGCCGCGCCGTCCAGCTTGGTTTTCGCCCATGCTATGAATGCATCGCGTTGTTCTTCCGGACTATCCCCATTATCCGGGCCCGTGGCGCCCTCGTGCTGCGACTCGGGATTGTTGTCCTGTTCCACCTTCGTCCTCCGCGACCCCGCGGCGGGGCCCCCTGATGTAAACGCCGTATTATAAGCCCTGCGCGGCCGGCTAGCGCCGGCGCCGAATTGTCGCTGCGGCATTCAGCGGCGGCGGCGGCGGCGACTCGACCACGCCGTCGGGCCAGGTAATTTCCAGCGCATCGATGCGTTCGGCGGCGCCCAGACCAAATGTCAGCGTCACCTCGGTCTGGGACAGATAACTACGCGATGGCTGTACATATCGAAGCTGCTGGCGGCCGCCCGCCGAGAGCCTCACCCTGGCGCCGAAGACAGGGGCGCTATCTTCCAGATTCAGCCGCACCCAGTTGTTGTCCGGTGCCAGATCGTTGCGCAACAGCCGGGCCGGGCCACCGACTGCGGTCAATGCGATATCGAGATCGCCATCGGCGTCGATATCGGCATACGCTGCGCCGCGCCCCACCCGCGCGACGCCGAAATCTCCGCCGACCGCGGCCGCGATAAACCGTCGCGGGCAGGTATCGCCGCAGTTCCAGAATATCTGCGGCGGCTGTGCAAAGGCCTGACTGGGCTGCACCACTGCGATCTCGTTTTCGACATGTCCGTTGGCCTGGAACAGGTCTTCCCGGCCATCGAGATCGACATCGAAGAAAAAAAGTCCAAAAGACAGGACCTTGCGGCTCGCCGGCCCGATACCGGAAATAACGGCCTCATCGGTAAACACGCCGCCTGTGGAATCCGCGACGAACAACGAACTCATTTCGTTCGCAAAGTTACCGATCGCGATAGCCAGCATTTTCTCACCGTCCAACCAGGCTGCGTCGATGCCCATCGCGCCGGTAGCGGCGCCACTGGAATCGAAAGCAAGCCCGGCATCGGCCCCGCTTTCGACAAAACTCCCGTCGCCCTGGTTGAGAAACAGAAAGTTGCGCACCGTGTCGTTAGCGACAACCAGATCAGGCCAGCCGTCGAGGTTGATGTCGACTGGTATCACGCCGAGTCCCTTGCCAACGGGTTCACCGGTGGCCGGGTTCGAGACGGCAACGAGTTCCGAAACGTCTGCGAAACGCCCATCGCCATCGTTGCGGAACAGATAGGACTGGGTACCGGCGTAATTGGTCGGCGGCCCATAAGCGCGACCGATGCCGGTAAGCTGATAATCCACTTCGAAATCAATATCCCTGGACCAGCGCACGTAGTTGGCGACAAACAGATCGAGGTCGCCATCGCGGTCGTAATCGACGAATGCGGCACTGGTCCCCCAATCCGCGGCATTGCCCCCAACCCCGGCTTCCCGGGTAACGTCTTCGAACCGCTGGCCGTCGCGATTGCGGAACAACCGGTTCTCGCCGACCGCGGTGATATAGATGTCTACCCAGCCGTCATTATCGAAATCTCCGGTCGCGACACCCATGCCATAGAGCGTCACATCGAGACCGGTCGACGCACTGACATCCTCGAAAAATCCACTCCCGTCGTTGCGATAAAGCGCGCTGGTTGCTGGCGCTGCTCCGTCCTTGTCCCGCCACGGCCAGAGCATGGAGTTGACCAGCAGAAGATCCTGGTCACCGTCACCGTCATAGTCGAGAAACGCGACGCCGCCGCCCATCGTCTCCGGCAGAAGCCGCTCGCCGTAGGCACCGCTGACGTGGATGAAATTCACGCCCGCCGCTGCAGTGATGTCGGTAAAGTTCAACTCCGGCAGCGCGATGCCGGAATTTTGCGGCGCCGCCACGGGCTGCTCCGCAAGCGCGCTCCTCTGCTCGGGCGGTGGCGGTTCCCGTTTCAGCCACAGCCCGGCGGCCAGCGCTATCGTTGCCAGGACCGCCAGCACCACTAAAGAGCGGCGAAAAGCGCGCGCTATTACGGCCTCGTCAGCCCTGTTGTTGCGATCATCGTCCACGCCCGGCCCCACCTGGTAACGCATAGGCCGTGCTGACCGGCCCCGGTTTCAGAGGATAAATCACAACGCTGTTGGCCGCCCGGTCTGCCGCCGGGTCGCGCCGCCGGGCAAGGGCAACCGCGCGATCGCGCGCATTGTCATCGGGCTTGTATTTCGCATGCAAAGCGCGATGGGTTGCGGCCTCGGCTTCACGCCCCAGATCCGCATACGCCTGGGCAAGCCCGTAGTGAGCCGCCACATTCTCCGGGTCCTGCCCCAGCACTACGCTGTAGTGGTCAATAGCACGCTGCAGAAAACTTTCGCGCGCCGGCCGTCGCGCATCGCCGCGCTCCAGCCGCGAGCGTTCGATCAGCGCCTGGGCCAGCAGGTTCCTGGCCCGGTAGTCTTTACCAAAGTCGAAGCCGCGTTCTTCGGCGCCGGCAAACCCGGTGTCCAGCAGCCGTTCGAGATCCGCGATCGCCTCGTCGACAAACCCGTTCTGCAGGTTCACCTGCGCGCTGAACCAGGTAACAGTCCACGGATATGCGCCCGCTGCCGCGGCGCGGCTCAACGCATCGACAGCTTCCTCCAGCCGGCCCTCGCGGACATACACTCGCGAACGATTCAGTGCGCCCATACCCGGCTCGAGCCGCTCCACCTCGGCGAATGCTTCTTCGGCCTGGCGCAGTTGCCCGGCCCCCCGTTTGCGCAGGAGGCCGATACCGTAGTCATTCCAGCGCATCCACAACGGGACATCTGCATTGCTCGACGCGGCGCGGACGAAATCCGCGGCGCGGCCCTGCACCGGCAGGACGACGGTATCGCGCGCAATCACCGTCACCGGCAACGGGTTCGCGGCATCGGCATCGCCCTGGGCAAGGCCAAAGACGTAATTGTCGAATTTGCGATAAAGCAGCTTCGCCTCGATTCGTACCGGGCCGCGCGCGTCCGCCGGCAACGATAGTCGAAAATGCAACGTGTCCGCGGCACCGGGCGGAATCTGGTGGTTGTACAGAGAGGTAAAGATGTCCTCGACATTACGCCGATCGATGCGCCGGCCCTCGCGATCCAGCGCGTAGGTATTGACGAAGTGGGCGTCGCGGTCCACCGCACCGGACACCGGATCGCGCCCCCCGCTCGTCCCGAGCAGGCGATCTCCGTCATACACGTCGACGGCAACCCAGACCTCGTTGGAATCCGCGGTGCCTTCGGTGAAGAGGTGACCGAGCGTCAGGGTTCGCAGAACCACTTCGAGCAGGTACTCGCGGCCAGCCACCAATGGCGGCAACCGCGCATCCAGCGGCGCGGCAAGCTCACCGTCAATCCGCCCCCCCTCGCGAATTCCAAACAGATCCAGCCGCACACTGCCTTCGAGAATCTCGCGCTGCTTCCGCATTGCCCAGTCGGGCAGATCCTTGAACCAGGCCATCGCGGTATTGGCGCCCGGGAAGAAATGATCATGAATCTTGAGCTGACCGTCCGCGGCATCGACCTGGGCGCCGAAATCCCCGGATACCTGTAACGGCATGTGGCATCCGTTGCAGTTTTCCTCGGCCCGGTCAGGGTAGTAAAAACTCGACACACTGTGACCGGACACGCCCGACAGCAGGAACGAATCGTAGTGGTTCTGGCCCCGCAACCAGCGATAGGCATTCAATTCCTCGGGGATATGCACTTTGTGGCAGGCCGAGCAGAACTCGGTGCTGCGATGGAGCGGTTTCAGGAACGTCTTCTTGTGAAACGCCTGCTTGGCCTTGATCAGGGTCTGATTGATCCAGCGCAACACCGCGTTTTCGCTGTTGGCGAACGGATAGTGGATCGGCTCCTCGATCGTGTAGTCCGCATTGCCTCGCGGACTTGCGACATGGGTGATCGCATGACACGCGGTACAGGTGATGCCCGCAGCCGCAGTTGGATGAGTTGCGTCATCAAATTCCGGATCGTCGAAAGCGCCGGAGAAAAACGGGACCGGATCGTGACACCCGGCGCAAAACCTCGCCGCATGAACATTGCCGTCGCGCTGCAGCAGGAACTCGCGGGTATTGTGCACCGAAAACCGGTACACGGGATTATTGAACGAAGCAAAACGATGAACGCTTGCCGACCAGGCCTCATGAGCATCTTCGTGACACTCGGCGCAGTACTGGTCGTTCATAAGACTTTCCGCCGGGATGAAGTCGCCGCTCGCCGTACGCGCCAGCGACGGCTGAAAATACGCCACCCCCGAATCCGGGCCGGAGCGATTCCATTCGCGTGGATCGCGCGACTGCCACAGCGTCAACAAAAGCGCGCTGACAACGGCTCCGGCTCCCACCCATGCCCCGACCCGCCAGTTGATGCGGCGCCCGGCCAGACGATGCAGCACGAACAGCCATGCCACCAGCAACGGCGCCACGGCATGCAGCCAGTAGAGGCCCTCGCGCGCACCCGGATTGCGAACTTCGATATACGGCAGGCCGCGAGTAAGTGCGAGTCCGGAGGCCAGTAGCAGGACCGCCACCACGAACAGCGCCAGACCCGCACGAACCGCATTGCGGTTGGGGAGATGCAACGCCAGCCGCATATGGCGGATGCCGTAAACCAGCAACGGCGGGATCAGCACAAGCCCCAGCACCAGGTGCAACAGGAACATCACCTGGTAGAACCGGCCCTGAAAAGTCTCGCCAGAGAGCCACTCCGCAAAAGTCACGGCACTCAGGTACGCGGCGTTGATCGCCAGTAGCGCGAACAACGCAAAAACCAGCAGCAGCATGCGCCGCAGCCCCGGCGGCAGAACTCTCGATTCTCTGCGCCGTTTCATGACAGTTTTCGCCCTCCGATCCGCACGATCAGTGACCGGCCTGGAAGCGGGTGTTGTATTGCTCATGGAGCTGGCGCGCGCGGGCCGTGCGCACTGCATCGCCATGGAATTTTGCCGGTAGCGGTCCGACCGCGTCGCCGTCACGGGTGTAAAGATCCATGTCCTTGGCGTAGCCGCGCGTCTCGAGCACGAAGTGCCTGCTCCAGCCCGCGGGCAGTGAGCTCTGCGGTGCGACGAACTCGGTATGCAGCTCTTCTCCCGGCCCGATTATCGCCAGCGCATCGTCCTCTTCGGCGACCAGCGGCAATGCAGGTCCGAGCTCGGTGTAGAGGCCCGGCAAATATCGCGTATCCCAAAACGGTTCGCGCGTCGTGTAATCGTAGTGCGGGCGGCGCTGCTCCAGGGTACTGCGTCGTGCAAAACCGGTCTTTGCAACCCGTGCAACCGCGGGCGCGATCACCTCGTGACGGTGCGCGGGCGGCGCCTCGTCGAAAACTATCGCCAGCCGGTCCCAGTAAATTTCGAGGTTACCGGTCAGGCGCAAAGCCTGGGTTTGCGGCGGCAGATCGGTGAGCGGCAAAGCCATCCGCCGCGGCATGCCGGCCGGATAGCCGAACCGCGAATACACCTCGTGCCATACGCCATCCGCGGTCTGTGCCTCCAGCGTCGGTGGCGTGTAGATCGCACCGGCCTGCCAGGCAGCAAACACCACCGACGAGTACGGATATTCGACCCAGCCGTCGGCCACCAGCACCGGCGCTGCGCCGTCGCTATTGACCGGCTCATCGAAGAACACCGTCAGTGGCTGCGGATCCTCCAGCAGGCCCAGGAAACGAGAGTCGCGCTGCCCCTGTACCACGGCGCGATGATCCGCCTCGCGCAACAGCTCCGTCACATCGCGCGAACCGAGTGTGGCGCGCGCGGGCCGGCGCTCTTCGCGATAATAAATACCGCGCCCCGTTACCTCCGGCGCCGCTGTGGCCATTCGTTCGTCGAGCACCATCGACCAGCCGGGCGGCAGATCATGAACATGCAGCTGCAAGGCGTCGAGATAGGCATTTTCTTCCATTGGCTCGGTGATTTTCAGCGATATCGCGCCATCGCGCTCAACCGGCAGACCGGGCGGCAGAAGGAAGTACTCCCATGGTCTGGGGGTAGCGTAATTTCCCGGCGATACCAGGAAACCGATGCCGCCAACGCCCAGCACGTCGCTGACAAACGTATATTTTTCCCCATCCCACGCGAACAGCACCGGGCAACTCGACAACTGGCGCTGGGTCTCCGTCACATTGTGATGACCCGGGACGAGCCCCAGTTCCGTCTGGTACACGCCGTCGGACCAGTCAATCGCCACGAAGTCGGCCGCCGCCGCACCATTCAGGCCGAGCGCAACCGGTTGCAGGCTCTGCCCCGGAGCGGACCAGCCATCGAGCGTGTAGGCGACGGTCCAGTCAGAACCATTGCGCAGCGCGAGCCGGGCGCCGATACCCGAGGCATTGGAACGCATCGCGTCGGCGGCGTTCTCACGACCACTGAGCTCGAGCACGACGAACGCGTGGCGCCCCGAACCGGGCTCCCACCAGATAAGTTCGCCGTCGCCGAAACCGGCCACGCCGTAGCCGGCATGCGCGGAGCCATGCGCCTCGTCGATCACGGCTAT
>PKUM01000041.1 GCA_002868855.1 Chromatiales bacterium | reverse complement strand
GGCAGCCCGGCTTTCTGCGCGACAACATCCACCCACCGGAACCGATTTTTATTGGCACGATACGGTCACTCGCAGCTAGAATTCGAGACAGTTCGCTGCCGAGGGCAGTGCCGACAGGTCACTTTCATGGATGATAAGAACAAGGTTTCGCGGCGCAATTTCGTCAAGGCCTGCAGCATGATGAGCGGTGCCGTGGTGCTGAATCCATCATTGCTCGCTGCCAGCGGGCAACCGCTGCAACAGGCCGACGCTGCGCTGTTGACAGACCCGGCGGGCGCACCACTCGATGGCAGAAACCTGCTACCGGGTAAGTCCTATATTTTTCACTACCCCTTTGCCACAACGCCGTGTTTCTTGCTGAACCTCGGTCGCCGGATTGGCAAGACTGCAGATCTCGAGACCGAAAGCGGCGATCGTTACAGCTGGAACGGCGGCGTCGGACCCGACGGGTCGATCGTCGCGTTCTCGGCCATATGCGCGCACAAGATGAGTTACCCCACCCGGCGTGTCAGCTTCATTAACTATCGCCATGACGGTATGCCGGGAACCAGTCCCGGGCAGTCACAACGTCCAGTGATCTATTGCTGCTCCGAGGGCAGTGTCTACGATCCGGCCGACGGGGCGCGCGTGCTAAGCGGCCCTGCTCCGCAGCCACTCGCGGCCGTTGCATTGGACTACGACAACGAAACGGGACAAATTAAGGCCGCCGGCGTATACGGCGGCGATATGTTCCGGCAGTTCTTCGACGAGTTCGGGTTTCAGCTCGCGCTGGAGACGCGCAGCAGCGACGTCAATGCATTCGTCGGGACTACCAGCACGGTCTGGCCGATCGAGGAATACTGCACCAACCCGGCGCCGTGCTAGGCGGTCACTTCGTCTCGGCCGCCGCTCCCGATGCGTAAGCGTCGGATGTGCCTGCAAGCGCTGCCGCGAGATCGTTGAACCCCGCTCCACGCGCTACCGCTGACGGTGTTCTTCCTGACATGTCACGCAGGTCGATATCGGCGCCATGTCTTGCAAGCATCCGGGCTATTTCCGCATGCCCGCCAGCCGCGGCGATGTGCAACGCGCTCGATCCCGTTTCCTGAACCACGTCGATCCTGATGCCCTCGGCGCCGAGCAGCATCGCGACGATGTCGGCATGCCCGCCACGGACCGCCCGCATCAAACACGTCCAGCCGTAAGCGTCCTGGCGATTTAAGTCGGCCCCCGCCTCGATCAACGCACGCGCCGGCTTGCCATGTCCTTTCACTGCCGCCACCAGCAATGCGGTCCATCCCAGCTTCGCCGTAGCGTCGACATTCGCGCCGGCGCCGATCAACAACTCAGTGGCTTCCGGATCTTCCGCCATCGCAGCGTACATAAGTGGCGTGCCGCCATTATCGTTTACCGCGTTTACATCGGCACCGGCCTCGATCAGCGCCTCCACCAATCTGGTTTCACCCTGCTGCGATGCCAGCATCAAACCGGTCTTGCCGTTGGCAGCCGCAATATTCGGATCCACGCCGCGGCCGAGCAATTCCCGAAGCCCCGCCGTGGACCTCGTATCGAGCGCCGTCACCCAGGCATCCGCATCCGCGATATCGGCACGGCCGGATTGCAAAGGCGCCAGAATGCAGCCAAAAGCGAGGACAGTGGCGAGAAGGTACTTAGGGGAACTGACGCGATATGGCAACGGACTAGGGGATCGCGGGCCAGTTGATCGGACAACGGAAACGGGGACGCTTTAGCGTCCCCGCTCCATTTTGCAATCCGGACATCAGCATTGCGACGTCAGTCAGGTCGTGGCGCCGCGGGTGCCGCCGACGGTGTTCCTCCATGCGGGGAGGAAGCGCCGCCGAGTTGCTGGTCCTTGATTTCTTCCCACCAAAGCGGATGGTGGTTTATTGCGTACTGCTCATCGACATAGCCGGTGAGCATCCCTTCCAGGGAACCCTCGCTGCCGATCGTGGCGAGATAGATATGGAGACAGATAAACGCAATACAAATCAGCGATGTTATGCCGTGGATCAGGTTGGCGAGTTGCATGCCCTCGCGACCGGTTCCGAGATTCGGGAACAACAGGAAAACGCCCGACACCACCATCGCACCGCCCGCGAAAACGAGCGTCCAGTACAGCATCTTGTGTCCGGCGTTGGCAAAGCCCGCAGGCGGATGTCCGCCCCCCAGATAACCGCCGCCCTGGAGAATCCACTTGAGGTCATAGGCCTTGGGCCAGTTGTGATGCATCCATTTGAGGAGCGCAATCACGAAAAACACCGCGAATGGCACGGCGAGATAGTCGTGGATCGGTTTCGCCACCTGGGCCCAGGCAGCGAATGCCTCCTTGCCCATCAGCGGAATCATTACCGCACGGCCCCACAAAATACTCAGCCCGGTAATGGTCAGGATGATAAACAGCGTCGCCATTATCCAGTGCAGAACGCGGTCACTCAGCGGCCATCGCAGTACCTTGCGACCTGTTCTCGTCGGCATTTTGTAGCCGCCGGTAATCAGGTGATAGGTCAGCAATGCGGCAATGATCCCCAGAATCAGCCACGCACCCACATTGGCAACGGGACCATTACGGAGCTCACGCCAGTTCTGACCGCCATTCTGTATCAGTACGTTGGCTTCCTGCCCGGTCACCGCGGAATAGCCCGCCGTTCCTTCGCGAACCGCTCGCCAGTATTCCGCGCGCGGATTGACATCATCACCGCTTGCCGCGTCTTTTTCTTCGGCCGACGTGGCCTGGGCCTGCGTGCTATCGACCAGCAGATACCCTGTCAGCGGCAGCACCATCGACCCCCCGAACATGAGCATCACGCTCAGGATCATGATACGCCGACGCCAGCTGCGCCTGTCTGCAGTATTCTTGACCATGGACTCAGGTCCTCCTGTCAGTCCTCGTTGTGCCCCGCGTCTGAGCAGGACGACAGCCGCGAAACGATTATTCGCCCGGAGACGTCAGTCGAAACGCTCCGGACATAATATCGTTCGCTATCTGTCGCCTTGTTTTTCGAAGCGTTCTGCGATCTCGCCTTCCTGTTCAGCACTCAGGCTCGCGACATCGCCTCCCTTGTAAACTCCCGGTTCGTGCAGCGAAACTCTCACGGGTTCGTCATAGCAACCCGTGAGAGCCAGAATCATTGCAACGAGCGGAAGGGCCTTCGTCATGCTCGGCATTGCTCCCCCCTTAGACATTACTGAGATGACCGTTGGCATAGGCTTCGCACCTTGTGCTCAGACGTCTTTCTTGTAGGCGGTATCCCAGCCCCAGGTCTGAGGACGCCCACCGCGTTTCATAATGCGCTCACGATAGATGTCAGCAACCTGGTCGCCATCGCCCGCGATCAGTGCCTTTGTCGCACACATCTCGGCACACAGAGGCAGTTTGCCTTCCGCCAACCGGTTGCGCCCGTATTTGCCGCGCTCGGCTTCCGAATTCGCCTCCTCGCCCGGCCCGCCAGCGCAGAACGTGCACTTGTCCATTTTGCCACGAACACCGAACGCCTCCTGCTGCGGGAATTGCGGCGCACCGAACGGGCAGGCGTAGAAGCAGTAGCCACAACCAATACAGAGGTCCTTGTCATGCAAAACCACCCCATCGTCGGTAGTGACAAAGCAGTCCACCGGACAGACCGCGGCACACGGCGCATCGGTACAGTGCATACAGGCCACCGAGATCGACTTTTCGCCGGGCACACCGTCATCGAGCGTGACCACCCGACGGCGGTTGACGCCCCACGGCACCTCGTTCTCGTTCTTACAGGCGGTTACGCAGCCGTTGCATTCGATGCAGCGCTCGGCATCACACAGAAATTTCATTCTTGCCATGGTTTGATACCCTCCTAGGCCGGCGTAATCTTGCAGAGGCTGGCCTTGGTTTCCTGCATCGCAGTCACCGAGTCATAGCCATAAGTGAAAGCCGTGTTGGCCGAATCACCGCGTACGTACGGGTTTGCTCCTTCCGGATACTTGTCGATCAGATCCTCGCCCTGGAACCAGCCGCCAAAATGATATGGCGTCCAGACTACGCCGCGTCCGACGCGACGCGTCACCATTGCCTTGACCTTGATCTTGCCGCCCTCCGGCCCCTCGAGCCAGATCCACTGCCCGTCTTTGATTCCGTTGTCGTTGGCATCACCCGGATGAATCTCGGCAAACATGTCCTGCTGCAATTCAGCCAACCACGGATTTGAACGCGACTCTTCACCGCCGCCTTCATATTCCACAAGTCGTCCCGAGGTATGCACCAACGGATAGTCACCGGAATAGTCTTTCTCCTGGATTGACTGGTAGCGTGTCGGCAGTCGCCAGAAACGCTTGCGATCCTCGTACGTCGGATACTTCGCGACCAGATCATGGCGGCTCGTGTAGAGCGGCTCTCGATGAATCGGTACCGGGTCGGGGAAAGTCCAGACTACCGCACGCGCCTTGGCGTTGCCGAACGGTGCACAGCCATGCTTGATAGCAACGCGCTGGATTCCACCCGACAAATCGGTCTTCCAGTTCTTGCCCTCGGCTGCCGCTTTCTCGTCGGCAGTGAGATCATCCCACCAGCCCAGTTGTTTCAGCATGTCCGCGGTGAACTCCGGATACCCGTCCTGGATTTCCGCACCCTTACTGTAGGAGCCGTCCGCGAGCAAGCTTTCGCCGTCGCGCTCGACCCCAAAACGGGCGCGGAAATTCAGCCCACCGTCAGCAACGTTCTTGCTGGTGTCATACAGATTGGGCGTGCCCGGATGCTTCATATCCGCGGTGCCCCAGCACGGCCACGGCAAACCGTAATAGTCGCCATCCGCGGGACCGCCCTCGGCCTTCAACGTAGTCGTATTGAAGGTATGTTTGTTTTCCATGTGCAGCTTCAGGCGTTCCGGACTCTGCCCGGTATAACCGACTGTCCACATGCCGCTGTTCCATTCGCGGGTGATGTCCTCGATCAATGGCTCTTCGCCGTTAACCTTGATGTTCTTGAACAACTGTTGATCGAACCCGAGCTTCTTGGCCATCTTGTACATGATGATGTGATCGGGCAGCGAATCGAACAACGGATCGATAACTTTCTCACGCCACTGCAGGGACCGATTCGAAGCGGTAACCGAACCGTAGGTTTCGAATTGTGTCGTACAGGGCAGCAGGTAGAAATTGTCGTCCCTGTCGGGGAGCACCGCGGTAACCGTCGGCACCGGGTCGACAACAACCAGCAGGTCCACCTTCTCCATCGCTTTCTTCTGCTCCGGACCGCGAGTCTGGCTGTTCGGCGCATGGCCCCAGAGGAACATCGCCCGCAGGTTGTCATTCTGCGCAATGTTCGCCGGATCTTCGAGGATGCCATCGATCCAGCGCGACACTGTGATACCGCGCAGGTTCATCGCCTTGACTTCCTTGCCACCCTCTTCGTAACTGCCCTGATCGAAGCGGCCCTTGACCCATTCGTAATCGAGGTCCCAGACGCGGCTCCAGTGCTTCCACGAGCCGTCCGACAGACCGTAGTAGCCAGGCAGGGTATCCGCCAGCACACCGAAATCGGTAGCGCCCTGGACATTGTCATGACCGCGGAAAATATTGGCGCCGCCACCCGACTTGCCGATGTTGCCAAGCGCCAGCTGAAGGATGCAGTAGGCGCGCGTGTTGTTGTTGCCAATCGTGTGCTGAGTTCCACCCATGCACCAGACAATCGTGCCCGGGCGATTCTCGGCCATCGTCTTGGCGGCCTCGCGAACCTCGTCACCAGGTATTCCGGTTACGTCCTCGACCACATCGGGCGTCCACTTGGCGACTTCGGCGCGCACCTCGTCCATGCCCCAGACACGCTGCCTGATGTACTCGTCGTCCTGCCAGTCATTTTCGAAAATATGCCAGAGCAGGCCATAAATCAGCGGTACGTCCGTGCCGGGACGGAGGCGCAGATGCTGGTCCGAATGCGCTGCCGTGCGGGTGTATCGCGGATCCGCAACGATGAACTTGGCACCGTTCTCCTTGCCGCGGAGGATGTGCTGCATCGCTACCGGATGAGCTTCCGCCGCGTTGCTGCCGATAAAGAACATCGTCTTGCAGTTGTGCATGTCATTGTAGGAGTTGGTCATAGCACCGTAGCCCCAGGTGTTAGCCACCCCCGCTACGGTCGTCGAATGACAGATACGCGCCTGGTGATCGACATTATTCGTTCCCCACATCGCCGCGAATTTGCGATACAGGTAAGCCTGCTCGTTGTTGAACTTGGCCGAACCCAGCCAGTACACCGAGTCGGGGCCTGATTTTTCGCGAATGGAGAGAAGCTGATCGCCAATTTCGTTGATCGCATCGTCCCAGGAAATTTTCTTCCATTTGCCGGCGACTTTCTTCATTGGGTATTTAAGCCGACGCTCGCCGTGACCATGCTCGCGCACGGACGCGCCCTTGGCGCAATGACCGCCCAGGTTGAACGGCGAGTCGAAGTCCGGTTCCTGTGCGACCCAGACACCGTTCTGCACCTCGGCGATTACGCCGCAGCCAACAGAGCAATGGGTACACACCGACCGTTTCGTCGATATCTCACCGGTAGCTGCCGCTGCTTTTGCTTCGGCGCGACCAATCATCGATGTTGGCAATGCGCCCGCCACGGCTCCGCCGCCCAGCGCCAGGCCGGTTCGACTCAGGAATGTCCTTCTGTCTATCGCGCTGCCGAGCACACCTGAAAGCGCATGCTTTGCCTCTGGCCCGGTCAGGTCTCTTTTTTTGATCAGCTTCATCGCTGTTCCCTCGAAATTGTGCTGGTAATCTCTTTTCTGGCTTCGCGTCTGCCGCTATCCGTCAGAACCGCGCTTTCTTGTAATAAGTCTCAACGTGAGATGTGACCTTGTAGCCCGGGCTGGCCGGCCTCACGCTGTCGTCGCGGACTTCGATCTCGTCGCCGTGCGCGGTGCCAGACACGACTACGGCCGCAGTAGCGCCGCCAGCGACCGCAAGATCTTTGAGAAACTTACGACGGTCGTTCCGTTCAGTTTTTTTCGCCTCGGTCATTTCCCTCTTCCTCCCGAACTACACACTCTGGATTATCAATTCGACTCAGCCCGATTGACTCCGGCTGTCATCGAGCCGCGGGGCGGCCATCGCCAGATACTGCGACTCCACCTCCAAAAACTGCTCGCCCAACTGGCCGACCGCACGATAAAAATGCGCTGCATCCGCCTGTTGCAAATCTCTGAAAAACCGACCCATCCACGACTGAATGTGTCGAGTGAAAAATTCTGCCTGGCGCTCGGCGTCACTGCCGGCCTCGGCTTCGACGATCAGCGACATTGCTTCGCACAATGCCGCCGCATGATCTTCCGGCTCCGCAACGTCCTGCTTGCGCCCGAGTCCAAGCGCGTCCAGATCGGAACGCAGTTGCGCCAGTGGCTGCTCCATCAGGAATCCGGTCAGATACCATGAGCCGTAAGGTACCAGTTCGCCGCGCCCGACGCCGATGAATAACTCGTGATACTCGTCATCGAGAAGGCCGCACTCGGCCCGACCGGCCGCACCCTTGAGCATTCCCCAGGCGGCGCCAAGAAGACTGGAAGCATCGCCTTCTTCGGCATCGATTTCGCTCAGTTTCTCTACCAGAGCGGGCCCGGGTGGAGCCGCCAAAAGTGCGCCGAGCAGACTATAGGTATTGGCCCGCAGCTGATCCTCACCGGACACCACCGCAGCAAGCGGTTCGGAGAGCTCGGAATCTGTCACTGACACTTCAGCCATACATGCCTCTGCGGACGGTGTTGCCTAACAAAGCAAGAAGCAGGCCATGTCTATTCGGAAAAAACACAGCCAAACTTACCATTTATCTGCCTTGAATCGAAATTCTCTCGCCATGTGCGACATTTTTTCCAGCGCTGGCACATTATGGCGAATCCTGGCCGTGAATTCATGCGTTCCCTGCCTCGCCCGAAAACATGTCCTTCACCCGGCAGTTCTCGCACATGTGCAGGCGTCGCCGCGATTCGTCCGTTTGAAACATCCAATGCCCTTCGAGCTTCTTCTGCATCACGTCCAGCATCGATCGGGTCGCGAAAGGCTTGCCGCAGGTAATACAACAGAATGGCTGCTCCTCGTTAAGCGTGCGCGGCTTGTTTCGTGCCTCGCTGTCGAACAGGTATCTCGGCGCCCTTTGAATAGCGTCCTCGGGACAGGCTTTTTCGCACAGACCGCACTGCACGCAACTCGCCTCGGCAAAATTCAACTGCGGCAGCCCGGCACCATCCCGCAGCGCATTGACCGGACAGATGTCGACGCACCCCATACACAAGGTACAGGCGTCCCGGTCAACCCGTATATCGCCAAAAGGCGCACCTGCCGGCAGCTTCGCCTGCTTGCGCTGTGGGCTGGCCTGGGCGAACAGATGATCGACGGCCAGACGAATCACCGTGCGTTTTTCGTCCGGCGCCGCAAACGTCGCCGGCCGCGACAATGGCGACACTGGCAGACCGGACTCCAGAACCGCGAGACCGGAAGCGTCCGCACGGACCAGCAGCAGACAGTCCTGCTGTAGTCCCAATGCCTCGAGTATTGGCCGGACAAATCCTTCCTGCGCACTCAATTCGCGCTGCACGCGCTTCGGCGTCCCGGCGTCGACGGCGAGTACGACCGATCCCGCGCCATAGGCCAGGCAGGCAAGCCAGGTATCCATCCCGACCGAACCGATCTCCTCCAAACCAACCGGCAGGAGGTTTTCGCAGCCGCCATTTCGCAGACACGCGGAGACCGCTGCCTCTGAAGCCTCGTCATGAAAAACGATACAGGGATTCTCGCCGCCGGCGTCACGATAAGCCCTGATCAGGGTCCTGACGTACCCCAGCAAATCGCTAACGCTGGGATAGGCGTACCGCATGGCACCACTGGGACAAGCGGTGACGCAACTACCGCCGCCCTGACAAAGATTGGGGTTGACTTCCACGGTATTGCCAAGCGATGTGATAGCCAGCGTCGGGCAAGCATCGATACAGCGCGTGCATCCGCTGATACCACTGCCGCCGTGCGCACAAATCTCGGCGTCGTAGGCGAAAAATTTCGGCTTTTCAAATTCGCCGCGCATCTCCGGCAATTCAGCCAAGGCCGCGTCCAGTGCTTGCGCATCGCCACCGGGCGCGTAATACCCGACCGGAAGCACCTCCTGCGAAAGGAGCGCCGGCACGCCGAGATCGAGCACGAGATCGAAACAATCGCCAGCGCGTGGCAACAGGGACACCAGCGACCTGAATTCACCGCCTATCTCGACACCGACGTCGAACTGCCCGAGACTGCCGCTGATTTGCGGCGATCCGAATCGTGCAATCTGAATTGCGCCGTCCTCACTAACCGCCGGCTTGCCGTCGCCCGGCGGCGCCAGAACCACACAATGGAGGCTTTCGGGCAGGCCCATGGCAATCGGCACCGCAACTTCCTCGGCGCCCACAATCAACAGCCGGCCGCGCGAAAGATAAGTAACTATCGATGTCGGCGTGACCTCGGCCCGGCGGCGTTCGGTCAGCGCAATCGCGCGCGCCGCACCGTGCGCTGTCGCAGCCGGGTACTCAGACATCTTTTCGGTCATTGTTCACCTTTGCTCGAGACTCATCTCCGTCCGCAGGGACATCCAGATTCTCGTCCATATTCTCGCCACCATCGGTGTCCGCCGCTGCGGCCCCGGATCGCGCCACGCTGTCCTGCGCGTCGCTCGATTCGACCGCTTCGCCGGCTTGCGCCATACGCTCTTTCAAAAGTCGCTCCATGTGGTGACGCATATCCGCCGTGATCGTGGAACCGAGAGCGGGAAAGTTCGTGAAATCCTCGCAATAATCATCGAGCCCGTCGCAAACGTTGAACTTGGGACTGTGAAATAATTTGCGCAGCGCGGCGCGGCGCAATCCCTCGCTGACACCCTTCGACAGGAATCCACTTACATCGGAATTGCCGCTCAACGATTCCAGGGGCGGCATATCGGCATCGGTCAACGGAGCGGATTCGGTCTCTTCTGTGGCGCCATCATCACCGGGCAGCGCCGCGGGGGCCGCAATGTCCTGTTCGGGTCCCTCCGCGACACCGCTGCGTTCCGCGTTTTTTAGCCGCGACCAGCGACTCAGAAAACCTTCCTCGTCATCGCTCGGCGGCGCTGCCGGCGCGGTCCGAACCGAATCCTTGTCACTCATGATGGGGGCCGTTCCGACCAGTTTTTTCGTTTCCGCTTTTTCCGTTGCTGCGGCTCGTAGTTCTCGACGACGTAGCGTTCGAGATGCTGATAGATCTGTGGCGGCATATCTACCGCAAAAACCTGATCATCCGTTTCCACTGCGGAACCGGCCTCGTCCTGATCTGCGGTAATCACAAAAGGCTCGAGTTCGCCGTCCTCCTCGGACAGTCTGCAAACCACGAAGATCCTCGGCTTTTCAACCGTGAGGTTGCACCAGTAGCTCTCACACGCATCGCGGAACAGACGCAGACGATAACCGCTCCACAAATACTGTTGCTCGTCGGCACCATCCCGCAGTAATTGCCGCGATACCTGACCCGATCCGAGGCCTTCCCCGACAACGACAGCAAGCGCATCCCAGCTCGGCACGCACCATCCCTGGCCGCTGACCACGCGCCTCCGCATGACTACAGACACAGGTATGGTCAAATCTTCTTTCATTTAATTGGCACCGGCGAGCGAGTCGCCAGCCACATCTCCGCCAACTGTGAACCGCAAGCCCCGTACTTTACCGCAAGTAAGCCGGTCATTTGGACAAAATTCAGTGGACTGACGCGAACGGACCGAATTGTCGCTGTGATTCAGTTTGCGCCGGGACAAAAACACCCAACCGAGAATCTGTCGGGACATTTTGTCCCAGTCCAAATAGCATTCAGACGCGATCAGTGTAAGCGATTTGCCAGCTTTCAAGCTGTTATGCGCGCGGAACGGATATTGCATTGGCTATCGCCAGGGGCCCGGGCACTGCAAGTTTCTGCGCCATGCAGGCGGGCATCAAACGCCACCACGGAGGGGCACACAGTGGACAACCTGGCGACCGATATTTCCGAAGCGAATGCCGGCAATGCCGCACCCGAACAACTTCCGAGGTTCATGAGCGTCAAACAGGTAGCCGGTTACCTGCAGATAAATGAGAAAAAGGTCTATGCCCTGGTCGGCGACGGGATGATCCCGGCGAGCAAAATAACGGGCAAATGGCTGTTTCCGAAAGACCTGGTCGATCAGTGGCTGCTGGAATCATGTCATGGTGGCCTGTTAACCGACCGGATGCTGATCGCGGGCTCGGACGATCCGCTGCTCTATCGCGCAATTATCCGGATAGCGAACGAATTTCAGGCAAGCGCACTGATCAGTTTTACCCCAACGGTCACCCAGCTGGGCCTGACATTGCTGGCCCGGCGTCGGGCCGATCTGTGTGGCATGAGCTGGGGACCAGCGGAGGAAAGCCATCAGCGTCATCCGGCACTGATCCGCCAGTACCCTCAACACAATGACTGGCTGCTGGTGCGCCTTTTCCGGCGCGAGCAGGGACTGATCATGACCCCCGGCGCGTGGACCAGCGGCGCATCGCTGGAGAGACTTTTCTCCAGCGAGACCCGCTGGGTAGCCCACGAACAAGGGACGGGATCGCAGAGATTTCTGCTCGAGCTGGTATCGCAATACGATCTCGATCTAGCGTCACGCAGAATTGCCAGTCACGCCTTTTCCGAGCGCGACGCAGCGTCGCTGATCGCGATGGGTTATGCCGATGTAACCATCGGGGTGCGCGCATCAGCCACGGAGTACGGACTGGACTTCCTGCCGATCGGCTGGGAGGCATTTGATCTGGCGATGCACCGCGGGATTTTCTTCCGCACTTTATTTCAATCGCTGCTCGAACATATCCGCAGTAAAGACTGCCAGTCGCATGCCCGAATGCTTGGAGGCTACGATCTGAGCGAGGCCGGCAAACTGATATGGCCCGCCTGATCGGCGAGCCCACCATTTTCGCGACACGGTAATCCGCGGCGGTTTTGGAACGCCAATCAGTCTGCGCCGGACGAGAGATCCTGTTCGACGACATGGGTCACACCGAGATCGGGCAACTCCAGCGTCATCCGTGCGCGGACCGGGCTGTCAGCATTTAGCGCTCCCGATTTCAACGCGGCTTCGACCGCCTCTTCAATCTTGCGCTGCGACGAAATTCCGACCGCCTTCAAAAATTTTCGCAGATCGGTATTCAGAGCTGCGCCTTGCCTGTCGTCGCCTTTAGCGTTCATTGCCACTCCTCAGTTTTCGAAATCGTGAAACCCACCAATCAGTGCCGTAGCCCTGCTAATCCGGAAATTCCGCGACACCGAGTTTGCGCTCGAGCGTCTTGCGGGAGATCCCCAGCCGGCGTGCCGCAGCCGACTTGTTTCCGCCTGCCGCCTCGAGTACCCGGCGCATGTGATGACACTTGACCTGTTCCAGCGTCCAGTCGATCGGATACTCCGGAACCGCGATCCGCTCTGCCGGTCGGCGCGTCCCCAGAGACCCGCGCGGAACCTCGCCCAGCATCAGGGTTCGTTCTACAATATTTTTCAGCTCCCGAACATTGCCGGGCCAGTCATGCGACTCCAGCAATTCGTAGGTTGGCCTGTCTAAAGCGACGGCGGGCAGTCCGAGTTCGACCGCAATAGACTGCATGAAAAAATCAGCCAGTATTACGATATCGGCCGCTCGCTCACGCAGCGGAGGCAACTTGAGGTTGACGACATTGAGACGGTAAAAAAGATCCTCGCGAAAACGGCCTTGCCTGACCCGCTCCAAAAGATCGTGTTGGGTGGATGCGACGATCCGCACATCGACCGCGGTTTCCGCATCCGCGCCCACCGGACGCACGGCGCCTTCCTCAAGCGCGCGAAGCAGCTTGACCTCGAGCGCCAGCGGCATCTCGCTGACTTCGTCCAGAAACAGGGTTCCCTGGCGGGCCGCGACAAACAAGCCTTCGCGCACCTGGTGCGCACTGGTGAAAGCGCCTTTCTTGTGACCGAACAGTTCGCTTTCCAGCAGCTCCGGCGAAATTGCACCGCAGTTAACCGGAACGAATGCGCCCTTGCGGCCGCTCAGACTGTGCAGCAGGCGCGCCGCGAGCTCTTTGCCGGTTCCGGTCTCGCCCTCGATCAGCACGGTCGCGGGCAACGGTGCAATTCTCGCGACCAGGCGTTTCACCTCGCGCATCGCATCACTTTCGCCGATAAGCGAATCGGGCCGGCGATCGCTGCTGACTATTCGCTGCAGGGGCGCTGCCGCCGCGCCGGCCGACTGCCTCTCGCGCAACCGCCCAATCGCTTCGATCACGTCCGCATCAACGCAGTCACCGGAGAGAAGGTCAATGATCCCGCACCGTATTGCGGCCGCGGCTGCATGCTGATCGAGGTCATCGCTGCACAAAATCACCGGGCGGAAATCGCCCTGCCGGCGCAGAGATTCAATCCAGTCCAACCAGCGACCGGGTCGGCCGTTTTCAAAAACGAGTAGAAAATCGAAGCGGCACCGCGCCATCAACGGCACGGCTTCGTCGGAATCGTCGGCGCATTCAACCAGGCCGAGCCGCCGTGACAGTGCGCCAACCAGCCTGCGTCGTTGCGGCAAAGTGGCTCCCAGAACCAGCATCGACTCCTGCATCAACCGCAGTTCGTCCGTCTTGTCAGGTTGCTGGGACACATCGCCCACGGGCTTTCCTCTTTGCTGCCGGGTACTGTTTACGCAGTTGACCCATTTCTGCGAATCCGAACATCCGGGTTCTCCGGTCGTGATCCGGTATGGTCAACGCGGATCCCCGGCCCAGCTCACAGCGAATGCGCTGCAGCACAACAGATGAACAGCCCGAAATTTATGAACAAATGGATAAATGCTCTGCAAAAAGAGTACGGGATGGGTCAGTATGGCGCAAATAGACTCGCAATGTATGTCAAAATGTCCCGCCACCTGAGTCGCTGACGGCCGCCTCAGGGATCCGACTCAGCACCAGTAGCCGGACGATCGTGCAGCGGGAGGTTTTCGGTTGGCTGAGGAGGTGCACAAAGAGCGCCCGCGCGCCACAATCACTCACCCGCGGCGACGACACGAGAAAACGGAACGCACGTATGCAAAATCAGATTACCGGTATCGTCCTGGCAGGTGGCCAGGCCCGCCGCATGGGGGGCGTCGACAAGGGTCTTATTTCTCTGTGCGGCAGACCGATGGTCGAGTGGACGATAAGGGCGTTGCGCCCCCAGGTAGAAACTATCGCGATCAATGCGAACCGGAATAGCGATCTTTATGCCGGCTTCGGCTACGCCGTCGTAGCAGACAGCGACAGTGGATTTCTTGGTCCGCTCGCCGGCATGGCAAGCGGGATGCGGGCGGCCCGGACCACTCACATACTAACGGTGCCGTGCGACTCTCCCTTGATCGTCCCCGACCTCGCCGAACGCTTATGGCAATGCTATCTGAGCAATGGGGCCGAGGTGTGCGTCGCTCATGACGGAGAACGTCTGCAGCCGGTTTTCTCGCTGCTCAAGACAACGTTGCTTGACAGCCTGGAGACGTATCTCGGCGGTGGTGGGCGAAAAATAGATCGCTGGTACGCCAGTCACTCAATGGAGCTTGCTGACTTCAGCGATTGCCGGGACAATTTCCTCAATGTAAACGAACCGGCCGACGTCGCCGCGCTCGAAGTAAAACTGAGCCAGACGGACCCGGCCCCTCAACGAACAGCGGAGACCGGCAAATGAACCGCCCTGAAACCGAGGCACATGCTCCGAGTTGCATGGACCCTCACGACAGCGAGGCGTTGTCGCTGGACGAGGCCGTCGCACGTATTCGCTCATCGATAACACCGGTCCCGGGAACCGAAACACTGGACCTGCGCAGCGCGCTGGGACGAGTGCTGGCGCAGAATGTCGTGTCGGCCGTCGACGTACCGCCACATACCAACTCCGCGATGGACGGATACGCCCTCTCCGGTGCCGACCTGCCGCAGGACCGCCCGCGCAGTTATGCAGTGATCGGCACCGCGTGGGCGGGACGGCCGTTCACCGGCACCGTTGACCCGGGGCAGTGCGTTCGCATCATGACCGGAGCGCCGTTGCCGCCCGGCTGCGATACGGTGGTTATCCAGGAGCATGTAACAAGAGAGGGCGACAGCGCCACACTGGGACCTGACAACAAGGCCGGTCAGCATGTTCGCCCCGCGGGCGAGGACATCAGCGCAGGCGACATCGCCCTTGCCGGCGGGACGCTGCTGCGGTCGGCCCACCTCGGCCTGATCGCGTCGCTGGGAATCGGCGAAGTCCGCGTACGACGGCTTCCCGTTATTGCATTTTTCTCGACCGGCGACGAGTTGCGCGGGATCGGCGAAACACTGGCGGATGGTCAGATTTACGACAGCAACCGGTATTCGCTGTTTGGCATGCTCAGGCGCATGGGATTACCGGTTCTGGACATGGGTGTGATCAGGGATCGGCGCGAAGACGTCGAACAGGCTTTTCTCGATGCTTCGCAAGTTGCCGATGCCATCATCACTTCCGGCGGTGTCTCCGTCGGCGAAGCTGACTTCGTCACCGATACACTGGCCCGTGTCGGTTCCGTCGATTTCTGGAAAATCGCGATGAAACCCGGCCGACCCGTCGCATTTGGCCACGTCGGGGACGCTTTGTTCTTCGGGTTGCCCGGGAATCCCGTCTCGGTGATGGCGACCTTTTATCAGGTCGTGCAGCCAGCGCTTCATTCGTTGATGGGCCTTGACCGTACTGACCCTCCGATATTGATCAGGGCAATCTGCGAGACCGGTCTGCGCAAGAAAGCCGGGCGGCTCGAGTTTCAGCGCGGCATCCTGTCGCGCGGCGCTGACGGCCACTACGTCGTAAGAGGTACCGACCACCAGGGCGCAGGTGTATTGCGTTCGATGGCCGAAGCGAATTGCTTTATCGTTTTGCCGATCGATCAGGAGAAAGTACCAGCCGGATCGACGGTAACCGTGCAACCATTTGCCGGGCTGGTATAAGGGTGACTGCCGCCACAGGTCCGTTCAGCCCTTCCGCCATCGCCCGCAATTCAGCTAACCGGTAACTCATGAACAGAGAATTCATTGCCCTGAAAATCGCCGTTCTGACCGTGTCCGATTCGCGCACCGAGGAAACCGACAAGTCCGGCAAGCTGCTCGTTGATAAACTCGTCGCCGCAGGACACGAATGCGGCGACAAACGCATCGTCGCAGACGACATCTACCAGGTTCGCGCGGCATTGTCGCAGTGGATCGCGGACCCTGGCATCCAGGTCGTGATTACCACGGGTGGCACCGGGGTTACCGGCCGCGATGGCACACCGGAAGCGGTCTCCCCGCTGCTCGACAAAATCATTGACGGCTTCGGCGAAGTGTTCCGCGCGGTATCGCTGCAGCAAATCCGCACCTCGACAATTCAGTCACGTGCACTCGCCGGTGTGGCAAACGGCACCTACGTATTCTGCGTGCCCGGTTCCGCCGGCGCCTGCGCTACCGCCTGGGACGACATCATCAATGCCCAGCTCGACTACCGCACGCGCCCCTGCAACCTGGTCGAACTGATGCCGCGGCTGCTCGAAACCTGAGCGGCAAGTAAACGGACGTGACCCGGTCGGCCACCCAATGAGTACCCCGTTAACCGCATCCACCGCGGTCATGCTGCTGGTTGGCACCCGGAAAGGCCTGTTTCGGCTCCATGCACCATCGACCGGTACCGCCTGGCGAATAGACGGTCCCCACATCGCCGGCTATGAAATTCTGCATACCTGCGCCGATGCTGACGATCCCGATACCTTCTATGCTGCCGCGAGTCATGCGATCTGGGGAGCACACATCTATCGCAGCAGCGACCGCGGCGTCACATGGTCACCGCTGGCGGCGGCACCACACCATACCGGGAGCGACTTTGACACGCCGCTAAAACGGATCTGGTATCTCACACACTGCCGCGAAACCAAACTCTATGCCGGAATCGATCCCCCGGGGCTGTTTCAGAGCACCGACCACGGCGGGACATGGGAACCGCTGAACGGGCTCAACGAGCACCCCAGCCGCGCAACATGGGAACCCGCGCGCGGCGGATTTTCGGTTCACTCGGTATATCTCGCGGACGACCGGCCCGGCAGAATTTATGCTGCTGTATCAGCCGGCGGCGCTTATCGCAGCGACGATTTCGGTGCCACATGGGAGCCGGCCAACAAGGGCGTGAGAGCCGAGAACCTGCCGCAGCGATTCCCTGAATCGGGGCACAACATCCATCGGCTCGTCATGCATCCATTGCAGACGGACCGGCTGTATCGGCAATGCTACAACGGCGCTTATCGCAGTGACGACGGTGGCCGCAACTGGACCGAAATCAGCGCCGGCCTGCCGAGCGATTTCGGCTATGCGATCTGCGTATCGCGCGCGGATCCCGACACTGTATTCCAGATTCCCGAATCGAGTTCGCACATGCGCACCACCGTGGATGGCAGGCTGCGTGTCTATCGCAGCCGCGATGGCGGCGCCCACTGGACCGCGCTCGAAACCGGGCTGCCGCAAAAGCACGCCTATGTAACGGTACTTCGAGAGGCACTGGACAGCGACGCCAATGATCCTTGCGGCGTCTATTTCGGGACCTCCAGCGGGCACGTTTTCGCCAGTTGCGACGAGGGTGACCGGTGGCAACTTGCAGCCAGTTATCTGCCCCGCATTTTGAGTGTAAAAGCACACCTCGCACGCCCGGGAGACCTCATTTGAACGAAGAACTCCTGGACGCGCTGGAGGCACGCCGCGGCATCATCTGCACGGTCGGGGCCGGTGGAAAAAAGAGTACCCTGTACCGTCTTGCGCAAGGACACCCCGGCCGGGTCGCGTTGACGGCAAGCGCGCATACGACCTTTTTCCCGGCCACGCTCGGACTCCACGAGATCATCGAAGAACCGGCAAAGCTCGCCGCGGCAGTCGCCGCATGCGGCGCGCAAAAAATCGGTTATGCAACGCCGAGCAGTCGTCCGGGCCGCCACGCCGGTGTGCCCATTGAGATGATCGAGCATCTGCACGAATTCGGCGGCTTCGACGTGACACTGGTAAAAGCCGATGGTGCCCGGATGCGCCTGCTCAAGGCACCCGCGGAGCACGAACCGGTACTGCCGCGGTCCACCACTACGCTGGTGACTGTAGTTTCGGCCGCCGCTATCGGACGCGGCTTCGACGCGTCGGTCGTGCACCGCCCGGATCAGGCCGCGGCGATAACCGGCCTGAAGAACGGTGAGCTTATTGCGCCGGCTCACGTGGCACGCCTGCTGTCGAGCCCGGACGGGTTGATGAAAGGCGCGGCTGGCATGCGCGTTGTTCCGTTGATAAATATGGTCGATGACGAAAAAACGGCGCAACTGGCCAGAGAAACCGCCGAGATAGCTCTCGACCAGACCACGCGATTCGACCACGTCGTGCTCGCGTGCATGCGCCGCCGAGAATCACAGGTCGTTGCCGTAATAACCCGATAACGGGCACGGGCGGAGTCGAACGTTGGCGAAACGATACGAATCGATTCAAGTCATGCTTTCCGCATCGCATCGGCGTTCGATCGGGCGAGCGGCAGCCGCGGCGAAGCCGATCGAAGCATGTGGCCTGCTGGTCGGCACGCGGCGCACGGGGCAGGCCGAAATCGAATCCGTTACAGTTCTCGCAAATTACACCCGTCGCGACCGTCACAGCTATTATGAAATTGCTCCCGTCGATTTCCTGCGGGTCGAGAACGAAGCGCATGCGCGCAATCGCGACGTTATCGGTGCCTGGCATTCGCACCCGCATGGCCCGATACTGCCCTCCGCGACGGATCGCGATCTTGCATGGCCCGACTGGTGCTATGTGATCGCGGGTTTTCGCGACGACGGAACGATGCAGCTGGGCGCCTGGCGGTTCGTGGATAACCGAATGATCGAGGACCAACTGAGCCAATGAAGAACGTAACAATCCGTATACCGGCGGCTCTGCGCGAATTTGCCGGCGGCATGGCCGAGCTCGAGTTGCAGGCCGTCACCGCAGGGACCGCACTCGAGAAGCTCGCGGAACGATTTCCGCTACTGTCCCAACGCATCGTCGACCAGGACGGCGCGGTACGAGCCTACGTCAATATCTTCGTCGGAGAAACAAATATCCGCGACTCGAGCGGTCTCGAAACCAGGCTGGCGGATGGGGACATCGTGACTATCATTCCGGCCGTGGCGGGGGGATAGCAATGAGCCTGAAAGACGCAACGCTCGCACGCCTTAGAAAGAAGATTGCCGAAGTCTCGCCCGCGGAAGCCAAGGCCCTCCAGGAAAACGGCTCGGTCCTGATCGATATCCGCACACCCGAAGAAACCTCCCTCGGCATTCCTGCCGGGGCCGCACTGCTAAACCGGGACCGGCTCGAGCTCAATATCGAGGATCACGCGCCGGATCCGGGTGCGACAGTTCTGCTGCTTTGTAACAGCGGCGTACGCTCCCTGTTGGCCGCTGACAATCTGCTCGCGGTCGGATACAGCGATGTTCGTTCCGTAGCCGGCGGCTTCGTTCGCTGGAAGTCGGAACGACTTCCGCTCGAAGTCCCGGTGAGTCTGGGCGCAAATCAACGGCAACGCTACTCCCGCCATCTGTTGCTGCCCGAGGTCGGCCTGGAAGGACAACACACCCTGTTGCAAAGCCGGGTCCTGCTTGTCGGTGCCGGTGGGCTGGGTTCTCCCGCTGCGTTGTATCTCGCTGCGGCCGGAGTTGGGACATTGACCCTGGTCGACCACGATGTGGTTGATCGGAGCAATCTGCAACGCCAGGTCCTTTATTCCGACACCAATACCGGCTTGCCGAAAACGGAGGCAGCCAGGACGCGGCTCAAGGCGCTCAATCCGGATGTCAAAATCAACGCCGTCGACCAAAAACTCGACCGCACGAATGTAGAGGAACTCTTCGCCGACCACCAGGTGATCATCGATGGAACGGATAATTTCCCGACCAGGTACCTGATCAATGACGCCTGCGTGCGTCTCGGACTGCCAAACGTCTACGGATCCGTGTTCCGGTTCGAAGGCCAGACATCTGTTTTCTGGCCCGCGCAACCGGATGAACCGACCCCCTGTTACCGATGTCTTTATCCGCAACCGCCCCCACCGGAACTTGCGCCTGGCTGCGGCGAAGCCGGCGTTCTGGGAGTGCTTCCGGGAGTGATCGGACTTTTGCAGGCGACCGAAACGCTAAAACTCCTGCTCGGGCTTGGCGACCTTCTTACATCGAGACTGCTCCATTACGATGCATTGCAGGCGCGGTTTACAACGCACCGGATTCAACCCGATCCGAATTGCGAGTATTGCTCAGGCGAAGGCGAATTTCCCGGTTACAGCGACTATCAGGATTTTTGCAGCTGACAGGCATTGGCGCGGTCTCAGGACGGACCTGGCCAATACCCCTGCAACGCGTTCAGGATCCGAGACCCCAGTAAAGACGAGTCATGCGCATACAACGAACTGCGCAAACAGAGCGCGAGAGGCGAGTGACATGACTACTTTGGAATTCGAAACCGAGCGTCTGCTATTGCGGCGTTTTTCGCTCGCCGATATTGAGGATTTCTTCGAGCTTGGCAGCGATCCGGATGTCATCCGTTATGCGCAACCGCAACCTTTTGCCGATCTCGATGAAGCGCGCCGATTCATGCAGCAAGCGCCGTTAACCGATTACGAAAAATACGGTTACGGTCGACTCGCGGTAATTTTGAAGCAGACCGATGAGTTGATCGGATTCTGCGGCATAAAGCACCTGCCCCAGCTCGGCATGGACGAACTCGGCTATCGCTATAAGACCAGGCATTGGGGCAACGGCTACGCAACCGAGGCGGGCGCGGCGACGCTCGCCCACGCACGCGACGACCTCGCACTGAAAAAATCATCGCTCTGGTGCTCGACGGCAACGAGGCCTCGGCCAACGTCACCAGAAAACTCGGCATGAAATTCCGATCCTATGTGGATTACGAGGACGAGCGGCCAATGCTCTTCGAGATCTCACTCACGACCTGATCGCTGCGCTCGCGTTGCGGCCGGGTGCGCATTTGTCGCGTGCTTGCGCACATCCCAGTCCACCCTGTCGCAACCCCCGCCCCTTCGTTGCAGCGCCCCCACTGCTCATTGCCCGCCGCGTTGCTCAATCGTTCGCAGTCGGGTGTCTGGCCGTCGGGCCCGGGTCGATCCTGCACGAGCCTGGCGCGTTTCTTCCCATACCCGAAAAGGCCAGACTGCGTCTGCCAACATGCCACCCCGAACCCGGCCTCAAGCGGGTGCAGGACTTGAATGGCCGGCTGTGACGGAACGGACTCGTGTCTCTCCCCACCCCGCACACAGCATGGCGTGCGCACCGCATTCTTCGTCCCGGCAGCTGCAACCGGCTGCAAGAGGGTGCCCGGAAGCGCCCGCAGCCGCAACCGAAACCAATCGATAATTAACTTAATGAAATCTATTTATCTTTTTGTTTTAAATGAATTAATGGTGGGCCGTGTAGGATTCGAACCTACGACCAACTGGTTAAAAGCCAGCTGCTCTACCAACTGAGCTAACGGCCCCCTTGGGGAAGTCTTGCCGTACCCGGAAAGTGGCCACTCAAAGCCATGCTGGCCGGCCCGCCGAAATGATCAACGGCTGCCGTCTCCACGGGACGAGGGCGGCATTTTACGGAATTGTCGGGCGTTGCGCTATGCCTGCAAAAACCACGTTCGAGGATTGCCTCCAGAGATGCAGCAACCGCTACCGGTGCAGCCAATATCGGTCAGCGTCAGCATGGGAAATACATACCCCACGTACTTCATTCAGACTCGGCAAACCGGCCACATGCACGTCGCCGCGCCCGCAGAAACCATCGTCAATCGCATCGGCAAGTGATACAAATCCGCACATTTTTACCGCTTGGGACTTTACGGAACACACACTTAGGGATTACTTTCAAACCCGAAAGCAGGAATGACTCGCACAGGAAATCGGAATTCCATGCGTGATCGCAACCGCAGGAAAGTACGCGACGTCCGTCGATCGGCAAACAGCGATCCGCGTTTCGTCATCGTCACCGTGCCCCCTGCCCGGCAACGCCCTGCGCGTCGGACCCGGCAGTGAGCGGACGAATTTTTCTGAGTTACCGGCGCGCCGACGCCTCGCACGCGACCGGCCGTATCTATGATCGCCTGTGCGATAAATTCAATGAGAAAGACATCTTTTTCGATATCGATGCTATTCCGCTCGGTACTGACTTCGTGGAGAAGATCGAGGAATCGGTCAGCGCATGCGACCTGATGCTGGTCGTCATCGGTCCGGACTGGCTCGACGCAAAGGACGCGGAAGGCAAGCGCCGACTCGACGATCCGCAAGACTACGTGAGGCTTGAAATACTTGCAGCGCTGAAGCGCGATATTCCGATAATCCCGGTGTTCGTGGAACAAGCGCAGTCACCGCGTGAAGTCGAATTACCCGACGACCTGAGAGCGCTTGCGCGACGCAATGGTGCCCGGATCAGTCATGCCGGCTTCACGGCCGATACCGAGAAGCTCGTCCGTGGAATCGAGGCGCAGCTGAACGCTATCAATCGGGCACGGCTTGCGCGAGAACTCGATAAACGCCGCGACGAGTTGCTAGCGCATGTTGGCGCCGAACCGGACAAATCCGTTCGCGAGAACTTCCTCGATGATGCGACCGCGCCGGGACAGGCGAAAAACCGTGGCGAGAGCGTGGGCGGAGTCGAAACGACGCCGCAACCGGGCGCGGTGGCGCCTCCAGCGCCAAATGAAACCCGCGAGGAAATCGATGACTGGGTGGCGCCGGTTCGCCACCTGCTTCCGGTCGCGATGAAAGTCGCGGCAACTTCGGCAGCGGCGGGGTTCGTGGCGACCCATGCCACCACCTATGCGTTCGCGGCGATCCGCGGACTTCAGCCCTACGAAGCGCTGGCGACCAGCCTGGTGGCGCTGGTAATCGCATTATGCTGGGGACTGATCGGCGCCATTATCAGTACGCTGGCGGGGCCCAGCCGGGGAACGCTGCACAGCGCCGCCGCAGGCTGGGCAGCGCAACTACTCCTTGTCACGGTAATCTTCGTGTTGTTCGATCGGGGCGACCTTCTCCAGGGCCTGCTCCACTTTGGCATTCTTCTCGGGCCGGTTGGCGCGCTTACTGGCGCGATCACCTGGAGCATCTGGTCGCAGGACCAGCACAACGGTCTGCTGTCCTGACCTAGCGATATCGGGTCGGGTCCGCGATCCCCGCCGCCGCGAACCCCTCGCGCCGAATTCTGCAGGAATCGCAGGTGCCACACGCGCGGCCATCGTCATCCGCGCAGTAGCAGGAGACGGTCACCGAATAGTCCACCCCCAGGGCGAGCCCCAGCTCGATAATTTCCGCCTTGCCGAGGTCGATCAAGGGCGCGTGAATAACTGGCCCGCCACCCTCGACACCGGCCCGGGTCGCCACCGCCGCCAATGCCTGAAACGCCGCAATGAACTCCGGCCGGCAATCCGGGTAACCGGAATAGTCAACCGCATTGACGCCGACAAAAATGTCGTCGGCCCCGAGGACTTCGGCCCAACCCAGAGCGAGAGAGAGGAAAATCGTATTGCGCGCCGGAACGTAGGTAACCGGGATTCCGCTGGTCGCAGTTTGCGGCACCGCGATTTGCGGATCGGTCAATGCCGAACCGCCAATCCCGGCCAGATCGATGCCCATTTCCTTGTGCGAACTTGCGCCGAGTCGCTGCGCCACTCTCGCCGCAGCACGCAGTTCAGATTCATGCCTTTGCCCGTAAAAACAACTCAGGGCGAAGCACTCGAAGCCGCGCTCGATCGCGAGCGCCAGAACCGTTGCCGAATCCAGACCACCAGACAAAAGCACCACGGCGCGGGGATTTCGCGGCTCGTTCATCGGCCCTTTTCCTCGCCCCAGAGTTGCTTGTGCAGTTGCAACTGCAACCGTACCGGCAGTCGGTCTTCCAGTATCCACTCGGCCAGTGCCGCCGGATCCTGCTGCCCGAAAGACGGTGAAAACAAAACCTCGCAAATACGATCGAGTTGCCGGTCGACCACCTGCTGCCGCGACCACTCATAATCACCGCGGTCGCAGATTACGAATTTGAGCAAATCCCGATCGCCGATATCCGCAAAATTCTCGACCCGATTGCGATGGTGCTCGCCGGAGCCCGGAGTTTTTACATCCACAACCCGAACCACCCTCGAATCGACCGCTGAAATATCGTGCGCGCCGGCGGTTTCGAGCGAGACGTCGAATCCGCTATCGCACAGCAACCGCAAAAACCCGATACAGTTTTTCTGTGCCAGTGGCTCGCCGCCGGTAACGCATACGCGATCGACACCATGCTGCCTGACACGCTCGATGATTGCGTCGAAACCCATCCATTCGCCGCCAAAAAACGCATACTCGGTATCGCAATAAGTGCAGCGTAAGGGACAGCCGGTCAGACGCACGAATACCGTGGGCTTTCCGGTGCTGGCCGCCTCGCCCTGCAACGAATAGAAAATCTCGCTGATCTTGAGGCGCTCGGCGGCGGGCAACTGGGTTTTGCCGGATACGTTCATTTAGGTCGCCGCACCGGACCCGGCACTATCACCGTCCGGCTATTCGCAGAGATCAATGACCCTCGCTGTCCATGCGTTGAAGTCTCTGATTCGCCAGACGTGCCGCGGTACTGTCGGGATATTCACTGCCGACGCGGTTCAGCGCGGCACGAGCATCCTGCCATTGCTGCAACTCGTAGCTACAGAACCCGATTTTCAGCAAAGCATCGGCCATCTTGCGCGACATCGGAAACTTGTCCACGACGACCTGAAATGCATCACGCGCCTCCGCGAATTTTCGCGTGACATAGAACGTCTCGGCAAACCAGTAATGTGCGTTGTCGGCCAGGTTGCTTTCGGGATATGCACCGAGAAACCGCTGGAACCCTGCTGCCGCCTCGTCGTACCGGCCCTGCTTAAGCAACTCGAACGCGGCCTGGTAGGCTTCCTGCTCCGACGCCGTGGCCGCTACCGCTACGCCCGCTGCGGGAGCTGAAGAAACGGCTGCCGAAGCGGACCCGCCTCCGCCCTGGAGCGCCTGGATTCGCCCGTCGAGATCCAGATAGAGATCACGTTGCTGCTTCCGCGCCGAGTCCAGTTCGAACTGCAATTGCTCCACTTGTCCGCGCAATCCGCGCACTTGTTCCTCGAGACTTGCGATCTGGCTGTTCATCTGGACCAGCGATTCGTTGTCTACCCTGCGCTCGACCATATCGACTCGTTGCTCCAGCTCCGAGACTTTCACTTCGGTGGGATCGGGCTGGGTGCTCGACATCGTTGTGCAGGCCGACAACGCAAGACTGACGAGCGCAGTCACGGCCGCCGCGGAGAGAATTCGATTATGCCGCTTCATGGATAAACAATCTCGACACGGCGATTACGCTCCCAGGCTTCCTCCGAGGTGCCGAACATGGCCGGGCGCTCCTCGCCGAAACTGACCGTCCTGATCTGCGATGCCTCGACGGCCTGCAACACGAGTATGCGGCGCACGGCTTGGGCACGACTCTCGCCAAGGCCGATATTGTATTCACGCGAACCGCGCTCATCGGCATGTCCTTCCAGGCGGACCGCGACAGAGGGATTGGCCGCAAGGTAAGCGGCGTGGGCGGCCAGAACATCGTTGAAGTCAGAGCGCACTTCGCTGCTGTCGTAATCGAACAGGATCACCCGGGTTTCGAGCAGCGGATCGCCCTGCATGCCGATTCCGTCCGCCTGGGAGCCATCGAGATCCATGCCCGAGAAACCCCCGTCATCGTCGATGCCGCTGGTCTGGGCACCATCATCGGTGGCCGTTCCGGACGTCGCCGTACCCGGCCCGGTCGTTGGTTCGTCGACAGGCGTGGTCTGACAGCCGGCTGTCAGCCATGCACAGGCCGCGAGGATAATCATCAATCGAATTTTCATGAATAAGTTTCTCTCAAAAGATAAACCGAAAAGTAACCAGCAAGCGCGTGCGTCAATTCTATCGCAGCCGTCAGTTTGGCGGATACGGCGACCAGACCGGTTCGCGAACATCCGAACCGGGCGAACTGATCCGGCCACGCACCAGGCCATCAACCGAAACCGTCTCGAGCAGGCCACTGCCATCTCTGCGGCTGGCATAAATCAGGGCAGCACCGTTCGGGGCGAAACTGGGGGCCTCATCGAGGCGCCCCTCGGACAGCACCTGAGCGCTACGACGGTTGAGGTCGACCACGGCAATACGGTAATTGCCACGGTCGTTATGAACTACCGCGACCCGCTTGCCGTCCGGAGAAATCCGCGCCCGGGCATTGTAGTTGCCTTCGAAAGTGATCCTCTCGACATCGCCCCCGCTGGCTGGAACCCGATAAATCTGCGGCCCGCCGGCACGATCCGAGGTGAACAGAATATCCTGCCCATCGGGCGTCCATTCGGGCTCGGTATCGATCGCTGAATGCCGGGTTACTCTCTGCAACCGGCCGCTGCCAAGGTCCAGCGTGTAAATATCCAGATTGCCATCGCGCTCCGACAACGTCAGCGCCAGCGATTTCCCAGACGGATGCCATGCAGGAGCGCCATTAACTCCCAATCGGTTCGAGACACTTTCACGAAATCCGGTGCGCAACACCTGCACATAGACCTGCGAGCGCCCTCCTTCGAACGACACATAGGCAAGCTTGCGTCCATCCGGTGACCATGCCGGGGACATAATCGGATCGGCGGAATCGGCGATTACATTGGGGTTGTCACCGTCCGAGTCGGCGACTATCAGCCGATAACGTTGCCCATCGCCCTCCCGATCGACGGTAATGTAGGCAATCCGGGTCGCAAAGGCGCCGGAGATGCCCGTCAGCTTCTCGAAAATCATGTCAGCGATTCTGTGCGACGCTCCGCGCAGGCGCTCAACCGGAGCGTTCATTCGATATCCGAGAATCTGGTCGCCGCGAAAGATGTCGAAAACCTGAAATTGTATCGACACCGAATCAGGGCCTGCAGGGGTAATCTGACCGATCACCAGAATCTGCGCATTCAGCAGGCGCCAGTCCTGAAAATCGACTTCCGCACCCGTGGTCGGCGTCTCCAGCATCTGCGACCTCGGCATCGGTTCGAACCGACCGCTGCGTGCCAGATCGGCGGCTACAATTGCCGCGACATCGTCTGCGGGACTGACACCGTCGACCCGCCAGCCGAATGGGACCACCGCTATCGGCACCGCCCCGCTGACGCCTTTGGTAATCTCGATTCGCAGTTCGGCCCGGGCCGGGCCGGCCGCAAGCAACGCGAAGCCGAACAGCGCAAATATTGCGCCCGCGGCTGACCGTCTTTTCCTCATCTCAGCTAATGCCTCTTTTATTGCTCAATCCCAATTCCTCATTCGGTCGGCGCAAACTCCAGTGACAAGCTGCGCTCGAACAGCGACGGATCGGCCGGTAACGGCAATGGCGAAGCCGCCCAGACAGCCGCCTCCACCGAACGCACCACCGCATCGTCGCCGTTGCACCTCGCCACGCGCACCGATACCACTTCTCCGCCCGGAATCTGGCTGACCTGTACCGTGCATTTCAGGCCAGGCTGTGCCGATGGCGGCTTGATCCAGGATCGTTCCACTTTTTGCCTGATCAACGCCATATACTGGCCAAGCAGTCCCGAGCGCTGCGCCGCTACCCGCTTTTCCTCTTCCGCCAGTTGCTGCGCCAGCAGACTCTCGCTTTCGCGCTGACGCTGCGCTTCCAGCTCCCGCTGACGGCGCTCCTCTTCCTGTTTCCGTTGCTGCTCGATTTTCGCCAGCCGCTCCTCTTCCTGCTTGCGTTTTTGTTCCAGCTCCGCGAGACGCTGACGCTCGGCTTCTTCCTTGCGTTTGCGCTCCTCCGCTTCCGCTTCGCGGCGTGCTTTCAGGTCGGCCTCGCGCTTGCGCTCCGCACGTTCGTCGGCTTCGCGTTTGGCCGCCAGGTCGGCCACCCGTTTTCGCTCAGCCTCGGCATCTGCCTCGCGTTTCCGGGCCAACTCCTTTTCCGCCTTTTCGCGTTCCTGCTTCGCGGCGGCGAGTTGCTGCTCTTCCTGCTCGCGCTTGCGTCTGACATCTTCCGCCTGCTCCTGCTGCTGCCGCAGCTCTTCTTCGCGACGCTCGCGCTCGCGCTGTTCCGCCAGTTCGATCTGACGCAGTTCTTCCTCCACTCGTTCCTGATCCACCACCGTTGCCTGGACCACCGGTGGCGCAGCAACCGGCTGAATGTGGCTCGGCAGACCGATACCGGAAATCAGCAGCGCCACCAGAACACTGTGCAACGCAACGGACAGGCCCAGCGGAACGGCATTACTTCGCAGGTATTCGATCACGGCGCGGCTACTCGCGAACGACCTCGGTCTGCTGTTCCGGGTCGGTCATAATTCCAACCGAAGGCGCACCGGCCTGTTGCAGCAGTCGCATGGCCCCTACCACGATACCGTGGGCGACAGCCTGGTCCGCTTTGACCAGAACCGGAGTGTCGGCTGCCCGCTGCAATACTGCTGCCGTCCGCGCCACTACCGTTGCCGCGTCGACAGCCTCGTCCTCATCGCTGCCCACGTTCAGATAGAGGGAGCCGGCCGCATCGACAGTCAGCACGAGCGGCTCTCGGTCGGGGGTATCGAGCGGGTCCGCGCCGACTTTTGGCAAATCGACGTCGATACCCTGGGTCAGCAATGGCGCGGTCACCATGAAAATAATCAGCAGAACCAGCATGACGTCGATATACGGAACGACGTTGATCTCACCCATCAATCGTCTCTTGTTGTAAGGCGTGGCCATAGTCGCTCAGTCCCCGGCGCCGGCCGGCGCATAGCGTTGCAGTATGCTGGAGAACTCCTCCATGAACGTGTCGTAGCGGCTTTCGAGGCGGCCGACCTGATCGGCATAGCGGTTGTATGCAATCACCGCGGGAATAGCCGCAAACAGTCCCATCGCCGTCGCAATCAGAGCCTCCGCGATACCGGGCGCAACCTGCGATAACGTGGCGTACTGGACATTTCCGAGCGCGGTAAAGGAATTCATGATTCCCCACACGGTGCCGAACAAACCGACATAGGGACTGGTGGAACCAATCGTCGCCAGCCAGGCCAGGTTGTCCTCGAGCCGGTCCATCTCACGTCGTTGCGATACCATCATCGCCCGCCGCGAACCTTCCAGCACCTGGTCGGACGGCAAGCCGGCCTGCTGGCGCAGACGACCAAACTCGCGGAATCCGGCCTCGAAGATCCCGGCCATGCCCTGAGCTTCACCCGGAGAAGATGCGACACGCTGGTACATGTCACCCAGATCGCCGCCAGACCAAAAACCACGCTCAAAATCGTTTGCCGTTGACCTCGCGTTGCTGATAAGAGAACGCTTGCGGAAGATAATGGCCCATGACGCAATCGAGGCCAGCAACAACAGAAACATCACGAACTGCACAACCACGCCGGCTTGCAGAATCAGACCCAGAATCGAAATATCACCTTGCATCTAGTGCAGCTCCTCGAGGATGGCCACGGGAATGCGGCGCGGCCGGAAAGTACTTGCATCCAGGCAGGCAACTTTTACTTCCGCCCGGCATATCTTCGTTTCGTCGCGGTCGGCGCGGCAAATTGCCTGCGCAAACGTCAGACTAGCCCGGCTCGCGTAGAGGAGCCGCGCCGATATCCTCAGTGCATCGTCAAGACGTGCCGGTTGCAGATAATCGATTTGCGCCGACACAACTGCAAACACCAGGTTCTGCTCGCGCTGCAATGCGGATTGTTCAAACCCGCAACTGCGCAGAAATTCGGTGCGTGCTCTTTCCAGATACTTGAGATAGTTGGCGTAGTAGACGACACCGCCTCCATCGGTATCTTCCCAGTAAACTCTGACCGAAAAACGGAAGGAATCGTTCACTCATCTGCCCCGCTTCACGAGCCGGCAATAACGCACCGCAAAACGAGCACGATGCTGCAATCGCGGTCCGCCGGTACTGCCCGGCCGTCCCCACTCAGGACTCATCGTCCGCTTCGAACAATTCGAGCGAGCTTGCCCGGTTGTCGGGCTGCGGAGCGGCAAGTCCGAAGTGCAGGAAAGCGTTGCGAGTGGCGACCCGCCCGCGTGCGGTGCGCATTAAAAAACCCTGCTGGATAAGAAACGGCTCGATGACATCCTCGATCGTATCCCGTTCCTCTCCGATCGCGGCCGCCAGGCTATCCACTCCTACGGGCCCGCCGTCGAATTTCTCGATGATTGTGAGCAACAGCTTGCGGTCGAGCACATCGAATCCCTGGGCGTCGACATCGAGCATATCGAGCGCTTTCTGCGCCACGGCTGCCGTCACTTTGCCGGCCGCCCGAACCTGGGCGTAATCGCGAACCCGTCGCAACAGGCGATTGGCGATCCGCGGGGTTCCGCGCGAGCGCGCAGCAATCTGCGCGGCACCGTCGGGATCGACCTCGAGCGCGAGAATATCCGCGGAGCGGCGCACAATACCGCCGAGTTCCCGGTCGCTGTAAAACTCGAGTCGTTGCACGATGCCAAAGCGATCACGCAACGGCGATGTGAGCAGCCCGGCCCTTGTGGTTGCCCCGACCAACGTAAACGGCGGCAAGTCGAGTTTGATCGACCTCGCTGCCGGCCCTTCACCGATCATGATGTCGAGCTGATAGTCCTCCATCGCCGGGTAGAGAACTTCTTCCACCACCGGGCTAAGGCGATGGATCTCGTCCACAAACAGCACATCGTGCGGCTCCAGATTGGTCAGCAGGGCTGCGAGATCACCTGCCCGTTCCAGAACCGGCCCCGACGTATGCCTGAGATTGACCCCCATTTCGTTGGCAATAATGTGCGCCAGTGTGGTCTTGCCAAGCCCGGGCGGTCCGAATATCAGCACATGGTCAAGCGAATCCTCTCGCTGCCGCGCAGCCTCAATAAATATCTCGAGCTGTTCCTTTACCGAAGCCTGGCCGATGTACTCGGCAAGCGTACGCGGCCGAATGGCTCGATCGAAATCGGCCTCGTCGCCCGAGCCGTCAGCGGAAATGATTCGATCCTGATCAAGCATCTCGTAAACGGTCCCTGCCGCGTTCAGTCAACGGCAAAAAAATATGCGTAACAAGCCGAAACATGTTCGCCAAAGGACGAATTCGGTCGGATTCCGGCGCTCATCGCGGCGCGATATTCTGCAAAGCACGACGAATTATTTCCTCGGTTTCCAGTTGCCTGGTATCAATCGAAGCCAGCAACCGCAACGCCTCGGCCGGGCGATAGCCCAGTGCAACAAGCGCGTTTTGCGCCTCGGTTGCGGGCGTCGATCCGGTTTCGGGTCCGGCGGGCATCCCCGCCGGCACTGCAACCGCGCCTTTTTCGATGCGATCGCGCATTTCGACAATCAGCCGCTCCGCGGTTTTCTTGCCGACCCCCGGGACCTTGATTAGCGAGGCAGTATCTTCGTTCTGCACGCACTGCACAAAACCCTCGACACTGATTCCCGACAGGATTGCCAGCGCCATTTTGGCGCCGACCCCCGAGATCCGAATCAGGTCACGAAAGAGACGCCGCTCGGACTCGGTCGAAAAACCGAACAGGATCTGGGCGTCCTCCCGGACTAGCAGATGGGTTACCAACGTGATTTCCGCGCCCACCGCTGGCAGCACGTAGAAAGTCGACATCGGGGCTTCGATCTCGTAGCCGATGCCATTAACGTCCACAACCAGCAACGGCGGTTGCTTGCTTGTGAGCAAACCCCTCACAAAACCGATCATTTACCCAGACTCCGCGAAAGCAGTGCCCGGGTGCGGCGCTGGTTGGCGTGGCAGATCGCCACGGCCAAAGCGTCTGCGCTGTCGGCCTGAAGCGTCCGGCGTAGCGACAACAATGCACCTACCATGTGCTGCACCTGTGTTTTGTCGGCAGCACCTGTACCGACGACAGCCAGCTTTACCTCGCGCGCGGCATATTCGTGAATGCCCGCCCGCTTCGCAAATGTCGCGCATATTGCGGCAGCCCTCGCTTGCCCGAGTTTCAGCGCGCTGTCGGCGTTGCGATGCATGAATACCCGCTCAATCGCGACTTCCTCCGGTTGATAATCCTCCACGATCTCCCGAGTCCCGTCAAAAATCTGCTCCAACCGCGCCGGGAAATCCGAACCATCAGTACGAATCTGACCGTTGGCGATGTGGGTAATCCGTTGCCCGGATACGTCGATGATTCCCCAACCCGTAATTCTCGAACCCGGGTCGATGCCCAGAATTCTGATACTAGCGCTCATTGGCTGTACGGCTGGTCTCGCCGTGACAAGGACCATGGGCGGCCTGGTTCAAAGCGCCGCCAGAATATCGTCGGGAATATCGGCATTGGAATAGACATTCTGCACATCGTCGAGATCCTCGAGCATCTCGAGAAGTTTTATCATCGATTGCGCTTCGCCCTCACCAAGAACAGCGGACGTCGATGCCCTTTGGGTAACTTCCTCAACCTCTGTCTGCCAGCCAGCCGCATGCAGCCTGTCACGAACTTCTTCGAATTCCTGCGGATCGGTGATCACCTCGACCGAACCGTCGGCGCCGGTGATGATGTCCTCCGCCCCCGCCTCAAGCGCAACTTCCATTAACGCGTCCTCGTCGACACCGGCACCGAATTCGAGCAGGCCAACGTGGCTGAACAGGTAACTGACCGACCCGTCCGCCCCCAGATTTCCGCCGAACTTCGAGAATGCGTGCCGGACCTCGGCCACTGTGCGGTTACGATTGTCGGTTACGCAATCGACCATGACGGCGGCGCCGCCCGGACCGTAACCCTCGTAGCGAATTTCCACGTACTCGGCGCCTTCCAGCTCCCCGGTTCCGCGCTGTATCGCACGCTCGATATTGTCCTTGGGCATGCTTTGCCCTTTGGCCTTGTCCACCGCGAGACGCAAGCGCGGATTGAAACCCGGATCGCCCCCTCCCATTCGCGCCGCAACGGTGATTTCACGCGCCAGTTTGGTGAAAAGTTTGCCGCGCTTCTTGTCCTGCGCACCCTTGCGGTGCTGAATATTGGCCCACTTGCTATGACCTGCCATACCTAGAATCCGTATTCCTTAATTCGTTTTGAGAAAATCAAAAACTCAGCCGCACTCCCAGGTGCACACCGGTGTCGAAAGTCACGTCCGGATCGCCCTCGAATTTCATTTGCACATGCCGGACTCCGAGGTATACCCACGCGTCTTGCATGATGTCGTAGCTGACGTAGAGACTCTCCTCGTCGTAGGTATCGGTGTCATTGAACGACAGCACGCCAGGGGCGTAATACAACTCGCCGCCGATTCCGATCCGGTCGTAATTCGGAAAGACCCAGCGGAAATAACCACCCAGCGCGATCGAACCGCCGCTGCTGCCGCCTTTGTCGGGATCGCCGTACACGATCTTGGCGCCGAGACCCGCTTTCACCGGGCTCGCGCCCGGGGACGCTATTCCGGTACGAAAAATACCAAGACCGACTAGTTCACCATCCTCGTCGCTATGCAACCAGCTCGCTTCCAGCGCGGCCCTGTCAAAAACCGGAAATGCGAAAGCGACTTTGAAAACATCCGCATTGAAGCTGACATCGAGCGCCGGGCTCTCTGCCACGGCCGGGCGCACGAACGACAGCAACAACAGTGCCAACACACTGCAGATCCGTAACATTTATTGCTCCTCGAAGAACTTCGCAGAAGACCAGACCCATGGCCCCCTGAATCGGCGTATGATAACGGCTATCGGTGGCCAGCACATCCTCAGGCTATCTCTTGGCAACAGCAGTTGAAACAAACCAAAGTTCCGGCCCGGCCCGGCCCGGGCTGTCGCTCGAGCGGGTCCGGGAATGGCTCGACGACGCGATTGGCGCAGACGGCAGCGACCGCAGCGTGGCGGCCCGCGAACGCGGCGAATCGATCGCCGAACTGGTTCGCGGCTTGCATGGCGATCCCGACCTCGTCTGCGCCACGCTTTTGTTTCCGTTGGTTCACGCCGACGCACTGGACAGCGCCAGTATCGGCGATGCTTTCGGCACGGAAATACAAGTACTGGTCGACGGCCTGGTCGCGCTGGGCGATTTTCAGCTTCCCGAAAACTGGAATCCCGATTCGACGCTATCGCGCGACCAGGCGGAAAGCGTGCGCCAGATGCTGCTTGCCATCGCGAGCGACGTTCGCCTGGTTCTGGTGCGCCTTGCCGAGCAACTGGACACCATGCGGCGCCTGAAAAATGGCCGTGCAACGGACAAGCGCGCTGCGGCGCGCGAGACCCAGGAGGTATTTGCGCCGTTGGCCAACCGGCTGGGCATCTGGCAACTGAAATGGGAGCTTGAAGACCTCGCCTTTCGTTATCTCGAGCCAGCGACGTACCGGCGCATCGCTGGTGCTCTGCGCCAACGACGCAGCGATCGTGAGCGTTTCATCCTCACGATCAAACAAACGCTGACTGAAAAGCTCGCCGCCGAGGGCATCGAAGCGGAGATCAGCGGCCGCCCGAAGCACATATTCAGCATCTGGCGCAAAATGCAGCGCAAACAGGTGGATTTTGACGAGCTCTTCGACATCAGGGCCGTGCGGGTATTGGTGAATTCAGTAGCCGACTGCTATGCGGCCCTGGGTGTCGTCCATAGTCTCTGGCATTACATTCCGGGAGAATTCGACGACTACGTCGCCACGCCCAAGGAGAATGGGTACCGGTCTATCCATACCGCGGTGATCGGGCCGGGCGGCCAGGCACTCGAAGTACAGATCCGTAGCCGCGAAATGCATGAACATGCCGAGCTGGGCGTAGCGGCCCACTGGCGTTACAAGGAAGGCGGGCGCGGGCACAGCGCGTTCGATGAAAAAATCAACTGGCTGCGGCAATTACTCGTGCCGGATTCGCAGGACGATACTGCCGAAGATTTCATTGACCGGGTGCGCGCCGAAATTTTCGAGGATCGGGTGTATGTCATCAGTCCGCGTGGCGATGTTGTCGACCTGCCGCAAGGTGCGACGCCCCTGGATTTCGCCTATCACGTACACACCGAAGTCGGTCACCATTGTCGCGGCGCCAAGGTCAACGGCAGGATGGTCCCGCTGACCTATGTTCTGCACACCGGAGAACAGGTCGAGATCATTACTGCCAAGAACGCGCATCCGAGCCGCGACTGGCTCATCCCGCAACGCGGGTATCTCTCCTCGCCGCGGAGTCGGGCCAAAGTGCGGGCATGGTTCCGCCGCGAGGATCAGGATCAGAACCGCCGCCATGGCCGGCTGATGCTCGACCGCGAACTGGGACGGCTGGGTCTGCGCGACCTGAAAATACCGGTGCTTCTAAAGGCACTCAAAATCGGCAACATCGACGAACTCCATGTCAGCCTTGGGTGTGGCGACATCAGCCTTGCCGCCGTGACACAGGCGGCCGCCCAGCAACAACCCGGCGGTAGCGAACGTTCACGCCGATCCCCTGTTCGCGGACAACGCCCCGCCCAGCGCAATCGCAGCGCCGTTTCGGTAGACGGCATCGGCGATCTGATGTCGAATTTCGCACGCTGCTGTCATCCGGTGCCACCCGAGCCGATTGCCGGGTACATTACCCAGGGCCGCGGCGTGACGATTCACCGCAAACAATGCCGCAACCTCCTGCGGCTGCGCGAACGTCACCGCGAGCGGGTATTGCAGGTCGATTGGAACGAAAACGGCGACGACGACGGCCATCAGGTTGAAATCCGGGTCGAGGCCTATGACCGGCAAGGGCTGACTCGTGACGTAACAGGTGTCTTCGCCGACGCCAGGATTTCGATCCAGGAAATGAAGCTGGAGACATTTCCGTCACACAATACGGCCGACATTCACCTGACGATCAACGTGCGCGGCCTCGACGAACTCAGCCGAATCCTCAATCGCCTGACGACACTACCAAACGTGATCAGCGCCGAACGCAAGCTGTGAACCGCGCCCGCCGCGAACGTTCCATTCGGAGCGTCTAGCGATTGATCGCGTGAATCGCCTGCTTGTCAACCGCAAGAGCCGCCTCATGTAGCGCCTCCGACAACGTCGGATGCCCATGAATCGTGCGCTGTATGTCCTCCGCGCTGGCGGAAAATTCCATCGCGAGCACCGCCTCGGCGAGCAGTTCGCCGGCCATGGGTCCACAAATGTGCACACCCAGTATTTCGTCGTCATCCTCGGCCGCAATGATTTTCACCAGCCCGGCGGCCTGCTCGAGAGCTTTCGCCCTGCCGTTCGCGGCAAACGAAAATGTACCGACCTTGTAGGAACGGCCGCTTTCCTTGACCTCTTCCTCGGTCTTGCCGACCCAGGCAATTTCCGGCGCGGTGTAGATGATCGAGGGGATTGTGTTGTAGTTCATTTCAGCGACCTTGCCGGCAATCAGGTCGGCAACCATTACTCCTTCCTCGGATGCCTTGTGTGCGAGCATCGGCCCGCGCACCAGATCGCCAACCGCCCAGACGCCCTCAACCGCGGTACGGCATTCCTCGTCAACTACAACGAAGCCGCGATCGTCGAGTTCGAGATCGATGTCGGCGCCAATCAGGTTCTCGCTATACGGCTTGCGCCCGACTGCCACTATCAGTTTGTCTACGACGAGCTCCTGCTCGCCCTTGCCATCTTCGTAGCGCACCGTAACGCCATCGTCTCCGGCCTGCGCCGCGGTCAGTCGGGCACCGAGCCTGATGTCCAGGCCCTGTTTTTTGAAATGCCGCTGCGCTTCCTTCGCGATCTGCTTATCAGCCATAAACAGAAAATCCGGCATTGCCTCGATCACAACGACTTCGGCACCGAGTCGCTTCCACACACTGCCGAGCTCGAGACCGATCACACCGGCGCCGATTACACCGAGGCGGGCCGGCACTTCGGTAAATTCGAGCGCTCCCCACGAGTCGACAATACGATCGCCATCGAACGGCGCAATTCCCAATTCCACCGGCACCGAGCCCGCGGCCAGTACCACGTGCTCCGACTCGAGCGTCTGCTGCGCGCCATCGTGCGGCGTAAATTCGACCTTGCCGGGTCCGAGCAATTTGCCGTGACCTTGAAGTGCGATCACTTTGTTAGCTTTGAACAGCGCTTCAATGCCACCGGTCAGCTGTTTGACGATACCCGCCTTGCGTTTTTGCATCGTCGCGATATCCACTTCGATACCGTCGACCTTGATACCGTGTTTCGCAAATTCGTCGTGGGCACGATGAACGAGTTCCGACGACTCGAGCATCGCCTTGGAAGGGATACAACCTGCGTTCAGGCAGGTGCCGCCATACGACAAACTGCCGTCGTAGTTTTTCCACTCGTCGATACAGGCGGCCTTCAGGCCGTTCTGGGCGGCGCGAATCGCGGCGACGTACCCCGCCGGGCCGGCGCCAATAACGATTACATCGAATTTTTCGCTCATGAAAAACCTTCCTTAATAAGAGCGCCACACAAGGCACGCCACAGCAGGAAACCGGCAGAGGCGCGACCGGAAACGCGTATCGAATCAGATCTGAAGTAACAGGCGCGCCGGGTCTTCCAGCGCCTCCTTGATCGCCACCAGGAACTGCACCGACTCGCGGCCATCAATGATACGGTGGTCATAAGTCAGTGCCAGGTACATCATCGGCCGCACCAGGATCTGCCCGTCGACCACCATCGGCCGCTCCTGAATCTTGTGCATGCCGAGAATCGCACTCTGCGGCGGATTAATGATCGGCGTCGAAAGCAGCGAGCCAAACACGCCGCCATTGGTAATCGTGAAAGTGCCGCCGGTCATCTCTTCGATAGTCAGGGCGCCATCACGGGCGCGTCCGGCAAAGTCGCCGATGCCCTGCTCGATTTCCGCAAATCCGAGCGAATCCGCATCGCGCAAAACCGGCACCACCAGGCCGCGCTCGGTCGAAACCGCGATGCCAATATCGAAGTAGTCGTGATAAACGATTTCGCTGCCGTCTACATATGCGTTTACGGCCGGGAACCGGCCAAGCGCCTGAACCGCAGCTTTGACGAAGAACGACATGAAGCCGAGCCGCACGCCATGGTCCTTTTCGAATCGATCACGGTAGCGTTTGCGCAACGCCATGACCTTGGTCAGATCGACTTCGTTGAACGTAGTCAACATCGCCGCGGACTGCTGCACTTCGACCAGGCGCTCCGCAATGCGTGCCCGGAGGCGCGTCATCGGCACACGTTTCTCTCCCCGCCCACCGTCGGGAAGGGCTACCCCCGGTGACGCCTTGCCGCGATCAGCGATGTACTTGTTTACATCGGCTTTGGTCAGGCGGCCATCGCGCGCGCTCCCGGGGATCGATTCCGCATCGAGACCGTGTTCGTCAAGAAGCCGTCGTACCGAAGGGCTGAGTTTTGCGGCAGCCTTGCCGCCTGCTTCGGCGACCGGCTCGGCCGGTGCGGCCTCCCGCTCCCCAGACTCTTTCGCGGCGGGCTCCGCGACAGCCGCCGCCGGCGCAGAAGCCGGGGCCTCGCCCTCCTCCAGAATCGCCAGGACTTCGCCACTGGTGACCGTGGTGCCGTCCGCGATACGGATTTCCTTGAGAACGCCGTTGGCCGGCGCCGGCACCTCGAGAACGACCTTGTCGGTTTCGAGATCGACGAGGTTCTCGTCACGGGCGACGGCATCACCAGCTGACTTGTGCCACGCAACCAGCGTGGCGTCGGCTACCGATTCCGGTAATTGCGGGACTTTGACTTCAATTGTCATGCTTTCTTCCTAAGACTGACGCTGCTACTGGCATCTGTGTCATCGCCGGCCTCGACGGTCGCCGCGATACCGAGCGCCTCCTTGACCAGCGTCTGTTGTTGTTGAACGTGCATACGGTATATGCCGGAAGCCGGCGCCGCCGCACCTGCTCTCCCAGCGTACAGAAGTTTGTGCCTGGGCAGCAGCGCCTCATGCAAGCGGTGCCGTATCTGGTACCAGGCTCCCTGGTTTTCAGGCTCTTCCTGACACCACACAATCTCACTGGCATTGCCGTAGCGCCCGATCTCCAAAGCGTATTCGTCACTTGGAAACGGGTAGAGTTGTTCGATTCGAATGATCGCAACATCGTCGATCGAGTGCGTCGAACGCGACTCGAGCAGATCGTAGAACACCTTGCCGCTGCAAAAAACGACCCGGCGAACTTTGTCCGCATCGAGCGTCTCGCTCTCCGGAATCACGTTCAGAAACTGACCCTGCGAAAGGTCGGTCAGCGCCGAAACCGAAAGGCGGTGACGCAAAAGACTCTTAGGCGTCATTACGATAAGCGGCTTGCGCGCGTCACGCAGCATTTGCCGGCGAAGCATGTGAAACATCTGCGCGGGATTGGAAGGCACGCACACTTGCATATTGTGTTCGGCGCACAATTGCAAAAAGCGCTCGAGTCGGGCGGAAGAATGCTCTGGCCCCTGCCCCTCGTAGCCGTGCGGCAACAGCAGCGTCAGTCCGCACAGGCGTCCCCACTTGGCTTCGCCCGAACTAATGAACTGATCGATTACTACCTGGGCGCCGTTGACAAAATCGCCAAACTGGCCTTCCCAAATAACCAGTGTTTCCGGATCGGTGGTGCTGTAGCCGTATTCGAATCCAAGTACCGCCTCCTCAGAGAGCAGGGAATCGGTAACGCGGAAACGATTCGGCTCGCTCGCCACGTGTTGCAACGGAATGTGGTCGTTGCCGCTTGCCTGGTCGTGAAGCACCGCATGACGGTGAAAAAATGTGCCGCGACCACTGTCCTGGCCAGTCAGCCTTATCGCATATCCGTCGCGCAGCAGACTCGCATAGGCCAGCGATTCGGCAAAGCCCCAGTCGATCGGCAGATCACCGCTCGCCATCTTGCGCCGATCGCCGATGATCCGATCGACGCGCGGGTGCAGTTTCAGTTCGTCCGGCAAAGTGGTCAACGCGGCGGACAGCTCCGCAACGGTTTCGGGGTCCAGCGCCGACTCGACATCCTGGTAAAGGTGGCCATCGAGATAGCGGCTCCAGTCTACCGTGAACTGGTTACCGATCAGGCCCAGCGAAACCGGAGATACCCGCTCCCCGGTGTCAACATGGCTGCGGTATTCCTCAACCAGTCCGTCCGCGCGCGCGGCGTCGAGCAGGCCCTCGTCAACCAGTCTTTCGGCGTAGATCTGCCTGACCGTCTTGTGCTTGCGAATCGCCTTGTACATCTTCGGCTGGGTGGCGGCCGGCTCGTCGGCCTCATTGTGACCGTGGCGACGGTAGCAGACGAGGTCGATCACCACGTCCTTGCGGTACTCGGTGCGATAGTCCAACGCCAGCCGAGTGGCCTTGATTACCGCCTCGGGGTCATCCGCATTCACATGCAGCACCGGTGCCTCGATCATCTTGGCCACATCGCTGCTGTAAGGAGTCGACCGGGCGTCGCGCGGATCGCTGGTGGTAAAGCCGATCTGGTTGTTACAGATAACGTGCACGGTTCCACCCGTACTGAAACCCCGCGCCAGAGACAACTGCAGGGTTTCCATCACGACGCCCTGCCCGGCAAACGCGGCATCGCCATGCACCAGCACCGGCAACACGCTGGCGCCATGAGCATCGCCGCGGCGCTCCTGGCGCGCTCGCACCGAACCTTCCACCACCGGGTTGACGATCTCGAGATGCGACGGGTTAAACGCAAGCGCGACATGCACATTGCTGCCACTGGTCTTTATGTCGGTGGAGAATCCGAGGTGATATTTGACGTCGCCCGAACCGGTCAGCGACTCCGGGTCATAATTGCCTTCAAACTCGGAAAATAACTCCGACGGCGCCTTGCCAACCACGTTGACCAGCACATTGATCCGGCCGCGATGAGCCATACCAATGACGACTTCCTCGAGATTCGCACTGCCGCCGCGCTGGATCAGATCCTCGAGTAACGGAATCAGCGCGTCACCGCCTTCCAGTGAGAATCTTTTCTGCCCAACGTAACGGGTGTGCAGATAACGCTCGATACCCTCCGCCGCGGTAAGGGAACGCAACAGCTCCAGCTTGTCCTGCCCGGCAAGCGGATAACAGCCATCCAGGTCTTCGAATCTCTCTTGCAACCAATGCCGCTCACGGGCACGCGACACATGGGCAAAGTCGGCACCGATCTTGCCGGTATAGGTTCGCTGCAACAATTCGAGTAATTCGCGCAGACGCAACCGCGACGACCCTGCGAAACCGCCCGTGGCAAAGCTGGAGTCCATATCCGCCTCTGACAGCCCGAAATACTCCAGTTTCAGTACCGACGGAACCGGACGCTGCCACAATCCGAGCGGATCGAGATCGGCAATCTGGTGACCTCGCTGCCGGTAGACCTGAATCAGCCTGGCCACCGCCGCCTGTTTCTCGTCGGCCGCACCCGATGCGGCGGTACGACCCGGACGACCGCTGCGTGCCTGAGCCGCAAACGCCTCCTCTATCGGGCCCCTCGCAACCTCGCCGCCACGATCCTGGGTAAGGCTGGAAAAATAGTCGCGCCAGTCAGGGGAAACCCGATCCGGATCGCGCAGGAAGAGTTCGTACTGTTCCTCGACATACGCAGCGTTACCGCCGGAGAGATAACTCGACGCAAAACGGTCCTTCAGCGAATGGCTCATGCGGCGGCAAAATTCCGAGTGTGGAAAAACCTTTGGACAAGGCGCCGTATTCTAGCCCAAGCAGCGCGCTCAGTTCACGCGCAAGCCCCAGAAAAACCGGAAAAATGCTGGTTTTTCGTCGATTGCGGGCGCAGGCGGCCGAATCGCAGTTCATCGCCAGTCTTTATTACTGAATATTTATCCAGTTGGATGCTGGATAAATATTTACATCATGCGTTTCACGGCGGACAGCAGCGTCAGCTCGTAGCCGATCAGCGCGATATAGCAAACCAGAACGAAATGAAGCACGTAGCGGACCTGCAGGCGTCCGAACAAAAGCGCCTCGTTGCGAATGACGAGATAGGTGACCCCGAGACCGGTGAGACCCATCTTGACCGCTGCGAAGGTCTGCAAATCGCCATGAATCAGCCCGACCATAAAAATATTGGCTTCGTGAGCGCCAATCTGCAGCAGTTGCAGCGTGAGGATCGCATCGGTGGCGCTCAGCAACAAAATGGCCACGACCACGTACATCAGCGACGGGGAGTGCCAGTCGGCAATAAAGGTCGCGCTGTCCTCCGTGCGCCTCGCGCTGCGCCGGCGGCGCTGCACACTGCCGTAAATCAAGCTCCAGATCACGCGCTTGCGCCTGTCCTCCCCGGATCGCTGGCAGGCTATAGCCCCCGCAGAATCCGGATTTGCGTTCGCGTTTCTGGCTGATGGACGCATCGATACTCCCCTGCTGCTCTGAATCGTTCGCGTAAAACGCACTGCTTGCCAGTGATTTCTGCAAGATTCGGACCTTTTCTTAAATTCTATATTTTTCATAAGCTTAGAAACAGGAAAGCAAAACCAGTTCAGCCTGGTGTAAAAGATCCCGACGACATTACGCGCCATTTCGGGTGCCAGACCGGGACCGCACACTCACTCTAACCGTCCGGCATCTGCCAGAATCCCGCCATGCCGGATATCATCATTCTCGGTCCACAGGCCGATCACCCAAACCTGATGGATGCCACGCGCCAGATCGTGACTGATGGGGCGTTATGCTCAATTACCGCCGGATGGCAGCAGCGCGAGGGAGAGGTACAGGAACTGCAGCATCACCTCGACAGAGAAGTCGAGGATCTGCATCTCTATCAGCGGCTGGATCATGCTCTGGGTCTCGATCCGGAACTGGCAGACGCACACAGAACCCGCCAGGCCGGGCTGCGACAACGCCAGCGCTGGTATCGCCGCCGCCTGCATCATGCGATGGAAGCCTACCTGGGCCTGGCCGCCGAGACCGGATCCAGCGCGGCACTGCTTGCGGAACAGCGCTCTGCGTTGAACGCCATCCGTGCCCTCGATCGCCATCATGTGCGCCAGATCGATGCAGTTCATGCGGTATTCAACGCCCGCTGGCGGCCCGCGCATCGGCCCGCCATGGCGGAGCAACGCGATGCCATCGTGCGGCGGCTGGATGCTGCGGCTGCCGTGCTTGTGGCGGGTGGACACGTTGCCGCATTACTCAGCCGGCTGCGACTGTTCGGGCTGGAATCGGAGTTGCGGGAGAAAAGGCTGATCGCCTGGTCGGCCGGCGCCATGGCCCTATCGGAGCGCGTCGTGCTGTTCCACGACAGTCCGCCCCAGGGTCCCGGACATGCGGAGATTCTGGACTCCGGGCTCGGCTTGTTGCCGCGCCTGCTGCCACTTCCTCATGCTCGCGAACGATTGCGCCTGCATGACCCCCGCCGGGTCGCGTTGATGGCGCGTCGATTCAATCCGTTGCAGCCGGTAACGCTGGACGCCGGATCGCTAATCCGAGTGACCGGGCACAAGCCGGTCATGGCTCAGGGAACGGCACGACTGACCGCTCGGGGCAACCTTGCCGGAGCCCCACTGGCATGAGCCAACTGCACCCGTTCCTGGCCGCGGCCAGTGCTGCCCCGGCCGATGCGGTGGACGCGCTGATTGCGGCCGCCGAATTTCCGCTAATCGACAATGCCGGCGTTACTTTCGTCTATCGCGGTGCGGCGGACGCGGTCAGGCTCCGGCACTGGATTTACGGCTTGCCCACCGCCGAGTCACTCGAGGCACTCGGCCGGCACGATCTATGGTTTTTCCGGCTCGATCTGCCGCGCGGCTCGAGAATCGAGTACAAATTCGAGGTAGTCAGCGGCACCAACAGCCACTGGATCGTCGACCCGCTCAACGACAGCGTCGCGGAGGATCCGTTCGGCGCCAACTCGGTTTGCCGTGCGCACGGTTACACGCGCCCGGAATGGACGCTCGAGAATCCGCATGCACGCCGCGGCACCATCGAACAGATCTCAATTGACAGCGAGTCACTCGGCGCAAGCAAGGAGGTCCATGTCTATCTGCCTGCGCGATTCCGCCGCCAGCGACGCTATGCGCTGCTCGTCGCACACGATGGCAGCGACTATCTGAGGTTTTCCGGACTACAGCAGGTCCTCGATAACCTGATCCACCGATTGGAAATTCCGCCCATGATCGTTGCGTTGTCAGACCCCGGCGAGCGCCTCGTGGAATACGCCGCCAACAACAACCATGCGCGTTACATCGTCAAGGAACTCTACCCTGCTCTGCGACAGGCATTTCCGCTACGTGACGAACCCGCGAGCCGCGGCCTGCTCGGGGCGAGTTTCGGTGCTGTCGCGGCGCTGCATACGGCATGGCGTTACCCGGGGTTCTTCAATCGGCTGCTGTTGCAATCGGGCTCTTTTGCGTTCACCGATATCGGCACTCACAATCGCGGCCAGATATTCGATCCAGTGGTAGACTTCGTCAACCGGTTGCGGCAACAACCTGGCCGCCCCGCCAGCAAGATGTTTGTAAGCTGCGGAATCTACGAATCTCTTATCTATGAAAACCGCTCACTGGTGCCCTTGCTGCAATCAGCAGGAACAGAAGTGCGGTTTGAAGAGGCGCGTGACGGCCACAACTGGGAAAACTGGAGGGACCGGTTGCGCGCGGGGCTGAGCTGGCTTTTTCCCGGTCCACTTTGGATGGTCTACGAATAAAAAACGAGCCCGGAGGGCGCAACAGTAATGAGCGAAGAGACACGCCGGATAGGATTGTCCCTGGGCGCCGACGTTTGCTGGCCAATTTGCTTCGAGTCCATTCTCGAGCGCCTTCGCCCCGACATACGTATCGCCGGTAATCGTGTACGCATTACCTGCGAGCGCGTCACTATCGAACCCTTCAATCTGCGCCAGTCCTGTCGCTATGACGTCGTTATCGACCGCCTGAGTCACTGGTACTACCCGACTCGGGAATGGCTAAAAAAATCGATCCTTCTCGATGGTTTGTACGTCTTCAATAACCCATGGTCGTTGCAGTCGATGGAAAAGCAGACCTCTTACAGCGCAATGATGCGGCTGGGCCTGCCGATCCCCGACACCTGGCTGCTGCCGCCCAAGGAATACGATCCCGTTGACGACCTCGAGCCTACTCTGCAGCGTTACGCAAAACTTTTCGATCTGGCGGCAGTCGGCGAAAAGATCGGGTACCCGTTATTCATGAAACCTTACAACGGCGGTGCCTGGGCCGGCGTCAGCAAGATCGACAACGAACACGATCTCCGCGAAGCCTACGAGTCGAGCGGAAAACAGGTGATGATCCTGCAGAAAGGGGTTTGGCCGTTCGAACACTTTGTTCGTGCGGTCGGGGTTGGCCCTCAAGTCAGGCTGGTGAAATACCAGCCTGACGCGCCTCTTCACGACCGCTACGGCCTGGATCGAGGTTTCCTGGATAGTGCCGACGTGGCAGAGATTGTGGATACCACATTGACGATAAACAGCTTTTTCGGCTGGGATTTCAACTCCTGCGAGTCGCTCAAACGCAACGGCACCTGGCATCCGATCGATTTCGCCAATGCATGCCCCGACAGCCAGGTAACATCGTTGCACTACCACTTTCCATGGCTGATCAAGTCCAAGATACGCTGGGCACTTTTCTGCGCGGCGACGGATCGGCCGATGCGCCGCAACCTGCATTGGCAGCCGTTCTACGATATCGCCGACTCCGATCTCCCCGACCGGGAAAAACTCGCGCAATTCGCGGCGCTTGCCCGCGCCGGTTTCGACGCCGAACGATTCGCAGAGTTCTGCATGACATTCCTTCGCGATCTCGACGCTATTGCCTGGGAATTTTTCGGTAGTGACGCGGCGCGCGACGCTATCCGGCAAAAAGTCGTGTCACTATATCCGCGGCATGAGGTGGATCAGTTCCTGGACATGTTCTGGGACCGCATCCAGGGCTGGCGCGACGCGGAGGGCCAGCATGACAACAGCGACAGTTTTCTCGTGAGCTAGGGGCGATGAAAGATTCGGTCGTGTGGTTTTCCGAGCGTCTCGAGCGCGACCTGCGAGTGAGCCGCTGGGGCCACTGGGGTACGCCGGTACTGCTGTTTCCGACCGCCGGCGGCGATGCGGACGAAGTCGAGCGCATGGGCATTATCGCGGCCGTATGGCCCCTGATCGAGGCCGGACGAGTCAAACTGTATTCCGTCGACAGTGTGGCGGGACGGGCATGGATCGAAGGCGGACACAGTACGGAGTACTGCTGCCTGCTGCAGAACCGGTTCGACGAGTGTATGTATCGCGAGGTCGTACCGCATATCCGCCGCGACTGTCGCAGCGAGACCGTCGAAATAGTCACGGCGGGTGCCTCGCTAGGCGCATTCAATGCCGTATCAAGCATGTGTCGGCACCCGGACGTATTCGCGGCGGCAATCGGTATGAGCGGAACCTATGACTACAGCCGGTTTTGCCATGACGGATTTACCATGGACCTTTTCTACAGTTCTCCGCTGCATTACCTGCCAGGACTGGGAGATGGAGAACAACTGCATCTGCTGCGCCAACGCTTCGCACTGTTGACTTATGTCGGCGGACGCTGGGAGGATCCGGAAGAAACGTGGCGCATGGCGGGGGTACTGGGCAGTAAACAAGTACCGAACCGCGTCGTGGGCTGGGGCAGCGAGTATGACCATGACTGGCCGGCCTGGCGCGCGATGCTGCCAATCTACCTCGATGAAATGCTGTAAGAATGT